>NZ_DGMR01000011.1:0-20272 GCF_002388495.1 Thalassospira sp. UBA4513
ATTCCCTCCCTGATTGGGAATGACGTACAAAATAAGCGCCGCGATTTTTCGCTGGCGCTTTTTTGTTTCTAAGGCCAAACCCCGGCGTAAAAACACCGCGCCACCCGCGTGGGTAAATTCACCAATACGTCACACAACCTTAAGAAATCCATTTTCGGGAAAGTTGTGCCATTTGCTGATTTAGACAGCATTGCTGACCGACTGGTCATTGATTAATCGTATAAATTATGCTCAGCTCCACATGCACTAAGCGAACCTGCAGGCCGCCCCGCAATTATAAGGGCCTGAAGGCGTCGATAGAACTCCGGATGGTTATAAAGCTGAGCCCGTCTCGTTTTGGCCCTCCCTTTCGATAGCCGATCAGTCCACGCATTGGCCTGCAGTCCCACAACAACAATCGGGAGGCGCATCATGCGCAAATTTATTGCAGGGCTGGTCATGGGGACCGCGCTCGCGACCGCACCTATGATGGCACAGGCCGAAACGCCGAAAAATGCTTTGGTCATGGCTTTTGCCATTGATGACATCATCACGCTCGACCCGGCTCAGATTTTCGAATTCTCGGGCGCTGAATATGCCGGTAACACCTATGATCGCCTGATCGGTTTCGACAATGACGATGTGTCGAAGATCTATGGCGTCGTTGCCGAAAGCTGGGATGTCTCCGAAGACGGCAAGACCTTTACCTTCAAAATTCGTGACGGCATCACCTTTGCCTCTGGCAACGAGCTGACCGCCGAAGACGCGGCCTTCTCCTTGCAGCGCGTGATCCTGCTGGATCAGTCGCCGGCCTTCATTCTGGGCCAGTTCGGTTTCACCGCCGACAACGTCAAGGAAAAGATCTACGCCACCGACGATTCCACGCTGGTCATGGAAGTCGACAAGCCTTACGCACCAAGCTTCGTGCTGTACTGCCTGACCGCTGGCGTTGGCTCGGTTGTCGACAAGGAAGAAGTCCTTGCCCATGAAGTGGACGGCGACCTTGGCCATGAGTGGCTCAAAACCAACTATGCCGGTTCCGGCCCGTTCAAACTGAACAAGTGGACTGCGGGCGAAAGCCTTAGCCTAACCGGCAACGAAGATTACTGGGATGGCGCGCCAGAAATGAAGCGCGTGATTATCCAGAGCGTCAAGGAAGCCGCAGCTCAGCAGCTCCTCCTTGAAAAAGGCGATATCGATATTGCCCGTAACCTCGAAGCCGATCAGCTGGCTGCCATTTCTGACAATGACGACATCAAGATGATGTCCAAGGGCAAAGGTGCGCTGTGGTATCTCGGTCTGTCGCAGAAAAACGAATATCTGTCGAATCCGAAAGTCCGCGAAGCTCTGAAATACCTTGTCGATTACAAAGGCATTTCCGAAACCATCCTGGCTGGTCGTTCGCAGATCCATCAGGCCTTCCTGCCTGAAGGTTTCCTGGGCGCATATAACGAGAACCCCTATTCCTTGGATGTCGAAAAAGCCAAGGCCCTTCTGGCCGAGGCCGGCTATCCGGACGGGTTCAGCGTAACCATGGACACCCGTAACACCACCGCGATCATGGCGATGGCTCAGTCGATCCAGGCGACCTGGTCACAGGCTGGCATCAATCTGGAAATCATTCCGGGTGATGGCAAACAGACCCTGACCAAATACCGCGCCCGTCAGCACGATATCTATATCGGTCGCTGGGGTCCGGACTATCAGGATCCGCACACCAACGCATCGACCTTTGCATGGAACCCGGACAACTCCGACGATGCCGCTGCCAAGCCGCTCGCTTGGCGCAACTCGTGGGATGCCGGTGACTTGACGGCAAAAACCGATGCCGCCACGCTGGAACGCGACGATGCGAAACGTGCTGCGATGTATGTCGATCTTCAGAAAGCAGTTCTGGAAAATGGTCCGTTCGTGATCATGTTCCAGGAAACCGAGATCGCATCCATGCGCGGCAACGTGAACAACTTCGTCCTCGGTCCGTCATTCGATAACAACTATTATCGTTATGTCACCAAAGACTAATCTCGACGAAGGAGACAACGGTCGTAATGTCCGCTGTTAAACGCAAAAAACGGGACGGGCGCAACCGCGCCCGTTTCGCTTCCGGCCCGACGGGAACTGTCCTGCGGCTGGTATTCTCGCTTGCCATTACATTTTTTGGCCTGCTGTTTGTCACATTCCTGATCGGTCGCGTCTTGCCGATTGATCCGGTGCTGGCCGCTGTTGGCGATCATGCATCGCAAAGCACGTACAACCGCGTGCGCGAAGAAATGGGGCTTAACCTGCCGCTTTGGCAGCAGTTCTTTATCTATATTTCCAACGTACTGCAGGGTAACTTCGGCCAATCGGTGCTGACATCCAACACCGTGCTCGATGACATCAAGCGTGTCTTCCCGGCCACCCTTGAACTGGCAACCATTGCAACCATTATCGGTGTTGTTCTGGGCATTCCCGCTGGCGTTTTTGCCGCCATCAACAAGGGCAAATGGCCCGACCATATGGTTCGCGTGATCGGCCTTGCTGGCTATTCCATGCCGATCTTCTGGCTGGGTCTGATGGGGCTTCTGGTATTTTACATGAAGCTCGACTGGGTCGCGGGTCCAGGACGCCTTGATTCGTTCTATCTCGACTATATCGAACCTACCACCGGTCTTATGCTGGTTGATACTCTGATCGAAGGCGACATGGACCTGTTCTGGAACGCTGTCTCGCACATTGTTCTGCCTGCATCGATCCTGGCTTATTTCTCGTTGGCCTATATCGCCCGCATGACGCGTTCCTTCATGCTCGAACAGCTGAGTCAGGAATACATCCTGACCGCTCGGGTCAAAGGCATTTCCGAACATCGCATCATCTGGCGCCACGCCCTTGGCAACGTCATGGTGCCACTGGTGACCGTGATTGCGCTGTCATACGCTAACCTGCTTGAAGGTTCGGTTTTGACCGAAATCATCTTCGCATGGCCGGGACTTGGTCTTTACATCACCAACTCGTTGCTCAATGCCGACATGAATGCGGTTCTCGGTGGCACGATTGTGGTCGGTGCGGTCTTTATCGGTGTGAATATGCTTTCTGACGTGCTTTACCGCCTGCTCGACCCCAGAGCGCGGAGATAATCATGACAACACAAACACAAGTTTCGCAAACCGGCCTGAAACAATGGCTGACATCCGATACGCCAAAATCGCGCTGGCAGGCAAAATGCGGACGTGCCTGGCTTGGCTGGGTCAAGTTCACCGAAAACAAACTTGCCATGATCGGCCTTTCGATCGTGATTGGCCTTATTCTGGTAACGATCTTTGCCCCGCTTCTGGCCCCTTATGATCCGCTGGCAGCTGACCTTGCCAATCGTATCCAACCACCCGGTGCCGAACACTGGTTTGGCACGGATCAGCTGGGCCGCGATATTCTGTCGCGTCTGATCTATGGTGCGCAATACACCCTTTTGATCGTCGCCCTTGTTGTCATCACTGCAGCCCCGGTCGGCCTGCTGGTTGGCACAGCTGCCGGATTCTTTGGCGGCTGGATCGATGCCACCCTGATGCGCATCACCGATATCTTTCTGGCTTTCCCGAAACTGATCCTGGCACTGGCCTTTGTGTCCGCTCTTGGACCGGGCTTGGAGAACGCCATTCTTGCCATTGCGATTACCGCATGGCCGCCTTATGCCCGTATCGCACGGGCTGAAACCATCACGGTGCGCAAATCCGACTTCATCGAAGCCGCCCGTCTTCAGGGCACATCGAACCTGGGCCTGATTACCGGTCACATCATGCCAATGTGCATGAGCTCGCTTGTTGTCCGTGTGACCCTTGATATGGCGGGCATGATCCTGATTGCAGCCGGTCTTGGCTTCCTTGGTCTTGGTGCACAGCCACCGATGCCGGAATGGGGGGCAATGGTTTCTGAGGGTCGTCAGTTCCTGCTTGAACAATGGTGGGTTGCCACAGTCCCGGGTATCGCCATTTTCATCGTCAGCCTTGGCTTTAACCTTCTGGGTGATGGCCTGCGTGATGTACTTGACCCGCGTGGAGGCGATTGATCATGTCCAATGAAACCCTTCTGTCGGTCAAAAACCTCGAAGTTACCTTCAACACGCCCAAGGGGGATGTGCATGCAGTGCGTGGTGTGTCGTTTGATCTCGGTCGCGAACGGCTTGGAATTGTGGGCGAATCCGGGTCTGGTAAATCCCAGACCGGGCGCGCCATACTTGGTCTGACGGCGGCCAACGGTAAAATTACCGCTGATCAAATGACCTTCCATGATGTCGATCTGGCAAACCTGACGCCCAAACAATGGCGCAAGGTACGCGGTGCGCGCATTTCCATGATCATGCAGGACCCAAAATATTCACTGAACCCTGTCATGACCATTGGCGATCAAATCATCGAAGCCTACCGCGAACACCATAAGGTCAACGCCAAGGAAGCCCGCCACCGCGCGATTGATATGCTTGATGCGGTTAAAATCCGCGATCCAGAGCGCGTGTTTAACTCCTACCCGCATGAAGTATCCGGTGGTATGGGACAGCGCGTCATGATCGCCATGATGCTGATCCCTGATCCTGAATTGATCATTGCCGATGAACCGACTTCGGCCCTTGATGTCACTGTGCAGCTTCAGGTGATGGCGATCCTTGATGATCTGGTACGGGATCGTGGCATGGCGCTGATTTTCATCAGTCACGACCTGCAACTGGTTTCAAGCTTCTGCGACCGTGTGCTGGTAATGTATCAGGGCCACGTGGTCGAAGAAATCAAGGCCTCTGCCCTGCACGAAGCCAAACACCCCTACACCAAGGGACTTTTGAACTGCTTGCCGAAAATGGATGGCGATCATTCTGATCTGCCGATCCTTGAACGCGAAGCAAGCTGGGCCGAAGGTTAAGGGGTAGACACATGATTGAAATCAACAAACTCAATGCCTGGTTTGACGACAACCACGTTCTCAAGGATGTCGACATCAAGGTTCCGAAAAACGGGTCCTTCGGCCTTGTTGGTGAATCGGGATCAGGCAAATCAACCGTTCTTCGTACCATCACCGGCCTTGTCGATGACTGGGAAGGTGAAATTCTGGTCAACAACAAGGAACTTGGCCCCACACGCGACAAGACATTCTATCGCCTTGTGCAGATGGTGTTTCAGGACCCGTTCGGATCGCTTCATCCGCGCCATACCATTGACCGCATCCTGACCGAACCGGTCAATATTCACGGGCTTGGCAATTCCGATGCCCGCGTGGTGCAGGCCCTTGAACAGGTCGGGCTCGATAACTCGTTCCGCTTCCGCTATCCGCACCAGCTTTCCGGTGGGCAGCGCCAGCGTGTTGCGATTGCCCGCGCCCTGATCCTTGAACCCAAGATTTTGCTGCTTGATGAGCCGACCTCGGCCCTTGATGTATCTATTCAGGCCGAAGTGCTTAATCTTCTGTCACGCTTGCGCCGGGAACTTGGCCTGACTTACATCATGGTCAGTCACGACCTCGCCGTGGTGGCCCATATGTGCGACGATATTGCCATTATGAACCATGGCCGTATTGTTGAACGCGCCACTGCAAGTCAACTGGCAGATGGCAGACTTGAACATCCCTATTCGCAACAGCTTTACAAGGCTGCCGGCGGCTATGACCGCGCCGTTGTCGACAGCTTTGTCGACTGGGACTGAACGGAGACACCATGACTTCCGCCACCACACTGAGCTTCGCAACACCCTTCGCCCCGGCCGACAGCAAACTTGCCAATTACCAACGTCGGCATATCCCGTCTTTCACGTGGGATGCGCATGCCTGCCTGCCGCTTGATGAAAAGACGCCGATAGACCTGCTTGATACCTATGTTGCCGGTCACATCGACTATGTCTGTGTCAATGTCGGCATGGATATGAACAGCGTTGCCCATATCCTGCGCGTGATCGCCGCCTTCCGCGCCAAGATCGCCGCCAACCCCGACAAATACATGCAGATCGAAAGCTTTGATGATCTGGCGATTGCCAAATCCAAGGGCCTGCTGGGCGTCGGGTTTGATCTTGAAGGCTCGGTCATGCTCCAGGACATGCCCGAAATGGTGCCGGTCTTTGCCAAGCTGGGTGTGAAGCAGATCCACTTTGCCTATAACCGCAACAACTCGGTCTCCGGCGGCTGTCACGATGTCGATATCCCGTTGACCGATCTGGGTGTTGAAATGGTCAAGGCCGTGAACACCAGCGGCATGATCATGGATTGCTCCCACACCGGGCGGCAAAGCTCGCTTGATATCATGCGGGTCTCATCCAAGCCGGTCGTGTTCAGCCACGCCAACCCCAAGGAATTGGGCGGTCATGAACGCTGCATCGACGATGAACAGATCAAGGCCTGTGCCGATACCGGTGGCGTGATCGGCATCTGCGGATTCCAGCGCTTCATTAAATCCAAAAACGCGCCCGAAGTCCCTGACATGATCCGCCACATCAAATATGCGGTTGATCTGGTCGGGGTTGATCATGTCGGCATCGGGCTTGATACCATGCCATCGGTCGCCGGCACCAACGACTTCCCGGATGGCGTCGACAAGGACTTCTATTGGCCCGCCGCCAGTGGCTACGGCCCCGGCGCAGGTGGTGCTGCGGTGTTCGATCCGCGCAAGCTCCCTGCCCTTGCAGATGCCCTGATTTCGATTGGTTATTCGCCCGATGACGTCAATAAAATCATGGGTGAAAACTTCATGCGTGTTGCCAAGGCAAGCTGGTAACAACGTGCTACACTCTGCCCCGGGCTTCGGCCCGGGGACTTGGGCAGAGGTTTCGATCTAATTTGAAACCGTCACAGATTGCCCAGCCTCAACAGGCAGTTCGATCCTTAACTCTGCACCGCCAAATGCGTGCACCAGATCACCGGCCCTGAGTGTAACACCTGTGATATCGGGTGGGATCGTCACACCGGATAGAGAACGGGTAAAGGGCTGCTCATTGACATGTGGATGGGCCAGAACCCGTTCCCCAATGATCACGCCATCCGGCCCGATCACCTGCCAGACATTGGCATAATGATCCCAACCGGTATCCTCATGCGCCACGGTCACATCAAACCGATAGGTATCTGCGCCGGTCTTGGTCACCTTGGCGGCAACCAAATCGGCCTCGCCCGCGTCGGCTAGCATGGGAAACAACAAAGCCCCGCAGACAAGAACCAGACGGGTCAACAGCGTGGACACAGTGCGGCTCTGCATGGCGGGGCTCCTGAATTTGATCTCGCGAGGGCTTAGGCGTCTGCCTCATCCTTGCGTACCGGGCGCGGCCGACCTTCGGCGTCAATCGCGACAAAGGTAAATGTCGCCTCGGTCACCTTGATGCGTGGCGGTTGATTGCGGCGGAGCACCCAGGATTCGAGATGCAGCACAATCGATGTATTGCCGATCTTCTCGATGTCGCCATAAACGCAAACTGTATCGCCGACATAAACCGGGCGATGGAACGTCATGCCGTCCACTGCGATGGTCGCAACACGCCCTTCGGCGACCTGACTTGCCATCACGCCACCGGCGATATCCATCTGCGACATCAGCCAACCACCGAAAATATCGCCACTCGGGTTGGTATCGGCGGGCATGGCAAGGGTTCGGGTGCAAAGTTCACCGCGCGGCATCGTGCTTTCCGCAAGAAGGGATTGATCTTTCTCAGTCGCCATCAGGCTCACTCCAGTTGGCGGCACGCCTGTTACGACACGCCATTTTTTTATTGGACCTCCCGGTCGCGGTTTTCTGCGTCCAAGCCCGGCAAAATTATGGTCGGAAGTCGCGACCATCACTTGCATTGGATTCAAAAACACATTTTTATGGTCGGTGCGCACCGATCATCTGGTACGAACCGATAAAGATATGGTACTCGTTTAGCGCCGAGGCTTCCAAGACCATAATATCGAAGAACAGATATACGGTATTGGACCTTGTTTTAACACAATAAAAGAAGTTGCGTTCCGGGGCATGACCGACCTTTTTGAAGATTCAAACCAGTCCACCGATAAAGCCTATTCCGCCAAGGATATTGAAGTTCTCGAGGGCCTTGAGCCTGTCCGTCGACGCCCCGGTATGTATATCGGCGGCACCGATGATGCCGCATTGCATCATCTGGTCGCGGAAATTCTCGACAACTCGATGGACGAAGCGGTTGCTGGCCACGCCGACTGGATCGAACTGGAATTGCAGCCAGACAATACTGTGCTGGTACGCGATAACGGGCGTGGTATTCCGACCGACCCGCATCCGAAATTTCCCGACAAATCCGCACTTGAGGTGATCCTGACCACCCTGCACTCCGGTGGCAAGTTCTCTGGCAAGGCCTATGAGACCTCGGGCGGTTTGCACGGTGTCGGTATGTCGGTGGTGAACGCTTTGACCGACAAGTTCCGCGTTGAAGTCTGCCGTGATCGCAAGATGGTGTTTCAGGAATATTCCAAGGGCACCCCGCTGGGGCCGCTTCAGGATGGCGGTCCGATCAACAATCGTCGCGGCACCACGGTTATTTTCCGACCCGACCCCGAGATTTTCGGCACCCGCGCCAAGCTCAAGGCAGCGACCATCTTCCGTATGGCGCGCTCCAAGGCGTATCTTTACAAGGGTGTTGAAATCCGCTGGTCGGTTGACCCAAGCCTTCTGACCAGTGACGACCCGACCCCGCAGCAGGAAGTCCTGAAGTTCCCGAACGGCATTCTTGATTACCTCGAAATGACGCTTGAGGGCCGCGAGATGGTCACAGACCGTCCGTTCGCTGGCGAAGCCAAGTTTTCTGAAAGTGCCGGGCGTGTTGAATGGGCGATTGGCTGGCCGGAAAGCGGCGAAGGCTATTTCCATTCTTACTGTAACACCGTCCCGACCCCGCTTGGCGGCACGCACGAAGCCGGTTTCCGCTACGCCATTACCAAGGCGATCAAGGCCTATGGCGATATGCTGGGTCAAAAAAAGGCCGCAGCCATCACCGCCGAGGACGTCTTTGGCGGCGGCTGCATCATGCTGTCGGTATTTATTCCCGATCCGCAGTTCCAGGGCCAGACCAAGGAAAAGCTGGGCACCCAAGGTGCAACCAAACTGGTTGAAACCGCGGTGCGTGACCACTTTGACCACTGGCTGACCGGGGATACCGAAAACGCCAAGCGTCTGCTTGAACGTATCATCCTGCGCGCCGAGGAACGTCAGCGCCGCAAGGAGAAAAAGGAAACCAAGCGCCAGTCGGCGACCCGCCGTCTGCGCTTGCCGGGCAAGCTTGCTGACTGTTCGCGTTCAATCGCGGCTGGCACCGAAATCTTCCTGGTGGAGGGTGACTCTGCAGGCGGTTCTGCCAAACAGGCCCGTGACCGTGAAACGCAGGCCGTCCTGCCGCTGCGCGGTAAGATCCTGAACGTCGCGTCGGCGACCTATGAAAAGATGATGGCCAACCAGGAAATCAAGGACATGATCGAAGCCTTTGGCTGCGGTTCGGGATCCGATTTCCGGCTGGGTGATCTGCGCTATGAACGCATCATCATCATGACCGATGCTGACGTTGATGGCGCACATATCGCATCCCTTCTGATGACCTTCTTCTATCAGGAAATGCCTGGCCTGATCGAAAACGGCCATCTGTATCTGGCAATGCCGCCGCTTTACCGCCTGACCCAAGGCGGCAAGTCAATCTACGCCATGGATGATGCCGAAAAGGAAGTCATCCTAGAAACCGAGTTCAAGAACCCGAACAAGGTCGAGATTTCCCGATTTAAGGGTCTGGGTGAAATGCCGCCGCAACAGCTGCGCGAAACCACCATGGCACACAAAAAACGCACCCTTCTGCGTGTTACCCTGCCCGATGCAGCCGAACCGGATGCCCGCGGACAGACCAAGGATCTTGTAACCCGCCTGATGGGCAAAAAGCCGGAACTGCGTTTCCAGTTCATTCAGGAACATGCCCGTTTCGTCGAGGATATCGACGTCTGATCGGCATTTCGAGATACCAACAAAACCCGGCCTTTGTGCCGGGTTTTTTGTTTTCTTCCCTTAAAAATCGGCGCGACCGCGTGACTTTGGCAATTTTCAGACAATATCTAGGAATAGGTTCTTTGGTCTCAGCAAGCCTGAAAGGATGACGTCATGTCCACGCCCGCATCGCGACTGTCAAAATTGACACGCCCGTTTTCAATCGCTGTTGCTGCAAGTGGTCTGCTTGCGCTTGCCGGTTGCAACATCGCCGTGATCGAACGTGCCCATTATGAGGTCACCGAAGTCGACAGCTTCCGGACGGCAGGCGCGCCAAGCCGTGTGATGATGCTTGAAATTGTTGATGCCAATAACACCTTCACCGATGACTTCTGGAGTGCGGCCATGTCAAACCATGGCTACCCGCCGCGCCTGCGCTTTGTTACTGATCCCGCCGACATTGCAAATGGGGAAACCATCAAGCCGGAAAACCGTATGGTTGCCGTCGTCAATCCGGAACAATCCACCATGCGGGGCAAGCTCTGCACGGACCCAAAATCTCTTCCCATGGATGAGACAAGTGATCGCGTTACGGTCCGTTTCGGCTTCTGTGTCGGGGATAAAATCATTTCGGAAACCCGCGCACACTTCAATGCGGCCCAGTTTGCCGAGCAGGTCGAAAACAACGCTGACACGGTCAACTATCAGCTCTTCCCGCGTCATCTGCGCAACAATGACGATCGTTATTGCAGTCCGTTCTTGCCAAGCTGCTAACGCGCCAAAAGCGCTGCCAGTGACCGGGCAAACTCAACGGGCTTTTCAAGTGGCACATAGTGGCCGGAACCGGGAACTTCCTGATAAGTCGCACCGGGAATGGCATCCGCCATCTCCCAATGGCTTTCAGGGCTTATAATCCGGTCATGCGTGCCAACAACAACGCTGCATGGCACGGCAATATTGCCAAGATCCGCCATGCTGTCCGCGCGGGTCGCCACCGCATGATTTTGGCGTTCAAACACACCTACCCCGCATGCGTCGCCCATTGCGGTCAACAGGGAAACCAACCCGGCATCATTGCGGTTATCGGGATGGAGCATCTCATCAAGCATGCCGTCATTGACTGCGACAAACGGCGTCTTGCCCGCGACAATCCGCGACAGCAACAAACGACGACGTCGAACCGCCTCGCTGTCGGTCGTTGCCCTTGTATTGACCAGCATCAGGTGACTGACGCGTTCCGGGGCCTGACGCAGGATTTCAAAGGCGGTATACCCGCCCATCGACATCCCCACGAGCGCAAAGCGATCCGGAGTGGTTTCAAGCACTGCACGCGCCATATCTGCAACCGTATCCTGATCAAACAATTCACAGAATACCGGCTTAAGTGCGGGCTTGGCCGGATCGTCAATATCGTCATATGCGGCAATCGCCGGATGCCACATACGCTGATCGGCCAGCATGCCTGACAAAAACACAACGGGCACGCCATCACCATTGGCGTGCCCGGTATCTTCCTTTGAGATCGAGCTCATTTAATCAGCGCGCTCAGTTCCTTGAACTCCGGCGTGCCTGCCACCCGAAGCCATTCAAACATCACACTTTCACGGGTTACGATTTTTGCGCCAGCATCGCGCATGCGCTCAAGACCGAAAATCTTGTCATGCTGGCTGCGCGATGTCACCGCATCAGAGACGACATAGACCTCCCGACCGCGTTCGATCAGGTCCATCACGGTTTGTAGCACACAGACATGGGTTTCCATGCCCGCAACCACCACCTGATCACGTCCCTGATTTTCTTCCATCTTCTCGATAAAACCATCGGCCGGAACGGCGGAAAATGCCACCTTGGAAACGACATTGCCACCCTCAGCAGCATCCCCCGGCTTTTCCAGAAGATCGACAATCGGTTTGGCCGTATGACCAAGCCCCTTGGGATACTGTTCGGTAACGATCACCGGCACCTCAAGGCGGTTGGCGCATTTGATCAGAAAACAGCAATTGGCGATGATCTGATCCGGTTCCAGACAGGCCGGATAGAGTTTTTCCTGAACGTCGATTATCAGCAAACTTGAACGGGTTGCGTCCATCAGCACTGTTTTTCTCCCCGACTATGAGCTGTTGTGGCAGATTACGCTGTCAAATTGTTGCAAACAAGCCTCTCAAAGCCCGCCGAATGGGTTTTCCAAGGCAAATAAGCGGCGTTTTTCTTGACTTAATTAAGGGTTGGCTTTACGACGCAATCAGATTTCTAGCGATCCGCTTAACCTTAACGCATTTCTTTGCGGGAAAACGAACCATATGAATTTCGCCGATCTCGGTCTGAGCGAAGATATCCTCAAAGCCGTCGCAGACGCCGGCTACGACACCCCAACCCCGATCCAGGCCCAAGCTATTCCGTCGGTGCTGATGGCACGCGACATTCTGGGCTGTGCGCAAACGGGTACGGGCAAAACGGCCAGCTTCACCCTGCCGATGCTTGATATTCTCCATCATGGCCGGGCCCGCATGCGGATGCCGCGTTCCATCATTCTGGAACCCACCCGCGAACTGGCCACCCAGGTTGCTGCAAACTTTGACACCTATGGCAAATATATCTCGCTGTCCAAGGCGTTGATTATTGGTGGCGAATCTGCTGCCGAGCAAAGCAAGGTCCTTGAAAAAGGTGCCGATGTCATCATCGCGACCCCGGGCCGACTGATTGATACGTTTGAGCGCGGCAAGCTGCTGTTGTCTGATTGCAAACTGCTTGTGATTGACGAAGCCGACCGCATGCTCGACATGGGCTTCATTCCCGACATCGAAAAGATCGTCAACATGCTGCCCAAGCAGCGCCAGACGCTTTTCTTCTCGGCGACCATGCCCAAGGAAATCAAACGCCTTGCCGACAAGTTCCTGTCCAATCCCAAGGAAATCACCGTATCGCCGCCTTCGACGATGGCAACCACGGTTGAACACAAGCTCCTTGTCCTGGACGATTTTGACAAGCGCGAAGCCCTGCGTCGCCTGATCCGCGCCGAAGATGTCCGCAACGCCTTTGTGTTCTGCAATCGCAAAAAAGACGTCGACATTCTCTATAAATCGTTGACCAAGCACGGCTTCAATGCCGGTCGCATGCATGGCGATCTGGCGCAAAGCGAACGTACCGAAACGCTGGCAAAATTCAAAACCGGCGAGATCACTCTTCTGGTCTGCTCGGACGTGGCAGCACGCGGTATTGACGTCGCCGATGTTTCGCACGTCTTTAACTTTGACGTGCCATTCAACGCCGAAGATTACGTCCACCGTACCGGTCGTACCGGTCGCGCAGGCCGCGATGGCAAGGCCTTTACCCTGGCCGTCCCAGAGGATGGCAAACTTGTTGCTGCGATCAACAAGTCCATCAACATGGACATCCCGCTGACCGAACTTGAAGGCATCGAGACGCTGGAGCTGGACTTCACCGGCAAGAAGCGTCGCAACAAGAAAAGCCGCAAGCCCACCAATACGCGTGACGACAAACCCGCCCGTCCGGCAAGATCGGATAAAAAGGAAGCGGCCACTGACGCCCCGTCACCGGCCAAATCCGACGCGCAACCGCAAAAAGACGCCGATGCCCCCAAGGCACCGGCACGCGACGCACGTAACAACGCGGGCAACACTGATCGCAACCGCACCGAGCGTCCGGATCGGACCGAGCGTAATGATCGGAATGACCGTAACAACCGCAACAATCGCCGTGACCGTGACGACCGCGATGACAAAACAGTCATCGGCTTTGGCGATCACGTTCCAAGCTTCCTTCTGACCGAAGTGCCGGCCTCAAGCCTTGGCAAAAAGCCCTCTGACGACGAAGAAGAAGCACCGAAAAAGACCACCACAGCCAAGCGCAAGCCTGCTGCTGAAAAGTCGAAATCAACGTCGGCCAGAAAGCCGCGCCGTTCGACCAAAAAGGCCAGCGACGAAGCACCGGCAGAGGATGCTGCACCAGCAGCAACCGAGGCACCGGCTGAGACCGCAAGCGACGCAAAGTCTGACTCCGCACCGGCCAAGGAAGTCAAAAAACGCGCACCGCGCCGTCCGCGCAAGAAAGCTGCCCCAAAGGCAGAAACGGCTGACAAGGCTGCGGATACCGCCCAGGCATCAGCAGAACCGGCCCCGGCAGAAAGCGAAAGCTAAGCCCGCCGCGCGTTCGCAAATCAAAAAGGCCGTCAGAGTAATCTGACGGCCTTTTGTCTATCTGGTGGGTATCTGTGCTTTGGTTTATGCGTTAAACCGCGCGGAACAATCCGGTGGATGTCGGTTTTTCCGGGCGACGTTTGCGCATCAGTTTCAGCATCGTCTCGATCGTGATCGACAGCAATGTGGCATGGGTGATCTCTTCGATCTCATCCATCACCATCGAAAGCGCCGCACCGGCATTGGTATTCTGCACGATGCTGTTGGACGGGCTTGTGCCGACCTCTTCAAACAACTGCACAACATCCAAAAGTGTCGTGCGCTTGGCATTGCCACAGAAACGATAGCCGCCACCGGCCCCACGAACCGATTCAACAAGCCCCGCCCGGCCCAGATCACGCAGGACCTTTGCCAGATGGTTGGTCGAAATATTGTAACGCTCGGCAATTTCCGATGCCGAAAGCTGGCGGTCGGTATCTTCGGCCAGTTCCAGCACGGCATAGAGGGCAAACAGCGTCGCCTTTTGCAAGGACATCATCGGCTTATTCCCCCTCTTCCATATCTGTTTCCAGCTGGATGAACGGACCGGCCATCATGCCCTGCGCGCGGAAGAACGACATCAAATCGGTCGCATCGCGCGGGATCATGGTTCGGATTTTGGTCACCCCGGCCTTGCGGAAACAGCGGCAGATTTCGTTATAAAGGATGGTACCGATCCCGCCCATGCGCAGGTCCGGTTCGACACTAACGGTGCCAACCCAGCCACACGGCACGGAATTGAATTCCCACGAACGGACTTCACCGAAAATGCAGCCCAGAAGCGTTCCGTTTTCTTCGGCAATCAGGAAGAAACGGGAATCCTTGCGGTTGCCATAACGGGTAAACAGGTCGTCCCAGTAATCCGGCTTGCGCAGTCCCGTGGTCCGGTCATCAAGATCGACAACATTGGCGAGATCTGCCTGAACCGCCGGACGAATATTGATTTTATGCTCGCCAATTGTAACCAGGTTATATCCTGGCGTGTTTTGCGCAGCGTCCACCATACGTGCCTTTCAGTATATCGGCTGCCAATGTCAGACCAGTGTCAGACAGTGCCAACCTCCCCCGGGCTCCCGGCAGGAGAATAATCACAATCGAAATAAGTAAATTGGTACGATTATACTACACTGCCCGGATGGCACACGGCAACGATAACTTCCGCTGCAGATGCTCACAACTGCAGGCATTCCAAGGAATTGAAGGTCATACTTGCATTGCTTGCCTGTTGCAAGTCTTTGGCATGCACGATGCGGTTAAGATCTGTTGCACCGCATTGCGATCATATACAGGATTTCGACGTAAAAATTGCACCGTTTGACGACGCAAAGATTGACAGAAACGCGAAGTCATGGCTTATCGCGCAGCAGAAATTATGTACGTCCGGTCGGGAATTTGGCAAAATCCACCCTTCCGAAAATACGGTTCTCCGGGCGAATTTCGGCCCGTTATCTTATCGTCCAAAGGAGTGTGGCACGCTATGGCGCGCAACGGTTTCGACGCAATTGATCGCAAAATTCTTCGTGAAATTCAGGAAGACGGTCGAATCTCCATGGTCGAACTGGCAGACAAGGTCGGCCTGTCCGTTTCCCCCTGCCTGCGGCGTCTGCGCAAGCTCGAGGAAAGTGGCGTCATCCGCAAATATGTCGCCCTGCTGGACCCGGCTCATCTTCGCCTTGGTGTGAATGTCTTCGTCACCGTGTCGCTGACCCAGCATGACGAACCGTCACTCCGTCGCTTTGAAACGGCCGTGCAGGAACACCCGGAAATCGTTGATTGCTATGCCATGGTCGGCAATCAGGATTATATGATGCGCATCGTTGTGCCGGACCCGGCCGCCTATCAGCGCTTCCTGTCCGAAGTCATGATGAAGCTGCCCGGCGTCGCCAACATGAAATCAAGCTTCACGCTCCACGAAGTCAAAAACAGCACCACCCTGCCGGTTGCTGACGCCGACTAACATCGGATCGATGCCTGCCATCACGATGTGACAGCGAAATGAGCCAATCTGCCACCGTCATCCCCGCGAAGGCGGGGACCTCGATCAGCACGTTCCCGAACCTGGCAAACGCTCTACGCCACAGCCTGACGCTGCTTGGGAATGATCGTCGGGAACAGCACCGCCAGTGTCAGCCCGCGTAGCAGGAAGAAGCCGTTAAACGCGGCCCACAGAAAATGGTTGCTGCCCATCACCACGGCCCACCAGGCAAAACCGGCATAGATCGCGACTGACAGCAACATCATGTTGCGCCAATGCTTGGTTTGCATCGCGCCCAGAAACACCCCGTCAAACTGAAAGCCCAAGACCCCGGTAATCGGCAATACCACCGCCCACATCAGATATTCATAGGATGCTGCGCGGACTTCCGGAATGCTGGTCAGGGCATCAATGATCCACGGTCCCGATGCAGCAAACAGGGCTGCCATCACCAAGGCAGAAACAATCCCCCAAACAGTTGTCTTGCGCACCGCCCACAGGAACTGCTTGCGCTTTTCCGCGCCATAGGCCTGCCCGACAAGGGTTTCTGCCGCATGGGCAAAACCATCCAGTGCAAATGACCCGAACATCAGGAAATTTTGCAAAACCGCATTGGCAGCAAGCGTCACTTCACCAAACCGGGCGGAGAAACTGGTAAACAGTGCAAAGGCCGATGTCAGCGCCATCGTGCGGATAAAGATATCGCCATTAATTTTCATTAGCCGGGCCAGTTGCGCGCGATCAAAAAGACCAATGCCGCGCCAGGTCCCACCCAGTCTTTTCAGATGCGGCTGCATCAGGAACCAGCCCAACACCACACCCGAATAATCGGCAATCACAGTGGCGCCGGCCACCCCGCGCACATCCCAGCCGAACCCCTGCACAAACAGGATATCAAGGATGATGTTCAGCGAATTAAGAACCACCTGAAAAATGAACACTGCCCGGCTGTCACGCATCGCCAGCAACCAGCCCAGCATGCAATATTGCATAAGCGTCGCCGGCGACGCCCAGATCCGGACATGGAAATAATCGCGTGCGGCGGCCTCGACCGCCGGTGTCGGCGCAATCAGGCTCATCGCCAGTTCAATGATCGGCCATTGCAACACCATCACCGCCAAACCGGCAACCACGGCAATCAGGGCCGCGCGGGCAAATACCGCACGCACGCCATTTGGATCGCGCCGCCCATAGGCTTGTGCCGCAAGGCCCGTAGTGGCCATGCGCAAGAAGCCAAAGCTCCAGAACACATAGGAAAAGATAAGCGCGCCAACCGCAACCGCCCCGATATAGTGCGGACTATCGAGATGCCCGACCACAGCCGTATCGACCGCGCCAAGCAACGGAACAGTCGCATTGGAAAGAATAATCGGCAGGGTCAACGCCAGAACGCGTCGATCACCCTTGCCGAACCAGCGGCGCGTGCGGTTCATTTGGACCTCGGTCTATGGATCATGCTGTGGGGCATCCGGGCGAACCGGAAGAATTCTTGTGGCACAGATTATCAGGCGGCAAAAGGCACCTTTTAATGACCGGCTGTCCAAAAAATCCACATCGTTAACTTTTTGTCCGGCCTCATGCAGCTTGTGCGCGAATTGTCCTCGAAAATCTGCCCCCACAATCGGGTGCATGCCCCACGACGTCCGAACATCAAAAACAGGAAAATCAAATAACTATTTGTTTTTATTTACTAAAATTAACTACAGAACATCTGCATCTTTTAAATTAGAAAACTCAAAAAATCTATACTGAGGAATAAGCACCCAAGACCAAAACTGCTGTTTTTGACATTTTACAGGATAATTTTCCCCAAACCTGCTTTTCCATCCACAAAGTTATCCACAGGCCATGACGGTTTATGGGTTTCCAGCAATCACGGCAGTCCGGGAACCTTTGGTTTTGTGACAAAAAATGCTGGTGGTCAGTCGGTTGCATTGCTAAGCAGGTGCAAAGGGAAATTCAGGAAAGCACGCATGAGCACCGACACATTGTTATCTGGTCCGGCCAAACCGGCTGCCTCGGGCACCACCAAAAGCGTTGTCATCTTTCTGCATGGCTATGGCGCGGATGGAAATGACCTGATCGGTCTGGCGCCGCATCTGGCACGCGCCCTGCCCGACACCACCTTTTATTCACCAAACGCGCCCTTCCCGTGCGAAATGTCACCGTTCGGACGCCAGTGGTTCAGTCTGGCCGAATATGATCCCGAATTCCTGCGTCGTGCACCGGAAACCATGTCTGGTGCCCTTGCTGCCATGGCCGAAGGTGCCCGCAAAAGTGCGGCCTATGTCGATGACTTCATCGATCACGTCATGGAAACCCATGGCGTGTCTGCGGACAAAGTCGCACTGGTTGGCTTTTCGCAAGGAACGATGATGTCCCTGCAAACTGCCCCCCGACGTGATAATGAAATTGCCGGCGTTGTCGGCTTTTCCGGTGCATTGCTTGGCGAACAGACGTTTGGTGCTGAAATCAAGTCCCGTCCGCCGATGGTGCTTGTCCATGGCACTGCCGACCCGGTGGTACCGATCGAGGCATCGCGTCTTGCCAAGGATACGCTTGCTGCCAATGGCATTGAAGTCAGCCTTCATGAACGCCCTGGCCTGCAACATGGCATTGACGAAGAAGGCCTTCGCATTGCCGCAGGATTTTTGACAAAGGTGCTTGCCTGACCCCACGGGTTTGATCCGTCGCAAGACATTTAAAAAGGACATCTGCAATGATCGCAGATGTCCTTTTTTGATTCCTGACCGAACCCTGTGCAACGCCACTTGTCTGCGCCTGCATGGGCCAATGTTGTCGCACCGCAACAGGCACAACTTTTGATTAGTGAATTTCCTCAACAGGGCTAAATATTACTATACTTTTTGACAGGTAACTGTTTTAAAATATACGCGCATCAAGGGGTAAGGAAAGGGTGCCATCCCCCTGACATCGCTGCTGAAATGGCAACATACACGGGTACAGATCACATGTTACAAAACATCAAGATCAGCAAGAAGGTCGCGAGCCTGACCTTGCTGTCACTGGTTGCACTGCTTGTAATCTCGGCGCTGGAACTTTTTGCATTGCGGGAAGCCTTGCTTGAGGACCGCAAGGACAAGGTTAAAGCCACAACCACAATGCTTGTGACGGCCGCACAGTCCTATCAGGACCTGGTCGATAGCGGCGAGCTCAGTCAGGAAGAAGCCGTAACAGAATTTTACCGGGTTGCTGCGGCCTCCAAGTTCGACGATGGCACGGGTTATTTCTTTGCTTATGACAGCAAGGGCGTCAACATGATGCATGCGGCCAACCCCGCCCTCGTCGGCAAGGACCTTAGCAAACTTCAGGACCCGAGCGGTTCCTTCATCATTCAGAACATGCTGGATGTCGCCAAGGCACCGGCGGGTGGGTACTTCACTTATCTATGGCCAAAGCCCGGCCATCCCGAAGAAGACCTTTTCGAAAAGCAGTCCTTTGCCGCCACCCTGCCTTGGGGCGATGTCATCGGTACCGGCATCTATATTGATGATGTCGATGCGGCTTTCTGGGAACAGGCGATTTTCGTTCTGGTCGTCATCGCGATTGTCATTGCGATCATGCTGGCTGTTTCCTTTGCAATTGGCCGCAACATCACGGTCGGACTAAGCAAGCTTTCAAGCCGCATGACCGAAATCGCCAGTGGCAAACTTGAAGGCGAAATCGAAGGTCAGGACCGGGGTGACGAAGTTGGTGACATGGCCCGCACGGTGGTCGCCTTCCGCCAGCAGGCGCTTGAAAACCAGAAACTACAGACCCGCCAGCAAGAGCTTGAGGCACAGGCCGACAAGCAACGCCGTCAGGACATCACCGATATGGCCGACAGCCTTGAATCGCGTGTCAAAGGCTTGATCCGTTCGATCTCGGGCTCGATCACCGAGATGAAAAAAGCCACATCCTCGATGGAAGAAGCCAGCAACACCAACAGTTCTCTCTCTGCGGCTGTGGCATCTGCAACAACCCAGACCTCGACCAACGTTCAGACGGTGTCTGCCGCGACCGAGGAACTGACCGCATCCTCCGATGAAATCGCCCAGCAGATTTCCCATTCCGCCGAGATCGCCAATCAGGCCAACGAACAGGCCACCCGCACCAACCAGACCGTTACTGGTTTGGCCGATGCGGCGCAGAAGATCGGCGATGTTGCCAAGCTGATCGGTGATATTGCCGAACAGACCAACCTGC
>NZ_DGMR01000011.1:20335-129851 GCF_002388495.1 Thalassospira sp. UBA4513
CCAACCTGCTGGCCCTGAACGCCACCATCGAGGCGGCACGTGCCGGTGATGCAGGCAAAGGCTTTGCCGTGGTCGCAAGCGAGGTCAAAAACCTTGCCAACCAGACCGCCAAGGCGACCGAGGAAATCAACCAGCAGATCCTCTCGGTTCAGAATGAAACCGGCGAAGCGGTTGAGGCGATCCGCCTGATTTCAGAAACCATCGCGCAGGTCGCCGATAGCTCAACCGCAATTGCGGCTGCTGTCGAAGAACAGCACGCCGCGATTGGCGAGATTTCGCGTAACGTTCAGCAAGCCGCTGATGGCACCAGCGAAGTCTCCCAGCGGATCGAGACCGTCAACCAAAATGCCGGTCGCGTATCGTCTGGTACCAGCCAGTTGGCCCAGTCGGCCGAAAAACTGGTCGACGAAGCAAAGTCGCTTGATGAGGCGGTTGAACACTTCCTTGCCGATCTGCGCAAACGCGCAACCGACTGATCCGCATCAACACGCAAACCATCCGAAAGGCTAGGGCAGAAATGCCCTAGCCTTTTTTGATGGCTCCGAAACTTATAAAGGACATTCAGTCAAAAACTTAAACCAATATTACCCGCCCATCAGTAAGTGCCATTTCGACGTTTCACTATCCGCACAACTACACTTTTGGCTAATCTCTCTTGCATGCAGATCAAAAGCACACCAATATATTCGTATATTTTGATCAACAAGCCGCGTCTGGCGGAGGAAACACATGCTTGGCAATCTAAAGATTGGTTACAAAATCGTCATCTTGTCTGTCATCGCGCTTGTGGGCGTCATCGTCGTTGGCGGGCTTCAGCTCTCCACTCTGCGCGATGCACTCCTTGAAGATCGCAAGGACAAGATCCGGTCCACCACCAACTACATCACTTCAATCGCGCAGTCCTATCAGGACAAGGTTGATGCTGGTCTTCTTAATCAGGAAGACGCGATCAGCCAATTCTACGAGTTGGCCGGTGCTGGCAAATATGACGGCAAGATCGGATATTTCTTTGTCTTTGCGACCAACGGCATAACCGAGATGCACGGCGCCAATCCAGCACTTGTCGGCAAAAGCCTGAACGACGCACAGGATTCCCAAGGCAATTATTTCATCCGCAATCTGATCGCGTCCGGTAACAAGGCAGGCGGCGGTTTCTCGTCCTACTACTGGCCCAAACCCGGTGAAGATGAAAAACTGACCTTCGAAAAGCTGTCCTTTGCCGAACCCCTGCCATGGGGCTCAATCATCGGTACGGGTATCTATATTGATGACGTCGATGCGGCTTTCCGTGAACAGGCAACATTTGTTGTCATCATTGGCGGTGGCATTCTGTTGATCCTGACCCTGGCCGGGCTGGCCATTGGTCGCGATATCACCGGCGGACTTAAAACCCTTTCCGCCCGGATGCGGATTATCTCGTCAGGCGATCTCGAAGGCGAAATCGAAGGCCAGGGCCGCAAGGACGAAGTCGGCGACATGGCACGCACCGTGGTCTCCTTCCGCGAGCAGGCGCTTGAAAACCGCAAGCTTCAGGAAAATCAGCGTGCGCTTGAAGAACAAGCCGAAGAAAATCAGCGTAAAGCCGTGATGGAAATGGCCGATTCTCTTGACGTCAAGGTCAAGGGTCTGATCAGTTCGATCTCCAGATCGATCAAGGACATGCAATCGGCCACCGATGAAATGCGCAGCGCAACCAACATGAACAGCGAATTGTCGGCTGCTGTTGCCTCGGCAACCACCCAGACATCAAGCAATGTTCAAACAGTCTCCGCCGCGACCGAGGAACTGTCCGCATCCTCCGATGAAATCGCCCAACAGATTGCAACCTCGGCAAATATCGCCAATCAGGCCAATGAACAGGCGACCCGCACCAACCAGACCGTCACCGGCCTGTCCGAGGCCGCCCAGCGGATCGGCGACGTCGCAAGTCTGATTGGTGACATTGCCGAACAAACCAACCTGCTGGCCCTGAACGCTACCATCGAGGCCGCCCGTGCGGGTGATGCAGGCAAGGGCTTTGCGGTTGTGGCAAGCGAAGTCAAAAACCTTGCCAACCAGACCGCCAAGGCGACCGAGGAAATCAACCAGCAGATCCTGGCTGTTCAGAACGAAACCACCGAGGCGGTTGATGCCATCCGTCTGATTTCTGAAACCATCGCCCAGGTCGCTGACAGCTCAACGGCGATTGCGGCTGCGGTCGAAGAACAGCACGCCGCCATCGGCGAGATTTCACGCAGCGTTCAGCAGGCAGCTGACGGCACGCGCGAAGTATCCGAACGCATCGAGACGGTTAACAGCAACGCTGGCAAGGTATCTTCGGGCACCAACCAGCTTGCCAGTACGGCCGAAAAACTGGTCTCCGAGGCAGTCGCCCTTGATGACGCTGTTGAGGCCTTCCTTGATAACTTGCGCAAAAGCGCAACCAAATAAACGCACACACCAAGTAATTCAGGACACGTGCAAAAAAGCCGCCCCGGAGCATCTCCGGGGCGGATTTCTTTTCGGATGGTCAAGCGTGTGCCCAGTTACGGACGCGTGGCCTCGATCTCGATTTTGATGGTCACAGCGTCACCAACCTGTGACGTGTCCTGCCATTGGCCCTGCCCGACACCAAAGTCCGTGCGGTTAATCGTCACTGTCCCTTCGGCTTCGGCTTTGTTGCCTTCGATCTCAAGATCAAACGGCAAGGTCACTTCGCGGGTGACATCACGGATCGTCAAATCAGCAACCGCTTCGTACTTGCCCGGCGCAATTTCGCTAAAGGACTTGGTGGCAAACCTCGCAGTCGGCCATTGTGCCGCATCAAACCAGTCTGGCGAGACGATTTGACTGTCACGGTCGCCATTGCTGGTATTGACCGATGCAATATCAATCAGAACCTCGACCGAGGACCCGGCAAGGTCATCGGTTGAAAAAACGATATCGGCTTCAAAGGATTCGAACTTGCCTTCAAACTCCGCACCAAGCTGGGTTCCGGTAAATTCAATTTCGCTTTCGTTGGCGTTCACCACCCATTGGTCGGCGGCCAGTGCTGCCCCGGAAAAACCGGCGATGGTCGTGGCAAGTGCCAATGCAGGCAGCATTTTGCGTTTCATCTGAAACATGTCAGTTTTCCTCGAGTTTGCCGGGCAACATACGCCGCAGTGTCGCGTCGCGATCCCAAAAATGATGTTTGAGTGCCGCCAGAAAATGAACACCGACCAGTCCGGCAACCGCCCAGGACAACAACCAGTGCACTGTGCGCAAGGTTTCAAACAGTTCCTGATTGGGCGACACAAGATTGGGCAAGGTAAACAGGCCAAAGACGCTGACAGGGAAGTTCGCGGCCGACGACATGGTCCAGCCGGTCAACGGCATGGCAAACATCAACAAATACAATCCCAGATGTCCGGCCTTTGCCGCCAGACGTTCGATCTGAAGTTTGCCAAGCTCATGCGGGCTTGGTTCACTTACGCGCCAGATAACGCGCAGGATCACCAACGCCAGAACCGTTATGCCAAGTGACTTGTGGCGCGATATCCATTCCAGCTTTTCCATCCCCAGCGGCAGGAAATCCATGTACCAGCCAATCGAAAAAACGCTGATGACAAGAAGCGCCATCACCCAGTGAAAGGTCTTGGTCACCGCGCCAAAGGCTTGCTTCGTACTGCGAATTGTCATAACCGGCTTTCCTTGCTGCCTGCCCATGTCTTGCCCGGGTCTGAAATGTGATGTGCGCCGCAGCAAATTTGCCACAGCGCACACCCGAAATCCAATAAAGCCGGATTACTTCTGCTTCAGGAATTCCGAAGAAATCTGAAGCGTTACTTCGTCACCAACGCCCGGCACGAGGAAGTCCATGCCGTAATCCGTACGGGTCACAACACCGTCTGCCGAGAAACCGACAACTTCATCACCGGTCATCGGATGGGTGCCTTCACCGCTAAGGCTAACGTCAAGAACCAGCGGCTTGGTTTCGCCAAGAAGGGTCAGGTCGCCCGTGACGGTTGCCGCATTGTCACCAACCAGCTCAACCGAGGTGCTGGTAAAGGTCGCGGTCGGGAACTCTTCAACATTGAAGAAATCGGCAGTTTTCATATGGTTATCAAGCGCCTCGACACCGCTGTCGATCTGGTTGAGATCAATCGTGATGGTAGCAGATGATGCCGACGGATTTTCGCGATCAAGGGTCAGCTCGCCGGTAACACCGTTAAAACGGCCCTGATAATCGGAGAAACCAAGATGGTTCACGATGAACAGAACACTGGTGTGGGTCGGATCCAGTTTATAGGTGTCGGCCGCCTGGGCCGAGAAAGCCGCACCGGAAAGACCGGCAACGACTGCCAGCGTTGCGCCAGCTTTTTTAATCGAGTTAAACATTTTGAATTCCCTCATGTTCACAAGGTGCAAAGGCTCATTGCACCGCAATAAATCGTGATGTGAGGATGACAGGCCTACCCTGCGCTCTCAAGCCAACGAAACCGCAACACATATTTTCGGTTTTGGAAACAATGGCAAAAACATTCGCCATATTCTTGACAATATAGTCCCAATCTCACCGAAACGGCTGGCCGCGATACCGTTGGTTTTTCGCCAATCCTGCAAAATCATGCAGCCGCACCACAAAAAAAGCTGACCACATTTGCGGTCAGCTTGTTGCCAATCTGGATATGATCGGATTTATGGCTGCTCCGGGGCGGCCTGGCCTTGCGGGGCGGATTCGCCACCGTTGGCATCGCCCTCGGCCGGATCAAGACATTCTTTCAGCCATACATCATAGACCGGATGTTCAAGGGCCGACAAACCGGGACTTGATGCGAACATCCAACCGGAAAACAGATCTTTGCGGGGTGTATTGCCATCTTCGCGAATGTCGGCAATATCAAGGAACGTCGCACTTTCTGGCAGTTCTTCCGGGGGTGTTCGATAACACGCATCCACCCGGATTTCGAGTGTACCGAAACGCGCAACCTGCCCGACTGGCACCTCAAAGGTCGAAATGCGGGCAGTAATTTTATCCAAGCCCTGCAACTGGGCAACCGGGGCCGGGCGATAATCAAGCGCCGAAGACGCCGTTCCGATCATTGCACATGTCGAACAAATCGCGGCAATCGCAAAGGATCGTTTCATTGTGGTCTTCAGTCCTGTTCGTCGCTTTTGTTATAGGGATTATGCAGTTCGGCAACCAGATCGCGCATCACATTACGGAACTGTTCTTCGTCACAGCCCATCAGAAGCGCATCTTCAAGCGCGTCCTGCATGATCTCGCGCAGTTCGCCGAAATTGTCATTGAGAACCTTGATCTTTTCCACGCATGAAAGCGGCGAGCCATCGCTGGCCTGCCAGGTGGGAAAGTGATCAACATTTCCGGTCTTTTTCATCAACCGCTCCGACATTTGAGGCAAGGCAGGTCTCTGTTTGACTTTGACCGACGCCTTGCTGCGTTCTCTGCGTCGCACCTTGCTGTGCAATCCCGGCAAAATCATGGCCGCTTATCGCCGGCCTCTGATCAATCAATTATCGCTGTTGGTCGAAGAATAGATAACCTGACCAATAAGATCTTCAAGGTTTACCGACCCTTGGGTGAACTCAATTTCGCCACCGGCCTCGATCATGTCGATATCCCCGCCCGGCTCAAGCGAAACAAATTTGCCACCCAGCAATCCGTCAGACGCAATCTTGGCAGAACTGTCCATCGGCAAGGCCAGATCGGATCGCACCGACATCTTGACGACCGCCATATATGTATCGGGATCAAGTTCCTGGGCGGTCACCGTTCCGACGGTAACACCCGAAACACGAACGTCATTGCCAACAACAAGACCATCAATGCGATTGAAGCTGGCCATGATTTCATAGCCTTCCACCGTACTGATCCCGGCGCGTGAATAGGAATAGGCCGCAAATCCGACCGCAACAGCGATCACGGCAGCACCGGCAATGGTTTCAATCAGTCTGTTGCTCATCGACCTTATCCGTTCTGTATCTCTTTGAGACTTAGGGTCAGGACCCTATACTGTATTGCCCCGCCCCGAAAAACAACCACCCAAAAGACAACCGCCTAAAACGGGTCATCGGGAAACAGAATTCAGGCAAAACATATCGAAAACACAAACGGGCGCGAGTTGCCCCGCGCCCGCCTGTTAATCGGTATTCTTTTGGATCAATCAGCCTTCCGGCGACCAAGCCTGATAGTCACCGGTCGCCGGTGCACGCTTGCCACCACTATATTCGTGGCCCTTCGGACGATAGGCATGCTTGGTGCCCGTCAGGTTCGGCTGGTGTTCTTTCTGCCAGTCATAACGGTCTTCGGCCTTTTCAGACAGCGGCGCATCAAGGGTGTAATGCAGCCAGGCATGCCATTCAGCCGGGACCTTGGATCCTTCGACGACACCTTTGTAAACAACCCAACGCTTGGTGCGACGACCCTTTGCCGGAGTCTTTTCGGTGTAATAGGTATTGCCGAAACGGTCTTCGCCAACGCGCTTGCCAAACAGCGCAGTATAAATACGGGTGCCGACGGTGGCCATGTTGGGTCTCTCTCCAGATCTGGTTTGTCCGCCTGCTTTACGCGATGGCGGCAAAAGGCAGTACAGCGTGTTTGGTGATACACCCTGTCAATCAAGTGACTTATATGTCGTGATGTTCGTGGAAAGTCAATGTTTCAGGGCCCCGCAATCAACAATCCCAAGACAATTTATATCTGTTGGCAAACCGGCTCCTCGCCCTGCCCCGCGCACGAATAAATCAGCGCCGGCCTTTCATGGAAATTTCCGTCTAAAAACAACCCACAACTGCTTGTGGGGCGACGACTCTTTGATCCATCTACATCTGGGGGCTTTGTCCACCTCCTTATCCACAATGCGCCCCATATATGTAGTAGGCCGCATGGCTTGCTCCCCTTGCCTTTTCACACAGATCCGAAACAAGACTTTCATATAAATATCAAACTGTTATCATTGGTTTCCATGCTACGAAAAACCATGTGGTGCCTAATTTTCAGCTTGGCACTGGAAATGGAATGAAAACGGCGTTAGCTTGATCAAACGTTGGGTGGGTTTAATGCGTTCCCACACAATATGTAGTCCGAGTCTTAGGACCGACACACAATCGCGCTGCGAAACAAATCGCAGTTTTCCGGGCCTCCCGGACCGATTCAGAGATTGTTAACGAGAATCCCACCAGCATCGAATCAACAAGACAGCAATCAACCCACTACATGTTGTGGTAAAAATTACTGTCAACCACAAAGATTAGTGGACTGTGGCGAAATTTTGCCATTATAGTCTTTCCCACGGACCGGATGGTTCCAAGGGGGGACCAAACCACCGAATACCCATACCTGCGGGCTCTGGAAATGCTGGAAAATATCGGCATCAGGGGCAGCGCAAGAGCATTGAGCAAACTATATAAAGTCAGGCGATGTTGGCGCATCACCAGATAGCGCCCTGTTACGTCTGATCAGAACCGGAGCAGACCATGCGGATTACCAGAAAATTCACTCAGGAAGGTGTCAGCCCTTACGCCGACATCGAATTTCGTAAGTTATCATCTGTCATCAAAAACCCGGATGGTTCCGTTGTTTTTGAGATGAATGACATCGACATGCCCGCCTCCTGGTCACAGGTCGCGAGTGACGTTCTGGCACAGAAATATTTCCGCAAGGCCGGTGTTCCGGTTGCCCTTAAACCGGTCAAGGAAAAGGACGTCCCGTCCTGGCTCTGGCGTAAGACCGCTGACACTGCCAAGCTTGACAAAATGCCGGCTGAAAAACGCTACATCAGCGAAACCAGCTCGACCCAGGTCTTTGACCGTCTGGCAGGCACCTGGACCTATTGGGGCTGGAAAGGCGGCTATTTTGACGCCGAATCCGATGCGCAGGCTTTCTTTGATGAAATGCGCTATCAGCTCTCCCACCAGATGGGTGCGCCGAACTCGCCGCAGTGGTTCAACACTGGTCTGCACTGGGCGTACGGCATTGATGGCCCGGCACAGGGTCACTCCTATGTTGATTTCAAAACCGGCGAACTGACCAAATCGGCAAGCTCGTATGAGCATCCGCAGCCGCATGCCTGCTTCATCCAGTCTGTTGCCGATGATCTCGTCAACGAAGGCGGCATCATGGACCTGTGGTCACGTGAAGCCCGTCTGTTCAAATTCGGCTCCGGTACCGGTTCTAACTTCTCCAACGTACGTGGTGGCGGTGAAAGCTTGTCTGGCGGCGGTCGTTCTTCCGGCCTGATGAGCTTCCTGAAAATCGGTGACCGTGCTGCTGGCGCCATCAAATCGGGTGGCACCACCCGTCGTGCTGCCAAAATGGTTGTCGTTGATATCGACCACCCGGACATCGAAGAATATATTGATTGGAAAGTCGTCGAAGAGCAGAAAGTTGCTGCCCTCGTCGCCGGTTCCAAACTGGCTGAAAAGCACCTGACAGCTGTTCTTGCTGCTTGCACCAACTGGGACGGTGCCGCTGACTCCGAGGATCGCTTTGTACCGCGCGCCAACCCGCAGCTCAAAGAAGCTGTCTTGGCTGCCCGCGCTGTGATGATCCCGGATTCCTATATCAACAAGATCATCGAATTCGCCCGTCAGGGCTTCACCGAAATCAGCTTCAAGACCTATGACACCGATTGGGACTCCGAGGCATACCTGACCGTTTCGGGTC
Organism: Thalassospira sp. UBA4513; assembly: GCF_002388495.1. NCBI lineage: Bacteria > Pseudomonadati > Pseudomonadota > Alphaproteobacteria > Rhodospirillales > Thalassospiraceae > Thalassospira > Thalassospira sp. UBA4513. The sequence goes on from NZ_DGMR01000011.1 coordinate 28,983, forward strand.
AGAACTCGAACAACTCTGTTCGTGTGTCGAACGATTTCCTTCAGGCTGTTCTTGATAACGGTGACTGGGAACTGATCCGCCGTACCGATGGCAAAGTTGCCAAAACCATCTCTGCCCGCGATTTGTGGGACAAGGTCGGTGAAGCTGCCTGGGCGTGCGCTGATCCGGGCATCCAGTACGACACCACGATCAACGAATGGCACACCTGCCCGAACTCGGGTCGCATCAATGCGTCCAACCCGTGCTCGGAATACATGTTCCTTGACGATACCGCATGTAACCTCGCATCGCTGAACCTGATGAACTTCCGTTCTGATGACGGCGGCGTGGATATCGAGGCCTATGAACATGCTGTCCGTCTGTGGACGGTTGTTCTCGAAATCTCGGTTCTGATGGCGCAGTTCCCGTCTGACCGTATCGCAGAACTCTCCTATCGTTACCGTACCCTTGGTCTTGGCTATGCCAACATTGGCGGCCTTTTGATGAGCATGGGCATCCCGTATGACAGTGACGAAGGCCGTGCGATTGGCGCGTCCCTGACCGCGATCATGTGTGGTGTTTCCTATGCAACCTCGGCTGAAATGGCCAGCGAACAGGGTGCGTTCCCGGGTTATGCCGACAACGCGGCTGAAATGCTGCGTGTCATGCGCAACCATCGCCGTGCCGCTTACGGCGAACAGGAAGGCTACGAAGGCCTGTCGATCAATCCGGTTCCGCTGGTTGCGGCTGACAGCCCCTATGCCGACCTTCCGGTTGCCGCCCGTGCAGCCTGGGACAAGGCGGTCGAGCTTGGCGAAAAGCATGGGTATCGTAACGCCCAGACCACCGTTATCGCGCCGACCGGCACCATTGGTCTGGTCATGGATTGCGACACCACCGGTATCGAGCCTGACTTCGCACTCGTGAAGTTCAAAAAGCTTGCTGGTGGCGGTTACTTCAAAATCATCAACCGCACCGTTCCGGTTGCGCTTGCAACGCTCGGCTATACCGAAAACCAGATCCGCGACATTGAAAAATACGCGGTTGGTCATGGTACCCTGGTTGGCTCGCCGTCCATCACCCATGATGACCTGAAAGCCAAGGGCTTTGACGACGACGCCATTGCCAAGGTTGAAGGTGCTCTGAAGAACGCATTTGATGTCAAATTCGTCTTCAACAAATACACCTTCGGCGATGATTTCTGCGTCAACCAGCTTGGTCTGGATGCCAAGGCAATCAACAGCATGGACTTTGACATGCTGGCCGCCCTCGGGTTCGATAAAAAACAGATCGAACAGGCAAACACCTATGTTTGCGGTGCGATGACCCTTGAAGGTGCCCCGCATCTGCGCGACGAAGACCTTGCTGTCTTTGATTGTGCAAACCCGTGCGGCCGTATCGGCAAGCGTTACCTCTCGGCTGAAAGCCACATCCGCATGATGGCCGCGGCACAGCCGTTCATCTCGGGTGCGATTTCCAAAACCATCAACATGCCGAGCAGCGCAAACATCCAGGATTGCAAAGACGCTTACATGCTGTCCTGGCGTCTCGGCCTCAAAGCCAACGCGCTGTACCGTGATGGTTCGAAACTCAGCCAGCCGCTGAACTCTGCCCTGGTCGAAGAAGACGATTACGCTGATCAGCCGACCGCTGCCAAGGCAGCCCAGGCGTCCGAGCAGATCGTTGAAAAAATCATCGAACGCGTCATTCGTGGCGACCGTCGTTCCCTTCCGGGCCGCCGCAAAGGCTACACCCAGAAGGCGACCGTTGGTGGACACAAGGTTTACCTGCGCACCGGTGAATACGAAGACGGCAAGCTTGGTGAAATCTTCATCGACATGCACAAGGAAGGCGCTGCTTTCCGCTCGTTGATGAACAACTTCGCAATCGCGGTGTCCATCGGCCTGCAGTATGGCGTGCCGCTCGAAGAGTATGTCGAAGCCTTCACCTTCACCCGTTTCGAGCCGTCCGGCATGGTTTCCGGCAACGATGCGATCAAGATGGCAACCTCCATCCTTGATTACATGTTCCGCGAACTTGCGATCTCCTATCTTGGTCGTAACGACCTCGCCCACGTTCAGCCGTCCGACATCCTTCCGGATGCCGTTGGCGAAGGTGTCAGCGAAGGCGACCTTGGTGAAGAAGCCAAGAAAACCGGCGATCAGGCGATTGAAACCATCCGCAAGGTGGCATCAAGTGGCTTCGTGCGTCGCAACCTCTATGTGGTTGATGGCGGTGTACAAACCGAAGAACGCGTCGTGGAAGTCAAATCCACCGGCACCGACGGTCATGGCCACAGCCACGAAACCACTGCAAGTGCGACCACCGCTGCACCGTCGGCACCGCAGAACAATGCGATCCTGACCACCAGCGAAGAAGTCATCGCCAAAACCGATGCCAAGATGGAACAGATCCGCGAAGCCCGCATGAAAGGCTACGAAGGGGATGGTTGCCCGGATTGCGGTAACTTCACCCTGGTGCGCAACGGCACCTGCCTGAAATGTGACTCTTGTGGCGCGACCACCGGTTGCTCCTAAGGGGTCTGTCCCTTCCGAACATCTGATGTGATCAGCAGACCGGCCGGGGATTTTCCCGGCCGGTTTTGTTTTGGCCCATTTATTGACGGAGTGTCCCCATGTCCCTGCCCATCCTCGACAACGACACCGCCCTAATCGTCCTTGATGTGCAAAAGGCCATTGATGATCCGCGTTGGAATTCCAAAAACAATCCCGGCTATGCCGATGTGATTGCAAAACTGTTGTCGGAATTTCGCGCAAGAAACCTGCCCGTCATTCACGTGCGCCACGAAGAAGCCAACCCGGCCTCAAGCTTCTATGTCGATGGCCCCGGCCAACCGTTCAAGGACGAAGCATTACCCATCGACGGCGAAACCGTCATTGCCAAACAGCAAAACTGCGCTTTTGTCGGCACATCACTTGAAAAACATCTGCATGACCGCGGCATCAAACGCCTGATCTTTACCGGTGTGGTTATCCATAATTCCATGGATGTCACCATCCGCATGGCCCATTGCCTTGGTTTTGAAAACTGGCTTGTGCTAGATGCCACCACCGCGATCGATGTGACGGACGCCAACGGCAAGACCTTCGCGGCACAGGACGTGTTTGATCTTTATGCCGCTGTACTGGCCTCGGAATATTGTTCGCTGACCCAGAGTTCTGATGTGATTTCCGCATTGTCCTGATTGAACGTGCTCCGTCGGGAACAAGCATCGGGATCGTGCGTTATCTTTTCTGTTCAATATGTTGGCGCCTGCCATGCCCCCTTGCACAGGGCGGTGCCAACCAAAACAGATAAAGACAGGAGCAAACATCATGTCCCTTGGCCGTATTCTGGGCGTTGTCGCCCTTGTAGTCGGTATTGCCCTTTTGGTGACGGGCTATAACGCATCCGAAAGTGCTGTGGATCAGCTTTCGGAAACTTTCCTTGGCCGCTATACCGACGAAACGGTCTGGTATCTGATTGGCGGTATTGCCAGCGCGATCGGTGGCTTGCTGTTGCTCATCATGGGTGGCAAACGATAAGATTTCCGCCACTGTCCACGGCACAGGCCCGTGGGCAGTGGCAACAATTCCCAGCCTATCCCTCTCTATCTTCCTCAGACCGCCGCATTACGCCAGCGTATGCAGCCAGTGCTCATAGCGCTTATCAACACCATCACCAGCATGGTACGCATGCGGTCGATGTCCGGCCCTGACATCACCTGGCGTGACACCATATTTCGCGCGAAACGCCCGGATAAACCCGGCATCGGTTTCATAGCCACATTCCAGCGCAATGTCATACATTGACCGCCGCCGTTCTTTGGGGTCGCCCAGCAGTTTCAGGGCATGGCGCAACCGCATTTCACGCAGATAGTTTTTAACCCCGCCATGTTTTTCAAACAGCTGATAAAGGCTTGATCGTGACAGGCCAAGGTCATTGGCGGCCTTGTCCGCGGTCAATTCCGCAGCAAACAGATTTTGCCGAAAATATCGCCGGATCATCACACCTTTTTCGATATCACGGCGCATTGCATCGGTGGAACGGGTCCCTCCGTCTGCGGCATTCAGGCAGGCCGACAGCATCATGACGATCGTTTTCTGCAACACAGATATTTCATGATCGGCAAGCTCGTTGATATAGCGATTAAGCGCCAGAATTTGCTGAAACAGGATGCTGACCAGCGGGTCACGCTCTGACAGAAAACGCAGATTGTGATCATCAGGATGGGTCAGATGATCCTCGACCAGATGCCGTGGCAAAAACAGATGCATCGATTTAAAGCCATCGCTGGTCTGTGCCTCGGTCCGCTGCGAAAGATCAAGCAGCAGCAACCCACCGGGTTGAAGAACATCCCCGCCAATGCCGATCTCGGATTTTACCCCGCCATCGGTGTAAAGCTGGATGTTGTAATGATCCATCCCGTCGGCCGCGATCATTTGCGATGTGCGCGAAAAACTTTGTGAACAGCTTTGCGCCTCGATCATCAGAAGGTCGCGATGCCGCCATGAATTAAGGTTGGCCACAAAACCTGCCTCGCGGGTTTTGCGATCCATTTCGACACTGTAAATACAGTTGATGCTTTCTTTCCAGATCTCGAACTGTTTTGCTCTTGGCAGCTCGCCAAGCGAAAAACGCGACCTTTCAAGCAGCGCAGACTTGGGGTTTGTTTGATGCGTCATACCTTGACAGCCATATGTGGAAAACTCTTCCTGTTTTTACCCTGCGCCTATTTCTTTCGCTTTTCAATGGGCTTCTTATGCCAACGCATAGGGTCACCCTACTTTGCACCCCTTCCCAAATATCCCTGTTTTCCAACGCAAGACCGCAGAAAATATGGCTTAAAGGCCCCTTTCAGTGTTTCCCTGAAACAAACAAAACCGGAAAATGGCAACAGACTGTTGACGAACGGTGACTGGTCAAGGCCAGATGCGACACGCATATTCAATTCAAATGGTTGAATAGCCCGATGAGGTATTCCAATGACTGATCCATCAGCAAACACCGACAGCACGGCACAAAGCCTGGCGCCAATGTTTATTTCCCATGGCTCGCCAATGCTGGTGGCGCGTCAAAGCACCCCGGCTTTCCATTTCTTTGTCGATGAGCTGTCGAAACTGACCGATGGCGTGCGTGCCATTGTCATGATCTCGGCCCACTGGCAGACCGAACGCCCGACGATCTCGACCGCGCAACGCCAGGAAACCATTCATGACTTCTATGGTTTCCCGCAGCCGCTTTATCAGTTGCACTATGATGTGGCGGGTGACCCGGAACTGGCAGAACAAATCGCCGCGCAAATCGGCAGTGAGACCGATGCAAAACGCGGGCTTGATCACGGGGCCTGGATGCCAATGATCCTTGCCCGCCCGAATGCAGACATTCCGGTCTTTCAGCTTTCCATGCTGGGTCACGGTGGCCCGCGCGAACATTTCGAGCTTGGTAAAAAGCTGCGCGGTTTGCGCGATCTGGGTGTTCTGGTGGTCGCAAGCGGTGCGATGACGCATAATCTGCGCGCGCTTGATCGCAACGAAGGCGCGATTGACCCGTGGGCAAAGGAATTCACCAACTGGATGGTGGAAAAGATCAAGGCACGCGATATCAACGCCCTGCTTGATTACAGAAGCCTCGCCCCCCACGCCGCCATGGCCCATCCGGACGACGATCACCTGATGCCCTTCTATGTTGCGCTGGGTGCTGCATCGGATGATTTCGAACCCGATCTGCTTCATGACAGTTACGAGTTCGGCAACCTTGCCATGACCGCCCTTCGCTTCTACGATCCGGGTGAGCTCAAAACTGCGGCCTGACGGAATTCGATATTGCTCCCGTCCGGCTGCCAAGCCGGACGGATGTCATGCTTTCTCAAGATCAGATCACTCTTGAAATCACCACCAGCGGTCAGGGATTGTACGAAGTCACCGAACCGATCCAGTCATGGGTGGCCGGGACCGGTCTGGCGCGCGGGCAGCTGACCATCTTTGTGCGCCACACCTCGGCCAGCCTGACCATTCAGGAAAATGCCGATCCGGATGTGCGCTTTGATCTTGAAACCTTCTTTGGCCAGTTGGTGCAGGAAAATCCCAGCCTTTATCGCCATACCTGCGAGGGTCCCGATGACATGCCCGCCCACATCAAGTCGTCCCTGACCGATGTGTCGCTGACCATCCCGGTATCCAATGGCCGGGCCGTGCTTGGAACGTGGCAGGGGATCTATCTGTTCGAACATCGCCGTGCGCCCCATCATCGCAAGGTCACCCTGCATCTGATCGGCGAATAGGCTTACGCGCTTATGTCGTTATGCCGCCAAGTGCGGCTCGGACGCCCAAAGCCCTCTGACCTGCACTTCAAGCAATTCACGCAAGGTTCCGCACATATCCTCGCAGTCAAAGTTCTGCGTACTGAAATGTTCGTGGATGGTGAATAAAAACAGCGACATCAGGGTTTTCTGGATCAAAACCGGTGGCAAGTCACGGTTGAGCTCGCCTGAAAGCTGCGCTTCCTCGATCAGGGCCTGAATGGCTGCAATCAATCCGCTGCTTTCCATAACGGCATGCACCGCCCCTTTTCTTGGTGAAAAGACAATCTGCTGCATGATCACCTGCCACAAGCCGGGATTAAGCCCCACCTGCGTGAAGCGATAGGACGCAACATGCATCATCTTGTCCACAAAGCACCATTCCGGGTCCATCGTATAAAGACCCTTTTCAATCGCCTCTGCCATCTGTTGCCCAACGCAGCAGATCAGAAGATCTTCCTTGGTCGGGAAGTGATTGAATATCGTCCCTTCGGCAACGCCGGCACGTTTTGCAATCTCTCGCGTGCTGACAGTGTCAAATTCCCCGGCACAGAAACAGTCACGCGCGGCATCAAGGATCTTCTGGCGCGTTTCTTCACGTCGCGCAGCTCGAATATTCATCAACGCCTCCGATTTAAATGAGCACACTCACTGAGTACACTCATTTAAATTACCGGATCAGGCATGTCAATTCCGGCTAAACGCCCTTACCGGCGTGCGGCGTGTATTACCGGCGCCCGACAGGCGGCAAAGATGTCTGTTTCCGGGCGATAAAGTCCGGTTGCAACATGCATCGCGCCCAGCACGGTCGAAAACAGATTGTCATGCGAAAAGCGGCCCGTTTGCGCCTGCGCTGCCAAGCAATCCCGCTCGATCCGGTTGGCATCGGCATAGCCATCCGACATCCAGATCATCATCGGCACCTTGGTTTGCTCCGAGGGGGCGAGCATGTAGGGCGCGCCATGCAGATACAACCCGCCCTCGCCCAGGGACTCTCCGTGGTCCGAAACATAAAGCAACACCACGTTGTAATCATCCTGATAGGCTTTCAGGTGTTCGGTCAGCTCGGCGACAACATAGTCGGTATAACGGATCGTATTGTCATAGGTATTGATCAGCTCTTCGGCGCTGCAATTTTCAATGTCACTGCGCGGGCAATCGGGGACAAAGGCCCGATGCTCGTCAGGATAACGCTTGTAATAGGTCGGCCCGTGGCTGCCCATCAGGTGAAAGGCAATCAGTTGATCATGCGGTTCACCGGATGCGACTTCCCCCTCAAGGCCGCGCAGCATCACCGCATCAAAGCACGTCCCCAATGCACAATCTTCGGGGAAATCATCGGGTGATATGTCGATATGGCGCACCCGGTCACACACCCCTTTGCAGCCCTCGTCATTTTCCTTCCACAGAACGTCAACACCGGCATGTGCCAGCACATCCATCAGGCTTTCACTATGGCGTGCAACGTCGCCGTCATAACCGGCATGATCCATCGGCGAAAACATGCACGGCACCGAAACTGCGGTTGCCGTGCCGCACGATGAGACATCCTGAAACGCCAGCATGCCGTCAATCTGGCTGGTAAAGGGCGATGTCGGGCGCGTGTACCCATTAGCCGCAACACTTTGGGCGCGTGCGGTTTCACCGATCACCAGAAACATCAAAGTCGGCTTGTTATCGCCGTCTGGCGCGACCTTGCGGGCATCCTGCCCGATGGTTTGAAACGGCATGTCGGCATAAAGATAGCGCCGCTTTACCAATTGGATCGTGCCGGCAATGTAGTTCGACGGCACGATCTCCTTACCCAGCACCTTGTGATTGCGCCCGACCGATGCGTAATCCTTGAAATAAAGCGATCCGATCCCGCCCAACACCAAAAGCGGCAAGATCATCAAAACCACCCGCTGCCCGATCCCGCGCAAAACCGTTTTCGGGAATTTAAGCGGCACAAGGATCAGCATCGCGGCCGGCAGAAGTCCGGTCACGGTAAACCACAATCCAGCCTGCAAATTGAAATATGAAAGCGCCTCGCCCTGATTGGTCTCGACCACGTTTTCGATCATGCCGCGATCAAACACGATGCCGTATTTCAACATCGCATAATGCGCCAGCGCACCCGTGATAATCAGAAAAACAAAGAACGGCTTGAACAGATAGCGCCAGGAAAACGGCGTAAAAACCACGAGTGATGCACAGATCAGAACAAACGGCGCACTGATCGCAAAGCCCATGTCATAATCGCCAAGGCCCGCCAGAATACCGTAAAAGTGGCTAAGGACCTTCCAGTTCAGAACCAGCGTGAAATAGACCGCGAGTGTTAAAAGGCCAAATCGATAATCAATCGGTGAAAGGTGCAAAAGGGAACGAATTCGACGCATCCGGGCATCCTTGGGGCAATGAACCATGCCCCTCGCATACCGTGCGAAGCTGACAACAAGCTGAAGTCACCCGGATTGCTTGCGGATCCGTCAGGCCGCCGCCCGCGCCCGCTTGCTGGCGCGCAGCCCCAAAAGGCTGTGAATGACAAGGGTGGTGATCACCACCGTCCCGCTGATCAGTGTCATTTCGTCGGGCACTTCATTGACAAACACCCAGACCAGAAACGACCCAAGGATCGCTTCATTAAGCATGATCAGGCTGACCTCGGCGGCCGGAATTTTGCGCGATGCATAGGCAATCAACAGGAAGGACACCGGCAACACCCAAAAGCCCAGCATCAAAAGCCACACCCAGTCCAGACCAATTGGTGATAACGGTTCGGCACCGGGCAGAAGGATCAGGGTGACGAGAAACGCACCAAACAACATGCCCTTCAGCGCATCAACTTCGGGCTTCGCCCCCAGCACATTGAAATAACCCGCCATACAGATCGCAGCCCCAAGGGCCAACATATCACCCAGCGCGTTTTTCCCGCCAAACCCGGCACTGAACATGCCAAGCAAGGCCACAAACACCACGACCGAGGCCACCCATGTCCGGATCGGCTGGGAACGTTTAAAGATAAACACGCCAATCAACCCGGCCAGAAGCGGCGTCGCGGCAATAATGATCAGGGTATTGGCGGCATCGGTATTGCGCACCGAAAACATGAAAAGCGTACAGGTCCCGCCGTAAAACAGACCGGTCAGCATTTCAAACCCGTTGGGCCGGATCGATTGCACGATGCCTTCGCCCCGCTTGGCCCCGTTCCAAAGGGCCACCAGCAAAAGCGCCACGGTCAAAAAGCCCAGCCGCCAGAACGCGGTTGTGAAATCATCGGCCGCAATCAGACGCAGCAAAAGCGCATCGGGCGACAGGATCACAACCCCCAAAAGGGCAATCCAGCCACCATGAACACTCCCGAACCGATCCCGCAACGTCATCTCACCCAACCCCTACGCGGTTTGCACCGCATCAAAATCCCAAAAACAAGGCAGCAGGTTTTCGCCGTGCTGCCAATAGCCCATTGTTACGGGCCTTTCCCCTTATGGCAATTCGATTTTATTCAACTGTTTGAAAGGATCGCGCAAACACTTGCCGCAACGCCCCTGCGCCCGATTGCATCGATACAAAGAAACTGTTTTGTTTGCCCCGCAACCCCGATAAATTGGGGGCAAATTTGAACATCTGCCAAGCAAAAGGATGGATCATCATGGCTGGTAAAATCGACGCTCATCTTGCCGATCTCGGCATCACCCTGCCGACTGCGACCGCACCGGTTGCGAACTATGTGCCCTATGTCATCTCGGGCAAGCTGGTTCATATTTCCGGTCAGATCACCATGGAAAATGGCGAGTTGAAATTTATCGGCAAACTCGGTGCCGAATATGACGTCGAAACCGGTCAGAAGGCCGCCCGCCTCTGCGCGCTCAACCTTGTTGCGCAACTCAAGGCCGCGATTGGCGATCTTGATAAGGTCACCCGCGTTGTCAAACTGAACGCGTTTGTCAATTCCGCCCCCGACTTCACCGATCAGCCAAAAGTCGTCAATGGCGCGTCGGACACCATGGTCGAAATCTTTGGCGATGCGGGCAAACATGCGCGCTCCGCTGTTGGCGTCGCCGCCCTGCCGCTGGGTGTTGCGGTTGAAATTGATGGCATTTTCGAAGTCGCCTGATCTTTCAATCAGCCGCCTCAATGCAACACCGATCAGCATCGCTGGTCGGTGTTTTCTTTTGGCCGTTACAACTGGTGAAAATGGGTTCGCACCATCTCGGCAAACACATCGCGCACTTCGTTATGCGCGCCGGTCTTTTCCATCAGGCTGATCGCGAACTTTGGTAATTCCGGCAATGCATCATCACGGCCCAGTGCTTCAAGATCATCGGGGATCGTGCCGACCAGAAACGCCGTGATCGACAAATCTGATCGCACCGTTGCCGCCGTTGCTTCGATATTGCCGCTTTCAAATACGCTGCGCCAGGCAATCCCCGCCTGATCAAGCGCATCAATCACCGCTGGTCGAAACGCACATTCACGACTAACCAGCGACACCGGCAGCGGGCGTTTTGTCTGGGCCTTGCCCGATTTTGCCCCGACCCACACCAGCGGTGCAATTTTAAGGAAATCACCCGTCATCTCCCCGACCGGCTCCTCAACCAGGGCAATATCAATCTCGCCACTATTGACCATGCTCCGCAGCTCCTGGGAGCTATGACACCGCAGTGAAAGCTCGATCCCCGGATAGTGATCGCAAAATTTGCGAAGTGGTGTGCGCATAAACGTGCCGACAAGATCATAAGGAATGCCGACGGTAAGCTTGCCGACATGACCCGCCCCGGTCATGTCCTGCCAAATCTCGTCATTGAGCAAAAGCATCCTTTGCGCCTTGCGCAGCAATTGCTCCCCATTCTGGGTCAGGCGCAATCCCTTGCGTGCGCGCTCAATTAACCCGCAGCCGAATGCGGTTTCAAGCCGCTTGATCTGCTGGCTTACCGCCCCTTGCGTCAGGTTAAGCACCTCTGCCGCACCGGTCATGCTGCCGGTTTCGGCGACCGTCACAAAGGCGCGCAACACCGCCACATCAAGGTTTCGCATGATATCCCCACCGATCCGGCCACAATATGATCAACACCAATTGCATTAACAAACGTAATGCCATCTATAATGAACATTCGCTTTTCTGATGCAAAGAATTGTTTTCTGATGTCCCCTGCCGCCCGGGCAACGCGCCACCACAGGACGATAGAATGATCGAAACACTGCTGCCGGTTTTATCCTTTACCTTGGCCGCGGCTCTGTCGCCCGGCGGGGCAACGACGCTTGCCACCGCATCGGGTGCGCAGTTCGGCTTTCGCCGTTCGGTGCCGTTCATCATGGGTATTTCAATCGGCATGCTGACACTGGCAGCCGCCGGCGCGCTTGGGCTGGCAAATCTTGTGCGCGCCTTTCCGGCGATTGAGCTCATCACCAAACTGATCGGCACCAGCTATCTGGTGTGGCTGGCCGTCAAGATCGCCATGGCTCCGCCACCACCCACCTCTGCGATTGCGCGCAACCTTGATCAGGACACCCCGACAGACAGCAAACCCATCCCGTTTCTGGGCGCCTTTGGCCTGCTGTGGCTGAACCCGAAAGGCTGGGCTGTCACCATCGGCGCGGCGGCGTCCTTTTCTGCCATCGCACAGGATCCGACCGAACTTGCAGTTATTCTGGGCAGTGCCTTTGCCTTTTCCGGCTTTTTGTCGATGGCGCTTTGGTGCGCATTGGGCTTGAGCCTGTCACTGTTACTGACATCGGATTGGCAGTGGCGCACGGTCAATGTGACGCTCGGCGTGCTTCTGATCGCCTCGATCATTCCGATGTGGCTTTAGAGCGCGACGCCTTCTAAAACCCTCTTGACCTCAACCCCGGTTCAGGTCGGACAAGGATCGCATCACATCCATATGGGGAAACAGAATGCGCGTCTTTGTCACAGGTGGGACCGGCCTGATCGGATCGGCCATCGTTGAAAAACTGATCGCTCATGAGCACGATGTCCTGGCACTTGCCCGATCACGCGCCAGTCACAAAATGCTGGCCGACCTCGGCGCAACGCCAATCCGGGGCGATATCACCAAGCCGACCGCCTGGGTGAACGACCTGCCCGATGTTGATGCCGTCATTCACACGGCCTGTGATTTTTCCGATCAGATGCCGCGCATTGATGCCAATCTGCTCGATCACTTGATCCCGGCCCTTCATCGCATGCCAGGCATGGTGCGCTTTCTCTATACCGGCGGCGTCTGGAGCTACCCGCAAACCGAACCGGGACAGATCGGCGACGAAACACTGCCCTTTGCTGTTTTACCCGAATTTGACTGGATGATTGCCGGGCTAAACCGCATTCTTGGCGATGAAAAACTCCACGGCATCATCATTCATCCGGGATGTGTCTATGCCACCGGCCGCCGTGGGCATACCGGCCTGTTTGAACGCGCCATCACCTCCGCCCAAAGCAGCAAGGTGATTACCATTGTCGGCGGCGACCATATTGATCAACCGATGGTCCATACCGATGATCTGGCCGATCTTTATTACCGTGCACTGACCAATGCCACCCCCGGTTCCAGCTATATCGGGGTTGCGATCAATGGTGTTTCAAACGACGCCGTTACCAAGCTGATCGCGAGCCACTTCGCCATTGAAGACTGCCAGTTTGAAACGATCAGCACACAAACCGCGATGAGCCGTCTTGGGAATTGGGCAGACGGGCTTGGTCATCATCAACATCTCAGCAGCGCGAAGGCCATGCGTGAACTGGGCTGGGACCCCAAACACCTTGATATCGAACAGGACATCAAGGCGTGTGCTGCTGCAATGATGGCCAAAAGTTAACGCCATTAACTTTCCGTGCTGATGGTCTTGAGCCCGACCACCCCGCCAATGATCATCAGCAACAATACCGCCTTAACTGCGGTCATCGGTTCCTTCAGGAACAACCAGCCAATCAGGGCGACCGATGCCGTGCCAAGCCCGGCCCACACCGCATAGGCGGTTCCGACCGGAATGATGCGCAGCGTCATCGACAAAAACCAGAAGCTCAGCCCATAGACACCAAGGCTTAATACCGTAAAGCGCCAATCGGTAAATCCATCCGAGAATTTAAGCGATATCGTCCCGATCACTTCAAGACTGATCGCAATAAACAGATATACCCAGGCGAGCATGATCTTATTCCTTGTTTTTGGGGTGGCGGCGGAAGGCGCTCCTCGCGGAAGGCACTCCCAAAATGGCCCAATTTTCCTTATGGGGCAATCCCCGCGCCCGCCTTATCGCCCCCCACCAAAATCGCCTTGCCGTAATCTGGATCAAAACGGATGGCAAAATCGTTGCGTATAGTGACCCAACAGGGCACATTGCCCGCAACGATTTGCCGGTCACGGCCGCACAGATGTGCGCGCTATCTCGGGCCAGAGAATGGGATAAACAGTCATGATCGAAACCGATATTCTGATTGCAGGCGGCGGGATCGCCGGAATGAGTGCCGCGGCGCGTTTTGCCGCCGATGGCCATCAGATCGTGATTGTCGACCCGGCCCCCTCTGACATCGGCGAAGGCACGGATTTGCGCACCACTGCCTTTCTAGAGCCGGGCATCGAGACGCTTAAAAAAGCTGGCGTCTGGGATGCCATCAAACCGACCGGGGCGGAACTTCGCGTCATGCGCATTGTTGATGCCGGCGGCACCGAACGCACCCCGCGCGAAACCGCCGACTTTGATGGTGCTGAAACCAAAAACGGTTTCTTTGGCTGGAATGTCTCAAACAAGGCGGCCCGTGTCGCCCTGATGGCGCGCCTGGCCGAACTTGATAATGTCGATTTCCGCTTTTCCACCACCGTAACGGCGTTTAAAGGCACCTCGCGCTTTGGTGAAGTAACGCTTTCGGATGGCCAGACCGTACGGGCCAAAGTCGTCATTGCCGCTGATGGCCGCAATTCATCGCTGCGCGACATGGCCGGGATCAAACACAAACGCTGGGCCTATGATCAAAGTGCGCTGGTGTTTGTCGTCACCCACAACAAACCGCATGACAACATCTCGACCGAAATCCACCGCACCGGCGGTCCGCTGACACTGGTCCCCATGCCCGACCTTGATGGCAAGCCCTGCTCGTCCGTCGTCTGGATGGTGCCAGCTGCCCGCGCCGATGAACTGAATGCCATGAGTGACGAAGCCCTGTCGGCCGAAATCACCCACGACACCATGAACCTGTTTGGCCCGCTGACCGTCGCAAGCCCGCGCGCCGTCTGGCCGATGATCTCGCAAGTGCCGTCGCGCCTGATTGCCGCCCGCCTTGCCTTGATTGCAGAATCCGCCCATGTCGTCCCGCCGATTGGCGCGCAAGGGCTTAACATGAGCCTGCATGACATCGAAACCCTGGCCGAACTGATGGCCAAGGCCAAACTGCATAATGAGGATATCGGCGCGACCCCGCTTCTGAAATCCTACGAACGCCGCCAGCTGCCCAAAACCGTCATGCGGGTCGGCGGCATTGATTTGCTCAACCGCGCCTCGATGTTCGAACCTAAAACCCTCCGCGACCTGCGCTATGCCGGCCTCACCGCGATTAACCGCATCGGCCCGCTCCGCAAACTCGCCATCAAGGTAGGGGTGGGCAAATAACCAAGCTCTGTCGCCCACCGTAATGTCTGGGCATGAACTACGGAGCCTCAACGGCAACACGCCGGCCATCCGCGCACGGTGCGAAAACTGTTCAACTGATACAGCTAAATTCTCCACACATCGAACATCACGAAGGCAAAACTTATCTCTGGTTAAATGAACTATTCTCCATGCAAACCGAAAAACCATCGAAGAAGACGTCCATACCAAAGAAAAATTAGTTCAAATTGAACTGTCAGCATCAGTACTTCTGTTATGCCATTTAATTCTGGATTTTATCGTTGGATAAAGATGATTTAGGTCCTCGAGAGCACGGTTACAAATCTTGCAACCATCGACAAGTATTGATGGCATTGCTTCGTTCGGAAATGACGGAATACGGTGATAACGGTGCAGAGGGTTAAGGCAGTTAGTAAAGACTGAATCCCTCACAGCTCCCCATTGCCCATGAGAAAATCCAGAGGTCCAGCCGTAGTAATTATCATATACATCTTTACATGCTGCATCTGTTGCCATCTTTCTCAAATCTAACGAAGCCCAGTTTCCTAGATCGATACTTTGGAACTCTAACCACATATCCTCGTTGGCTAAGTACTCCATCACTTGCATGTCTATAAAATCTGGAACATCCGTTTCTTTTAAATACTTTAAAAATGCCAACTTTGTTTGACCTGCACCATATTGACGAAACTTGTTCCACAAAGTCGGATCATCTTTAACCGTCAAATAATGCAAAGTTATATAAGTTTCAGCCATAGTTCTCAGGAAAACACGCCCCTCCGGCCTAGAGGAGGAGTAACCAACCGCCGAATTTAAGAGAAATGTAATTGCGTACAGCACCAACCCAAAGGCGCCGTCGTGCCTAGGGTCAATTGATGTAGTAGACATTGTCTCGAAAAAGTGGCTATCGACCTTCTGAAAAATCTCTAGTAATTCTTCAGACAGCTCTCTCGGACCATATTCTATTTTGCTTCCTTTCGGAACCGATACACAAGATACTTTACTTAAGGTTTCCGACCAAAAATCATCTGCGTGAAATTTTGGTATTTCTAATGTGTCTTCCTCTCTAATCTTCCCGTCGAGAGACCCATTTTTGTCCAACTCGCGAAGAGAAATCTCCATCGAACGTATAGTTGGACGGACGGAACGCATATCTCCGAAATCAGGGTAAAGACGAAGTGACTCTCCAATATCGCTGCCCTCAGGCAGAAACACCTGCTCCCGACAAAGCATTACAAACATTAGCTTGAACCAACGAATATCCGTAGCTCTTTGCGATTGATGATCGTAGTTGTCTGCCACTGCGTGGATCAAAATGTTCCAGTCTGCTTCTTGATCCGGTTCAGCAAGATGTCTACGCCAATGGTGGCCGTCAGGAAGACAATCTAAAAGCAACAAGCCTTTCAGCCAAATTACCGCTTGCGGGTGCTCAAGCACTGGTTGCATTAAACGATCAAAAATATCCTCATTCATAGCGCCAAGAAAATTATGAGTAATATGCAGAGATTTTCTTTCTGCTATATTTTCCCTGGCATTTATAACAATTGATCTGAATATATTGAGGTAGTCCTTCTGCTCTAAAAATGATGTTAAAATGCACGACCACAGCAGATTGGGTATGCTTTCATCCACCCACGATGTGAATTTCAAGTCACTCGGCAAAGAAGAGAATGCACTTCCTATAGTTTTTCCGCTCTTCTTAAGATCATCGACAGAAGTAATATTCCTATCTCGGAAATCAGGATGAACAGGAAATTTCTTTCCTGCTTTCTTTTTTACCTTATTCCTTTTCTTCATTCTTCCCTCCCTATTCACCGACACAAGAAAACACTGCAACTTATACTCACAAGTACTCAACCAGCATTCAACTCTGATGCAACCGAAGCTCGACCATAAAGCCGTCGCTGTGATCCGGTCGTGGTGAATAAAGTTTAAGCTCTGCCTTGGTGTTGCGTGCAATCGCCTCGACAATCGCAAGGCCGAGGCCCGAACCATCGGCCTTGTTGCTGGATCGTTTGAAGCGGGTCGTCAGTTGCGCCAGTTCATCAGGGCTGACCGGCGCGCCGCCGTTTGACACCTGAACGATGTGATCCTCGATCACGCGGATATCGACGGGCTCTTCATCGCCACCATATTTCAGGGCATTTTCTATCAGGTTGCGCATGCAAATCGCAAAGGCATCAAGGTCAATATTGGCCGATAATGTCGTCAGATTTTCCGTATCAAAGTGGATCTCCGCCCCTTCCATTCCGGCCCGTTTGAGGTCTTCAATCACCAGATTAAGTGTCGGGCCAAGATCCTGATTATGCCCCGTCGGGCTGAAGCCGCCACTTGATTCCGCGCGCGCCAGCTGCAAAAGCTTTTCCGAGAGCCGCGACAGGCGTTTAAGCGCCTCTTCGGTCTGGACCGCCCGTTTGCGGGCTGCGTGACCTTCGGGCAGCTCCGCCAAAAGCCTTTGCGTTTGTGCCAGCGCCACGGCAATCGGGGTGCGGAGTTCATGCGCGCTGTTGGCGGTAAAGCTGCGCTCGACACTAAGTGCCGCCTCAAGCTTTGCCATCAACCGGTTGACCGCCGTGACAATGGTGCTGATTTCTTCTGGTGCTTCGTCCTGCTCAAGCGGTTGCAGATTGCCTTCGCCGCGTTCCTCGATTTCGTCACGCACGCGTTTGATCGGTTTCAACCCGCCGCGCAGCACGACAATCAATTGAATGATCACCACCGGGATCAAAAGCGCAATTGGCAGGAACTGCGCCAGCACACTTTCCATCAGCGCCTCGCGCCGATGTTCAAGCGGCTCTGCCACCTGGATCACCCTCTGCCCGCCCAGCAGGACCGCACTATAAATGCGGAAATCTTCCTCGTTATAAAACCCCTCGACCAGGGGGGCTTCAAACGGTTCTTCCTCGGCGTTGAACGACCGCAGCAAAAGCCGCCCGCCGCCATCACGCACATGATACATCAGGTAATCTTCGCCAAGCTCGTCATCATCGTCGCCATCCCCGTCACCATCGCCGTGATCATCGGTCAGGATCTCCCCCATTGCCGGGCTAGGCAGGACTTCTTTCGGGCTGCCACCCTTATGATCCTTAAGGTACTCATCAATCAGCGGGGCATAGCGATAGGCCGTGGTGACAAGGCTGTTATCAAATGCTTCCTGCATTTCATGATACATCGTCATCGCCGCAAGAACCGAGCCCGCCAGCCAGAACACCCCCACCGTAAGCGTCAATCGCCGGGTCAGGATCGCTTGCAAACTTCTGTTGGGATTTTTGCCCATGGCGTTGCTTATCCCTCAACCCGATAGCCGACACCGCGCACGGTTTTGATAACGTCTTTTCCAAGCTTGCGGCGCAAACGGCTGACATAAACCTCGACCGTGTTGCTTTCGATCTCGGCACCAAATTCATAAAGCGCTTCTTCAAGCTGACGTTTAGATAAGGTCTGGCCCGGCCGTTTGACCATCTGATCAAACAGCGCCCATTCGCGCGATGTCAGGTCAACCTGCGCCCCACCCCGCAAAACAGACCGCCCGGCAAGGTCGACCTCGACCCCGCCATCCAGCTCGACAAACGGATTGGGGTTGCCGCTATAGCGCCGCGATACGGCGGCCAGGCGTGCAGATAACTCATTGAGGTCGAACGGCTTGACTAGATAATCATCCGCCCCGGCATTCAAGCCCTCGATCCGATCCGAAATCTGATCCTGTGCGGTCAGGATAATACACGGCGTTGCCGATCCCTTGCGGCGTAAATCGCGCAACAAATCAAGCCCCTTGCCATCGGGCAGGTTCAGATCGAGCAGCAACACATCATAATTGGTCCCGCGCAGCATGATCTCGGCATCGACCACACTTGCGCTGTGATCAACCGCCTCGCCGCTTGCCAGTAAATGATCGCGCACCGCGTCTGCCAGCATCAATTCATCTTCGACCAGAAGAATACGCACCCCAACCTCATCGCAAAGCTTTGCACAATCGGCCTTGGTTAAGGGCGTTTCCTGACAATGTGCTGAACGGTGAAAAATATCCGGTTCAGGTTGCTGTCAGGGAAGCACGCCATACTCCGCATCGATCATGACATATCCCCTATCTTATGAAGGAACCGAGCCGTGAAAAACACTGTTTTGAAGAAAGCCGCCTTTGGCACCTTTGCCGCCACCCTGCTGGCAACTGCCTCCCTTGGCCTGACCGCGCACACCGCACAGGCCAGTGATGATTATTGCAACGTGCCGAAATCCGAATGGCAGAGCATGGATGCGCTCAAGGAAAAACTGACCGCCGAGGGCTGGGACGTCCGCAAGATCAAGGAAGATGAAGGCTGCTACGAAGTCTATGCCGTCAAGGCCGATGGCAAAAAGGTCGAAGCCTACTTCAACCCGGCGACCTTTGAACTCGTCAAGGAAGACGACTGATTTTAGTTGCGCCTCCCTCGGGTGAGTGCGGCTTTGACCGAAAGTCTGTCCCCCGGCTCCGTGCCTGCCTGCACGGGTGTCCTCGGTCAAAGCCGCCTCTCCGAACCCGCCATCTGAAAACGCATTCAACAGTCAGGAGCACGCATCATGTCTGTCAAAGTATGGGACCCGTTTGTCCGCCTGTTTCACTGGGGCCTGGCGGCAAGTTTCGTCATCGCCTGGATCACAGCCGATGAATGGGACAGCCTGCATCACTGGGCGGGTTATGCCGCGGGTGCCTTGATTGCGCTGCGCCTGATCTGGGGCCTGATTGGCACTCGTTATGCCCGCTTCACCCAATTCATCAAAAGCCCTCGGGCAACACTTCAATATCTTGGCGATATCCTGCGCGGAACCGAACCCCGTTATCTCGGCCATAACCCGGCCGGGGCGGCGATGATCATCGCCCTGATGCTCGCCATGGCCGGTTGCGCGCTGACGGGCTGGATGTACACCACCACCATGTTCTGGGGTTCTGAATGGGTGGAAGAAACCCACGAGGCCTTGGCAAACGGCCTGTTGTTCCTGGTGCTGCTGCATGTTGGCGGCGTGTTGCTCGCCAGCATCCGCCATCACGAAAATCTGGTGCGTGCCATGATCACGGGGCGCAAACGCCACCCGGCAACGGACGACGTCGCCTGACCGGACTTTACAACCTTCACGACCTCAATGCTTCCCTGTGACACCCTGCAAAGGTTTGTCCCAACTTGGAGCTCGTCACTCGCTCCATGGCAACCGCGTCCACCCCTGGCCGGTTGCCTCTTTTTTTCTGGGGATACAGTCCTTAGCGTGCAGTCGGCTTGGCCGGGTTCCCAACAACCGTACTGCCCGCCGCAACATCGCGCGTCACCACGGCCCCGGCGCCAATGATCGCATCATCCCCGATGCTGATCCCCGGCAGAATAATCGCCCCGCCGCCGATCCAGACATTGTCGCCAATCGTCACCGGCCGCCCGATTTCAAGATGCTGTTTGCGCAGTTCCGGATCACGATGATGATCGGCACAGTAAATCTGCACATTCGGGCCCAGC
Organism: Thalassospira sp. UBA4513; assembly: GCF_002388495.1. NCBI lineage: Bacteria > Pseudomonadati > Pseudomonadota > Alphaproteobacteria > Rhodospirillales > Thalassospiraceae > Thalassospira > Thalassospira sp. UBA4513. Next base: position 49,326 of record NZ_DGMR01000011.1, read on the forward strand.
ATCGAATGCCGCCCGATCTTGACCGGTGCTGTATCAAGGATCACGCAGCCGACATTTAAAAACACGTCGGAGGCCAAATGGATATTCACCCCATAGGCACAATGAAACCGCGCCTCGATCCGCACATCATCAGCACACGATGCGAACAGTGCGCGCAGTTTCGGCCCGATATTGCCGCGCTCTGCCGGATAAAGCACGCTATGCTCATGGCACGCCTCAAGGGCGCGATGGCGCATCACGGTGAGTTCCGGATCAAGGCAGGAATACCAGTCACCGGCCTGCATTTTTTCAAGTTCGCTTTGGGCCATGATGTTCAGGGACGTTGTTCAAGGACGTTGTTCAGGACGGTCTTCACGTTACGCCCGATTGCGGGCAACTGCAATCTGCACCGCACCCCACTGCTAACGCCGCCGACACCATGGCCCACAAAGCAGGTCGAAATTTACTTGCCCGTCACATGCGCCAGTTCCGCGCCATGGGTTGCCAGCGCATCACACGCCTTGGCCCATGCCGGGTCGCTGTCATCAAATGCGCTGCGCAGATAGGCCGCACTCATCCGCTGGGTCACGGCAAGGCGATCGGGATCTTCATCATCGGCTTCCTTGGCATCGTAACCTGCAATACCACCCAGCCCGTGTTTGCCGCCTTTAAGGGTCAGCAAATAATCACCACCCGGGCTGCAATGGAACGGGTCGGTGTGCCATGCTGCCCCGCGTGTGGTCAGGTGCGGGTTATCGTCTTCATCCCCCGCCACAACAAGGGTCCGTGTCGTCATATGGGAAAAATCGGGGTTAAGCGCGGTATAGTTCGCGCGCGCATGCTCGCTGAGGCTCTCCCCGCCATTGCCCGGCGCTGCCAGCAACACACCGACCTTGATCCGCGGCTCCAGAAGGTTGACATCCTGCGCATCCGGATCGGCGGTATCGGTCAACCGCGCGCCAAGTAACATCCCAACCGTCTGCCCGCCAAGCGAATGCCCGACTGCCGCAATCCGGTCATGATCAAGTCGCCCGTCAAGGATCGGGTGGGTGGCTTCGATATCGGAAAGATGGTCAATGATATGTTTGAAGTCCTCCACCCGCGAGCGCCAGAAAAACGGTGCCCCCGGCGCGTCCGGTCCAAACCCGGCAACTTTCGAATTGCCGTGGGTCGGCTGGATCACGGCAAAGCCCTGCTCGGCATAAAACTGTGCCAGCGGGCCATAGCCATTCATCGACGGAATATAAAGCGACGGCCCATGTCCGTGCGACAACAGGATGATCGGGAAATGATCCCCCACCGCAGGCAGGGTAATCCGCATTTCAATCGGCTGCGGCCGATCAGCAACCGGCAAGATTACCGGGCAGATCGAAAGGGTCGGCACCGCATCCCGAACCGGAATATGACGGGCACTGGTGATCAGATTGTTCATGAAAAGCATCCTTGTTTTGCTTGGCGAAACCGTCGATTTCGCCTATAAACCAACAAACGGAACGACGTTCCTGTTGCCGATTCAAATACGGAACAATGTTCCGTTTATCAAGCATGAATTTCAACACCCGGACTCCGTCCGCGTGCGATCACGCTGACTTATTGTAGAAAAACAAAGCGATGCAGGAAGAAACCACCGGCACAAAAAAACGCATCCGTGCTGATGCCGCCCGCAATGAAGACGCGGTGCTTGAGGCCGCCAAGACGGTTTTTGCCACCGCGGGCGTCGATGCGCCGGTGCGTGAAATTGCCAAAACCGCCGGGGTTGGGGTCGGCACGCTCTATCGCCGTTTTCCCAAACGAAGCGACCTTGTCGTTGCCGTGTTCAAGCGCGAGGTTGATGCCTGTGCCGCCGATGCCAAAACGCTGGCAAATGACCACCCGCCGGGCGAGGCCCTGTCGCGCTGGCTCAGGCGCTATTGCCGGTTTATCGTCACGAAAAAGGGATTGGCCTCGGCCCTTCATTCCGGCGATCCGGCCTTTGATGCCCTGCCCGATTACTTCCGCAGCAACTTTGAACCGGCCCTGCAAAACCTGCTTTCTGCCGCGGCCAAGGCGGGCGAAGCCCGATCCGATATTGATGCCTATGATCTGCTGCGCGCCATTGGCAACCTTGCCAGTGCCGGAAGCACATCAGGGGGCAAAGCAGGCGGCAATGCGGGTGACGATCCCGAACATCATGAAGGCATGCAACATACCTATCGCATGCTGGATCTGATGATTGATGGCCTGCGCCACGGCAAACCGGGCTGACGGGCCGACGACAACGCCCTAGACGTAATCCGGCGCAAACTGTTCAAGATCAAGCGTCGGGGTTTTGCCGATATCGCCGCGATGTTTTTCAAGGAACACGCCCGCCGCCTCGCGCCCCTTGTCACGCAGCATGGTCATGAAATCCCATTCCGCATTCATCTTGGATGTATGATCAAGCTCAAGCATCACGTCACTGGCAATCAGATGCATGCGCATGGTGCCCCAACTGCTGGCTTCGCATTGATGGGGCGGCATGTCCCTGCGGATCACCGACATCATGCGCAGTTCCTTGACCAAGCTGCTGTTAAACGAAATCTCGTTCAACCGGCTTGAAATCTCGTGCGAGGTTTTCGGGATCCCCGGCCGTTTCACCGGATTGATTTGCACCAGAACCGTGTCATTGGCCGAACATTCCCGCACAAGCGGGCCAAGGCTGGGATTGCCGGAATATCCCCCGTCCCAATAGGGCACGCCATCAATCTCGACCGTCTTGTAGATATTGGGCAAACAGGCCGATGCCAGCAAAACATCAAGACTGATATCGGGGTTGCGAAACACCCGTGCCTGCCCGGTTTCAACATTGGTCGCGGTAATGAAAAGCTTGGTCGGGCTTTTGTTTAACAACTCAAAATCGACCACATCGGCCAAAAGCGCCGCCAGCGGATTATCCCCCGCCGGATTAAGGTCATAGGGCGAAAACAGTTTCGCACTCATATCCAGCCACTGATACATCGGCGAATTGCCAAGCGACCAGTTGCCAAACAAAACATCAATCGGCGATCGCTGCAGCGGACTGAACCGCGCGGCCTCTGAAACCGCCGACCAGAACCGCTCAAGATCCTCGCGCGCCCCGTCATATTTGCCCTTGCAAAAGCCCGACGTCACCACGGCGGCATTCATCGCCCCGGCCGACGTGCCCGAAATCGCCTCAAGCTCGATCTCTTCATCCTCAAGCAACCGGTCCAGAACGCCCCAGGTAAACGCCCCGTGCGATCCCCCGCCCTGAAGGGCAAGGTTGATCTGTTTGCGGTTGGTCGCCGTCGATTGCTTCGCACGCTCGCTCATGCCATCTCCTGCACCTGGGTCATAATGTTCGGATCACTGGTCATGATATGTCGCAAACAGCACACACTGCCAGTAATGATATCAAATGGCCGAAAACGACCCCGGCTCAATACCACGTCAAACTGGCCGGAAGGTCCTGCTTGGGGGCGAGTGCGATCACCTGATCAAGGAACAATCGCGCAATCGGCGACAGGCTTTTGCTTTTGCGGGTAATCACACCGATATGGCGATGGCGTTCCGGGGTGGTGAGTGGCACAAACACCAGCTTTTCGGGTGCCGCCATATCCGAAACCTTTGCTGCCAGTTCCGGCAGGACGGTGATCCCCACCCCTTCGGCGACCATGGCCGCCAGCGTGATGGTGTTGGATGTTTCAACAATCGGACGCGGCAGGATCGGGCCGGTTGCGCCCAATGCGATATCGCTGCCTTCTTCTGCACTGCGGGCGTCCGGATCGAGTGATCGCAGCACCTTTTCTTCCGCCCGCATCGCCTTTTGCGCCCGCGCCAGAACCGTTTTCGCCGCCGGAATACCTGCCGCCACCGCATCACGCACGGCGGGGCTCAGGACCGGCATGGTGTCCGATGACAGGTCGCTGGTCACACCGGGCTGCGCCATCAGCGCCCCGGTCCCAGATTCCGGCCCCAAACCGACAAGTTTCTCGCCGGTCAAATCCGACCAGCGCAAAACCGACTTTTGGGCAAAGGCATGATCAGCCCGGCACAGCACGCCAAACCGGTCGGAAAACAGCGGACGAAAAGCAATATCAGGAAGCGCCTGCCACTCCCCGGCAATGCCGAAATCGGCGGCATTATTCGCCACCGCCTCATGCACCTCACCGGCATTGCGTTCGTCCAGACGAATGCGCGCATCGGGATGGGCCGCAACAAATTCGGAAATCACGGCGGGCAAAATACGCGTCAGAACCGATGGGGCTGCAGCAATCGTAATCTTGCCCCCGACGCCCTTGGACAGCGCATCAAGATCGCCAAGCGCCTCTTCAAAATCGGCCAACAACCGCCTGGCAATCGGCAGGAACCGCTCCCCGGTCTGCGTCAGCGCCACCTGCCGTGTCGTGCGATCAAAAAGGGCCGCCCCCGTCACATCCTCGAACTGGCGAATGGTCGCGGTAACCGCAGGCACGCCCAGCCCCAAAACCCCGGCCGCAGCCGTAAAATTCCCCTGATCGGCAACTGCGACAAACACACGCATATGACGGATATTAAGCGATGACAGCATGGTTTTCGATGTCCGTTCCGGTTAACTCCCCTGCCCGATCAAGAGCATAGCGCCCAATCAAGGTATGGGCAAAAGCCTATTCAGGTTTTATATCGCCAATCGCTACTTTTAAGGGCATTCTGTTGTGCGACTGCACCTGTGCGAAACAGAGAATGAATATAGGGCCATGACGGAAGAAGTCGAACAGGAAAGACGAACGTTGGAAGGCGAAGCAGCCCTCAGACTTTGGCGTCAAGGTCAGGAAGCTTGGAACAGTTGGATTGATGAACATCCGGGTTGGAATATCAGTTTTGCCGGTATCGATTTCTCAACTGAACGGGACATTGAGGATAAGCTATCCTTCGCAGGATATAATTTCGGAGACGGCTACGTGGACTTCGCCAGAGCCACTTTCAGCGATAGTCACGTGCACTTTACTAAAGCCATTTTTGGCCTCGGCGCAGTCTACTTCTCTAGAACGACTTTCAGCAACTGCGATGTGTTCTTCGCTGGAGCTACCTTCGGCAATGACGACGTAACCTTCGCTAAAGCTATTTTCAGCGATAGCAACGTGTATTTTTTTGGAGCCAATTTTGGCGACTGCGACTTTTACTTCCACGAAGTCGCTTTCGGCAACGGCAACCTATACTTCTCCGACGCAACTTTCGGCAACGGCAACGTCTATTTTGATCAATCAACGTTTCGCAATGGCAAAATAGGCTTTTTTAGAGCGACATTTGGTAATGACGAGATAACCTTTCATGGAGCCACCTTCAGCAACTGCGCAATAAGCTTCAATCAAGCACAGTTTAATGACTTGACCTTTGATCCTAAAACCATTGAATCAAGCCATATTGAGGCCGAAGGATTATCAATAAAGGGTCGAGCTATTTTCTACATTTGTAGCTCGAACATCGAATTGAAATCCTTCAATTTCCACAGCGCATCTTTTGACGGGCCACTCACTATTAAAGGCGACCTAAACATCATCCCAGATCTGCGCGCCACCCGATACTCGCACCAGGTTGACCTCAGCGACCTGAAAGTCAAACTCCCGCGCATATCACCAAAACTTGGCTGGCCACCAAAACTTTCCCGCGTGGCAGAATCCAAACACGACGGTGCAAGACTACGCCGCCTCAAAGAAATCGCCGAAACGAACAAGGATCATCACGCCGCGTTACGTTTTTCTGCCGATGAAAACAAAGCTCGCCGGTGGATTGAAACCTCGTGGTTTGGCTCGGTTCTGGACATGGCCTTCAGTGCGTGCAGCAATTACGGTCAGAGCATTCTGCGGCCTTTCGTTGCTCTATTCTTTGTCGCCGTCGCCAGTATGGGTCTCTATAAGAAATTAGCAGCGGCAACATTTACAGCGTTGTGGACGGAACCAGGCTGGGGTCAATCGTTGCTCTTATCAGCCGGCAACAGCCTCCCCTTCCTACCGCAATCCCGCAGCCTACGCGACGACGCGATAAAAGTGCTCTATTCAAATGACCCAAGCTTGCTCGTCGACGCCATCATGATCGGTCAAGGCGCCCTAAGCTTCATATTCCTGTTCCTGATCGGCCTTGGGTTGCGGAACCGTTTCCGCCTCTAACTCATTTCTTGTCCAGCGTCGGCGGCACAGTCTTGATTGCGGTCACCGTCGGGTGCACCTCAATCAGGCATTCGCGGAACACACGCGCCATGCGTGACATCACCGATTGCGGGAAGTTGGCGACACACATGGCGATCTTGAAGCTGAGAAGATCCGGACGAAGGGCGCGCATTTCGCCGCGCTCCACCCATTGCCGGGCAAAGTGGGTTGGCAGGAAACTGACGAACTTGCCACTTCGGATCAGATAGGCCAAGCCTTCCATGTCATAGGCCGTCGCACTTGGCGGATGTTTGAACAGCGACTGGAACGCCAGTGCTACCGAATAGCCGCGCCGGGCATATTTCTGTTCGGCCAGTTGTTCGATTGGCATCTTTTCATGGGCCTTTTCAAACAGCGGATGCTCCTTGCCGCAATACATTGTCTGTTCTTCGTGAAAAAGCTGCTGCATCTGCACAGCTGCATTCATCGGCTGGTTGGGCATGACGGCGATTTCCATCTGCCGACTGAGCAACGCGTTTTCAATCTGGTTGGGCGACACCACGACAAAGGTCGGATGCACGCCGGGTGCGCGTTCATGAAACAGCGCAATCGCCCGATCCAGTTTGCAATTGGGGTTTTCGACCATGGCATCGACGACGCCAATGCGAAGCTCGCCGACCATATTGCCGCGAATGGCCCCGACCTCGGCCCTAAATGAGTCGGCCGCGGCAAACAGCTTGATCACTTCGCTATAGATTTTTTGCCCATGTTCGGTCAGCGAAAAGCCCGACCGCCCGCGCCGACAAAGCTTGACCCCCAACCGGGTTTCAAGGGCGGACATCTGGGTGCTGATGGTCGATCTTGAAATGCCAAGCTCGTCCTGGGCGGCGGTGAAACCGTTGCTTTCGACAATGGTCCTGAAAATCCGCAACTGGCGGAAATCGACATCACTGAGCGGCGGAAGTGTTACTGACATCGGCGCTTGACCTTCGTGAAAGCATTACGTTGAAAAAATCAGACGTTTAGTTTGAAAGTTTCATATTATTGAACACGTCGCCGCGTGGCAATCTTCGTCCAAGCTTTTGAGATAATTGCCGTGTCCGCGCTCACCCCGCCCGACCGCGACGGCATGCCACCACCATCGCCACCATCGCCACCGCGCTAGGACCTGCCTTCATGCCCAACGCTGCTGACAAAACCGATACTGCGTCCGCTATTTCCTTTGTTCCGCCTTCGGCGATGACCCTGCCGCGTTATGCCGGGGTCGCAAGCTTCATGCGCGCGCCGCATCTGTCGATTGAGAACCCGGTCTTAAGCGAAGTTGATATCGCCATGGTCGGCGTGCCATGGGATGGCGGCACCACCAACCGTCCGGGTGCGCGGCACGGCCCGCGCCAGCTGCGCGATCTTTCCACCATGATCCGGCCCAAACACCCGGTCACCAGCCAGAACCCGTTTGAAGACCGCAACATAGCCGATCTGGGCGACGCGCCGGTCAATCCGGCCGACATCATGGATACGCTGGAAAGTGTGACGGGCTTTATCGCCAAACTGAAATCAAAGGGCATCACGCCGCTCAGTGCCGGTGGCGATCATTTGCTGTCCTATCCGATCCTCAAGGCACTGGCATCCGATGGCCCGCTCGGCATGGTGCATTTCGATGCCCATACCGACCTTTTTGACAGCTATTTCAACGGCTTCAAATACACCCACGGCACGCCGTTCCGCCGCGCGATCGAGGACGGTTACCTTGATCCCAGGCGCGTGGTTCAGATCGGCATTCGTGGCACGATGTATGACGGCGAAGATGTTGAATGGGGCCTGGCCCAAGGCGTTCGCATCATCCGCATGGAAGAAGTCATTGATCGCGGCATCGACGATGTTATGGCCGAGGCGCGCGACATTGTTGGCCGCGATAAAACCTATGTCAGCTTTGACATTGATTCTGTCGACCCGGCCTTTGCACCGGGCACCGGCACGCCGGAAATCGGCGGTTTCACCAGCCGCGAGGCGCAAAAAATGATCCGGCTGTTGGCCGGTCTAAACCTTGTGGGCGCAGACCTTGTCGAGGTCTCGCCCCCCTTCGATCCTTCGGGAGGAACAGCCTGGCTTGGCATTTCGCTCATGTATGAATTGCTGTGCGTCCTGGCCGGGTCAAACGCCACCAGAAACCCGAACCGAAAATCGGGCTAAGGCCAAATCAAAGAAACCAAATCTAGTTCAGAGAGCATCTCACACCGGAGACACCACCTATGAAACGCATTCTTTCGAAAATCTGCCTGTCGGGTGCGGCCCTCGCAACCGCCTTCTCGCTGTCCACCGCCGCCTCGGCCGAGGAACTCACCATCGCGCATTCAACCTGGGTTGGCTACGGCCCGCTTTATATCGCCCAGGACGAGGGCTTCTTTGAAGAAGAAGGCCTTGATGTCAAACTTGTCGTGATGGAAGACGTCAAAACCCGCATGCCGGCCTTGGCCGCAGGCCGGATTGATGTTGCGGTGACCACGATTGATACCGTGCTTGGTTTTTACACCGACGATCATCCGCTGACCTATCTGTTTGCGCTTGATGATTCACGTGGCGGCGACGGCATTGTTGCCAATGCCGACATCAAAACCATCGAAGACCTCAAGGGTAAAAACGTCGCCTATACCGAGGGGTCAGTTTCGCAGTTCTTCCTGAGCGTCCTTCTGAAGGAAGCTGGCATGAGCCTTTCTGACGTCAATTCGATGAACATGTCGGCTGGCGATGCCGGTGCGGCCTTTGTCGCCAAGCGTGTTGACGCCGCTGTTACGTGGGAGCCGTGGCTTACGCGTGGCAAGGACACCGAACATGGTCATCTTCTGATCGACAGCTCCAAGGCACCGGGCCTGATCACTGATATCGCGGTGACGACCGAGGAAACCCTTGAAGCCCGTCGCCCGGAAATGGAAGCGCTTTATCGTGCATGGGCCAAGGCGATAGCCTGGCAGAAGGCCAACGAGGAAGCCGCCGACGTGATCATGGCAAAGGGTGTTGGCGGCTGGCTTGAAGATCCGGCGGTCTTTGCGGAAACCCGTGCGGGCATTGCGTTTTATGATGACGCAATGAACAAGACCTTCATGGATCCGGCCAACGAAGACGGCATTGTCGGCACCATTGCCAACGCCATGACCCTCGGCAAGGAAAGCGGCCTGATCACGCTCGAAGCTGATCCGAAAAGCCTGCTGGCTGCGGACATCGTGAAATAACAAACGTCACCACGTTCAAAACTTAAAAAGAGCAAGCATCATGTGGACCAGATCCCTCTTCTCGCCCAAGACCGATATCGACAAGGGAACCTATGTCACCCTGTCGCTGATTTCGGTTGCTGTTATCCTGGCCCTGTGGTGCTTGCTCACCTATGGCGGGATCACGCCCCGGGACTTCCTTGCCGCCCCGCATGAGGTGGTTCAAGCCGGCATCAAGCGCATGGCCAATATGTCTTTATTTGAACATATGTGGGCAAGCCTTGTTGTCATCCTGTCGGGCTTTATCCTCGCCTCCATCTTTGCCGTTCCGATCGGCATCCTGATGGGTAGCTTCCGCGCGGTGCAGGCGCTGATTGAACCGATCACCGGTTTCATGCGCTATATCCCGGTTTCGGCCCTGATCCCGCTTCTGATCCTGTGGATCGGCATCGGGATCGAACAGAAAATCATGGTGATTTTCCTCGGAACCTTCTTCCAGCAGCTTATTCTGATTTCCGATGTGTCGGCCCGGATTTCCAAGGATCTGATTGATTGCGCCTATACGCTGGGTGCTGATCGCAGGCGGGTTGTAACGCGTGTTCTGGTGCCGGCCTGCATGCCCGGTGTGATGGATAACCTGCGCGTCACCATGGGCTGGGCCTGGACCTATCTGGTGGTGGCCGAACTGGTCGCGGCCGATACCGGCCTTGGCTATATGATCCTGAACGCCATGCGCGGGCTGTTTACCGATGTGATTTTGCTTGGTGTCTTTACCATCGGCATTCTGGGCCTGATCACCGATTTCTTCTTTAAATGGGCACGCCGGCGTTTGCTGCCCTGGTCTGCTGATTTTTAAGGGGCGATACAGTCATGAGCATGCTTTCCCTTCGTGACATCACGGTACGGTTCGAACCCAAGGGCAAACCACCGGTTCTGGCCCTTGATGACGTCTCGCTTGATGTTGCCAACGATACCTTTTCCGTCATTGTCGGCCCGTCGGGCTGTGGCAAATCCACGTTGCTGCGTCTTGTCGCCGGGCTTGAAACCCCGACATCCGGGCGGCTTGAACTCGACGGCCAACCGATCAACGGCCCGTCGGCCGATCGCGGCATGGTGTTTCAAAGCTACACCCTGTTTCCCTGGCTCACGGTTCGTGAAAACGTCATGTTCGGCCCGAAGCTCAAGGGCCTTTCAAAATCCGAATGCGAAGACATCGCCGATGATCTGATCAAGGCGGTGCATCTTGACGGGTTTGAAAAATCCTACCCCAAGGAACTCTCGGGCGGCATGCGCCAACGTGTGGCGCTGGCCCGGGCCCTTGCCAATGATCCACGCATTTTGCTGATGGATGAACCGTTTGGCGCACTCGATAGCCAGACCCGCCAAATGATGCAGGAACTCCTGCTCGACGTCTGGCAAAGCCGTCGCAAGACGGTTTTGTTCATCACCCACGACATTGACGAGGCGATCTTCCTGGGCGACGAAGTGCACGTGATGTCGGCGCGCCCCGGCCTGATCAAGCAGTCGCTTGATATCAGTATCCCACGCCCACGCCATATCGATGCGCTCACCAGCCCGGAATTCATGGATTACAAACGCACCATCCTGTCGCTGATGCATGACGAGGCGATCAAAGCCGAAGACGCCGCCAACCAGCGCAAATCGGCCTAAAGCCTCGCAAACAAAGCGACAAAAACAAACACCTGCCTGACTTGCCACCACCCGACAGGCTCAGGCACAGGGAATGTGCGGCTCACAGCAAATCCCGCACATTCCCGACTTTTGTATAAAAATGGAACTAATTGAAATAAGGGATGAAACCCTTTTTATGCGCTGCACGATGGTAATGAGTAAGATTGGGCAAGCGAGGCATCTGACAGCGGACATGTCTAACCGGCTTGTCTTGATTTGCAGCTAATATACATAACCTGCTAAAAAATTAAATCTGCCCCCTTCTCTCGAAAGTTCGCGTCTACCCTTTTTTTCTCATTTCTCATCTTTGACTATCACCCTATCAGGGTAACTTTTTTTGCTGTTTCCAAGTCTTTCGTTCGATAATGCTCTCTAATTCTACTTGGGACATTTGATAGATCAATTTGCAATTCTTCTTCGGAAAGAATTTCGAACTGCCTACTTTTCTCATGCGCCATAGCAATACTAAATGCCATAGGCCCTCGCAAAAAAACTTTTAAGTAGTTTTTTGTGTCTTGATTAAATTTTTCTACCTGCTCAAGCTTTTCCAGTGATATTTCAAATTCTTGAATTGCTTCACTATATTTTTTGGCCTTGTACTTTATGTAACCTCTCATTATGTGGTGCTCAGGAAAGGGATTCCTGTAAATCAAAAACAACTCATCTATTTCCAACTCAGATCTACACACGTCCCCTTTCGACAAATACGCCCATGACTTATTAAGCCTGAAAGTAAACGATAATGATTTTATTAATTTTGATATTAATTTCATTTTATTCATTCATGTTCTTAATGAAATCAGATATTTGAGCAATATTATAAACCATTTTATTCCATTTTCCTTTCAGAATTGGGTCTTCAACGTTTTTACTGAATTCCTCAGCGGCTTTTAATTGATCGTAGAACTGCTGCTCGTTCCATTTTGTATCAAGAGTACTTGATGATGTTCCGTCAATAGGACTCTTGCCAAACACATACAATTCTCCATCTACATCTGCTGTGATGATAAAGTTTCCAAAGTCTGATTTTACTTCGAAAATTTCACCTGATGTGTTGTCAGCGATGGAACCTGAGTTCGATCTCGACCATGCCCCCTTGATATTCGGCGTTGCAGACTTCAACAAAATTGCAAGATCGGGGCTTTGGACGAGTTTTCCTATTGCTTGTACTGTTTTTGCCGAAAGGCCAACTGTCGCGCCGAACGCACCACTTGCGTAACTTGCAATCTCTGCCTGCGCCTCTCCAAAGGCTATAGAACCACCACGAACATCACCCTCTGCGTAGAGCGAATTGGCCTGCTGGAACTTCTCCTGCAAGCCGTTTGCGATGGTTTCGGGCAGCTCATCTAGATTAGCCATCAACTCAATGAAGCCTTCGACACGTTCCTGGTTGCGCAATTGCGCTGCGCCGTCACCAAGAAGTGGCCCTGTCACTGCATCACTGAGGAACTGGTTAAGAGCTTGCGCCCCCTCAACAATGAATTTAGCCCGCCCCGTATTTGCTCCCGAAAGGGCGATCCGACTAATCCCCGATGCAATTGAGTTTGATGTTGATTCAAGGCCCAGCTGCAGTTTGAGCAGTTGGGTTTGTTGGATGATAAGGGTGTCGCGCTGCGCATCAGTAAGGGTCGGATCCGCAAGCTGGGTTTCGACATCAGACAGGTTGTCGCGGATGTCGGCATAAACTGTACCGGCTTGCTGCGTTGTTGCCGTCAGTTCCAGAATACGAGCAATTTCCTGCTCGCGCGGGATGACCGCACCACCACCACCAATAAGTTCATATTGGGTGTATTGAAGAGCATCGGCCAGCGCCAGCGTCGATGGACGCAAAACACCTTTTAGGGCTTCGGCGCCAGCCGGCGCATAGTCCGCCAAAACCGTGTCATAGAAGTCACGGTTTTGGGTGATTTCTCGGGCATATAGTGCCGAGTTGTTGAATTGATCATCTTTCTGAAGAAAATTGATCTGATTACCAAGATTATCGACGAACGATGCACCGTGCTGGGCAATCATTCCATCAAAGACGTCAGCAATGGTCTGGGCAATTGCTGCATCCGACGGCAATCCCGGAAGCTCGTAGCTTTTGTCAGCATCGACACGACGCAAAGCTTCTGTCCCGAGCACTTCGAGCCATTGCGCTTCGGTCATACCGTTTTGACCGGCAAGCTCTTTGGCTTTCTGTTGGATGGCTATGATTTCATCAGTATGAAGCTGACGGTTATAGGTTGCGGCCTGTTGAGCCGTGAAGGCTGCGGCATTTACCGCATCGGCATCTCCACCCGTTAGGGCTACCGCAATCGCACCAGCCAAACCGGCCAATTGAATACGGGTATCAATGTCATCACTGATGTTTTGAAGACTATCCCCCAGCACCTCCTGCAACCCGGCACCAATCGCGCCCGCGGCACAGCTCTGACTTGAAAGCTGCCCAACGCCACACCCGGCAACCGCATGCATGACGACTTTACGGATGTCACCGTCTTCAAGGTTCCACTGATCGACACCTGCCAGATCGCCGATCTTGGTTGCCAATTGGGCGGAAGCGATGCTGGCAACCGCACTGATCAGATTGGATTTTAAAGTATCGCCAATATCCGTACCGTTGATCGCAGCATTGGCGACGGTATTTGTCAGTGCCCGGATCGATTGATAGGCAATCTGGTCGCTAATTTCAGCCGTTTTTCCAATATCAATTACTGTGCCGTCAGCGTTGATCGTGCCAAGAATTCCGGCTGTAACGCCCGCGGTCACCATGCTGGTGGCAAGGGAGCGCAGGGTGGCAGAGGAACCAAGCTCTTTCAGAACAGCACCAAGATCGCCTTTGTTGTTAATCATTGAAATGGCCGCCGTGCTAGCCAGTGCTGTAAAGCCCGCGGAGACGGCGGCGGTAACAACGCCGGAGGCAACAGCCCCGGCACCCATGCCCTGGGCTGCCATTGCGCCCAAGGCGGCTCCTGCGCCTGTACCCATGCTAATCGCTGTAACTGCAATCGCAATGACTGCTGCACCTGCACCACTCAGGCCTTCAGCCTTGTAATCCCAGCTTCGATGAACTTCTTGAACCGCGTGCCATGTGGCGTCATCACGCGCCATCATCTCGCCCATCCATTCAAGGCCAGGCGTTGCTGCAAGGGCTGTGACGGATTCCTCAAGATTTCCGGTGTCACGATATTCAATCACAACGCCGTTTCCAGCATTGACGATCAAGCCGCCATCGGCGGTGATTTCCGTCATGACAACGGTTTCATCGATATGACCGGTGTCGCGATTACTGAACCATGCGAAGTTTGATGATTCGCGGATTTTATGTTCGTAAAGGGAATCCGTGTTCGAGAGCAGCGCAACCTGGCCTTCTTCTGCCGAAAGCGTGGTTTGCTCCCCACTGGACAGCTTTGATGCCTTGATCAGAACATCGCCATTTTCTGAAACGACGTTCAGAGCTCCACCAGCCTGCAGGGACGAGATGACAGATGTCAGGGCCTCGCGCGTGCCGGAGTTGAAGGAACTACTTTTGCGTCGTTCGCTGTGCTGGTATTCGTAATCCTGAAGAGCAACGACCTGTATGTTGCCATCTGCTTCAAGATCAAGGTTCGCGCCTGCTGAAATCTGGCTTCCGGCAACCGTAATGTTATCGCCAGATTTGATTGCAAGGTTTCCACTAATATCAACATTGGAGCCCTGATTATGCGTGCTGCGTTGCTCAAGGCTGAAACCCGGAACCTCATAGTCAACATTGCGCGAAATCTCGGTCGCCGTGAAGGCAACATCCCCACCCGCGTCAAAGGTAGCATCCCCACCAGCGGAAATATCCGCTCCTTCGTTCAGAATATCCCGGCCGGCCTCAATGGACAGTGAATTGCCCGCTGAGATCTTGCCTCTGGACAGCAACATGTCCTGATATCCAAGGCTGCCGGTTAGGCGATCAGTGGCCGACATATTGACGACATCACCTGTCGCCGCGACAAGACGCAGTTCGTTCCCTGCGTTGATCGTCCCGCCTGCATTGATGATCGATCCTAATGCAGTAAGCGACGTGTCATCGGTCGCCGTTATTTTCCCGGAATTGGCAATTGAATCAGCGAGAATATTGACGTCGGCGGCCGCAATAAGTGCGCCTTCCGCTGTTATATCTGCCTTGTCGCCTCCCGCCAGATAAAGCTTGGGCACAAGGACTGTCTGTCCGTTCACCTCTTCTTCAACATACCAGACGATGCTCTCGGTCAGGGCCGCAATCTGATCGGCAGACAGCGCCGTGCCAACGCTCAGGCCAAGCCCCTGTTTCTGGGCTGCCGCGGCCTCGATAAGTTGACGCATTTGGGCGGCATCATTTTCTGTACTATTGAGGAAACGCTGACCGGTTTGCGCAATAACTTGCTCGCGGACCAGGCGTGTGTCGAAGAACGCGTCACCAAGACGTTTTGGAAGATCCTCAACGACTGATTGGTCAAAGCCAATCTGATCAAAGAAATAGTCAGACCCATAGAACGTACCGAAATCGGTATGTTCAAATCGCGTTTCATACACATAGTTTCGGTCTTCGGGCGCTTCTGTAAAAAGACCCGGTGTCGGGGGCACATAAACACCACCGTTCGGTACAGTCGTAACAGGAATATTTGCCGGGTCGGGTATTGAATTGACCAATTCATCGACATAGGAAATGCCGTCCGATGGCAGGCTAACCGCCCCCTGAACGATTGTGGTGTTATTTACCTGTCCGGTAAACGAGCCACTGAACGTTCCGCCCGCAACGATTTGAGCGTCATGACTGTCGATGATGTCTGATTCAACAAGTTTACGCGCATTGGTAAACTCGAACCACTTGCACGGACCGCCATAGCATCTAGTGAAGCCATTTGATGCCGAAGCTGTATGGTAAAGCCTTCTTGTAATTTGCGCGCCAACATTAGCAAGAGACGTGCCTGTAAGCTCAATATCCCGACCTGCTTGGATCTGGCTCTTGTCGTTGCTTATCGTTCCGCCCGTGACGAATAGATCGCGGCCAGATGAAATAACAGACTCCGGAGAATCCTGACTAACAACGTCCTGATAAACCTCTACCAAAATACCGTTTGAACTACTTTCAGTAGAGTAGTAGCTGGTATAATTGCTTTTCCACGGATGAGGGACATGAGCAACACCGCTTCCAGGGAAATAGGCGCATCCTTCGGGGCTTATTCCAGCACCAGGAACTGTATTACAACCCGGATGCGTCGTTTGATTGGCGGCATAACGCTGTTGAAACGTTCGCTGGCTCGATGTTGAAAAAGCAACTTTACGATTAAGCAACTCATCGGTCTTGATCCGAATATCGCCTTCAAGGCTTTCAATCGTGGCAGAGGCATTGTCAAGCAACGCCATGTTTCCATCATCAAGGCCAACCAGCTCGATATCGCCACCGGCAATCAGGGTTCCTTGGTTATTAAACAGCGTGTCACCGACCAAAAATGACAAATCACCTGCTGCAAAAACGATATCTCGGTTTTCGAAGTCTGAGGTGACGCTCAGGGCCAGATTTTCAGAAACCTGAATCTCGCCATTATTGACCAGGGTTTTAATTGTTCCACCAAGATCACCGGCAATAGAAAGCTTGCCATTATTTATTAACTGACCACCAACAGTCAGCTCCGCAAGTCCGGCTGAGTAAACCTCTTCACTATCGACCGTCAGATCATTTGCCGCACTTAACCGCAGCCCGCCACCGCCAACAAGTCTCCCCCCAACGACAAGATTGTTCGTGCTGGCAACATCGAGTTTTCCCTCGGCTTCAAGCCCCCCCTCATTCGTCAAATCAGTTTGAATAATGATGTCGGCATCAGACTTGATAAGACCGGAACCAAGATTATTGAGTGTGTCCGAAACAACAGAGACACCACCATTTCCGATGATTGTCCCGGTATTTTCGATATGGCTGGTCTCAATATTAGTTTGCTGACCGCCCTTGATCTTGCCCTGATTTTCAAGCCGCGCCGCTTCGATCTGCAAGTGATCTCCACTTACAGAAGCTTCGCTCTGCACTTCAATTGCGTTATCGGCCTTGATCTGGGTAGTTTGCGATGCCTGAACGGTTCCTGTTACCGTAACGCTTTCCGCAGCGGACGCGACCGAGATATTTTGTGCCGAAGTCAAGTTATTGACGCTGATCTTGCCATCAGCGGATATCGTCAATTCGCCGCTTGACGCAGCAAGATCACCCGCAACCTTAACCCCCACGCCCTGTTCCGTACCGACCAGCCGAATACGATTGGCATACATGCCGCCAAGTAAACTTGAATCGATCGAAATACTTGGCTTTTCAGGGATATCTGATTTCGCAACGGCCTCACGAGAAGCATAATTTACCGTATTCCGTCCTGTGATTACGGACAGATCTCTCGCATGCAGATCTGCATTGATTTTGGCGGTACGGCTGATGATGTCGAAATAAGGAACGTTTGCGGCGTTGAGACCCGCCCCGTCGATCAGAATATCGCCAGTATCAACATCCACCCCCAGAAAGTCACCACTGCTATCGAACTGCGGAAGACCTGTGCTGAATGTTGCCCGCGGAGTATTGATGAACCCGCACCCGTTACAGGTTATGCCATTGGGGTTGGCCAGAACATATTCAGCACTTTGTCCAAAAATCTCCTGATAGCCAAGCAGATTGGACCGGCTTGCACCCGTGACCTCGTTCAGGATCAGTCGCGCAGAACCTGACGTCAGATTTGCATTCCCCGCGATCACGCCACCCAGTTGGGATTGTCCGACACTCCTGCTGTTATTCAGGATAAGACCTTCAACGCCAACGTTGAAATCCTTAAACTTGTTATGCGAAACGCCAGCGCCATTCGGATTGGCAATGTTTACAATCGGCACACCATTACGTGCCGCATCAAGGGAGGCCTGATTGTTTGCTGCAGCCTGATTATCCACAACAACCTGCGCCATTACCGGCTGGACAACAATGACAGCACTAAGTGTTACGCTGAGAATTTGTGTAGCAAACGACTTGAGCATGTTCCCAGCCCCCCCTTAAAACGCCACAGTGGCGGAAAAATAAACTTCGGAATTGCGATGATTGACGAATGAAGGTGCATCAATCGCTTGGGCATATGTCAGGGAGAGATTGAGGTTGGGTCCACGAATTTTAAAACCTGTCGACCAGCCCGACAGCCGGCCACCTTCGAGGGGTTCCGAAACATCCTGGGAAATCACACCATAATCAAACCCGACAAAAGGCTGGATTTCGCTAGCCACTCGGGAGACTTCGGGCTGGGTAACCGGAATACGAACCGCGATCTCATTGCGAATAAAACCGCCGATATCTCCGCTGATTGAACTTTCCTTGAAACCTCGAACCGTACTGAGACTTCCGACAGAGATGCGTTCCGTGCCATAAAGGGTATCCGGGCTCCACTGACCGCGGGCACCGGTTGTCACGCTCAAGGGCGTATCCAGAACGTCAAAATTCTGAATGACAGTGAGGTCAGCGGTGTATTTCTCGAACTGGGCTTCAGGTTCGTCAATACCCCTGTGATCATCTTCCTTTGCGCCAAGAACCTTGAGCCCCGCCTCATAACCAACCGACGCAGAAACCAAACCTTTCCCAAAACGGCGACTATGATTGACGTTGAGTCCAAGAATGGTCAGACGACGACTACTAACTTCGAGCAGCACATCCTCAATATAGTTTTTCGTTTTTTTGTAAGTGAAAGAGGAAGAAAGCGTGGTTTTACTTGTTTGGTCTCGATGCAGCACGCGATCAACATCCGCGCGCCATGTGGTTGACCTGCCTGAGCTCTTAAAATCCTGAACCGATCCTTCTATCTGGTTTCGGTAGTCAAATTGATTGGCAGACAACGACAACAACCAATATCCATACGGAACGGACAAAGATACGCTCTTGCTTCTGCTGGCTTTAAGGGTGGATGCGGGTTCGGTATCCTGACCGTAAGACAGGCTGATCAGATCATTTATTCCAAACCAGTTATAGGTTTCCCCACCGTAGGATTGCTGTAATTCACCAGTAGCTTCGCTGCCGGAGTTATTAAGCCCTGCGCTGGCTCGCCAGCTTTTACCGACCTGATTACTGATAACAGCGACGGATTTCCCCTGCTCTGAACCAGGCTCAAATTCTACCGTTGCATTAGAATTCGGCAGTCGGTTGATCTGGTCCAGTCCCTGTTCAAAGTCCCGAAGATTAAGACGCTTTCCCTGCAAACCTGGGAAAGCAGAAAGCATTTGTCCGCGTGTTAAGGCCTCGCTTGCGGATGGAGATATATCCTCAACCGTTCCCTCAATCACGATCAGCTTAAGAATACCAGAACCAAGATCCTGCGCCGGAACATAAGCTCTTGTCGTCACAAAACCATGTTCAACAAAATAATCCGTCAGAATTTCAATTATTTTGTCGATGTCGGATTTACGAATACATGTCTTTTCAAATCTAGATACCAATGGTCGAAGGTCTGTGTCCCAACCTTCAATTTCGATATGTTGTAAATCGAAACACGGTGCATTCTCTTCGCTATCAGGGATATCGGGAAGAACCGGCTTTTCATATCCGGGAGGTAACTGACGGGGAATCAACGGATCCTCAGACCGGAACTGTTCCTGTTGCTGCCGCAAAATCTGGTCTTGCTGGCGAATGATTTCATCACGCTGAGATGGTGTTTGGGCCTGCGCCGTAGTAAAAGACATGCAAGCAAAGAGCAGCCCCCCTCCCCATATGCAGCAACGAACAAAATATCGACGCGCGGAAGAGTTAATCCGATTAAACTTGCGGATTGGCTGTTCGGTCTGCCGACCACATTTAACGGCGTTTGACTTCATCGTACTTAGCGATTGCACTCAGATCAAAAAATGAACGGCAACATCAGATTTTTCTGATTTAAATGACTGTGCGTCATTTTTTCTTCGCTAAGACAAAATGCAGAAATCGAAAGTGACGAGCGTCACAGAAAGTTGAAATCGATTGATAAAGAAGACGCCAACAATAACCATAGGTTTCTGTTAGCTATACTCTACGGGTAAAACCTACTCCAACGAGGTAATCCCATTGAATGTTTTGTGACCACCGTTCGTCAACTGATCCCCCACTTAAGCGTGAAGACTTGAGTGGGCAAAAGAAACAACCGGAGAGAGGAGACAGCGGGAAAAACAACAAAACGGCCCCTCTTTCCACCCGCCCAAACTACCGCGCCTCTTGCAAGATAATCGGGGCTGGGTTTCAGATCTGAAGGCAATTGTATGAGGATTGAAAATGCGCCATCGCGGTGCATTTTGACCGGCGGTTCTGAGCACCCTGCCCGGCGTTTTGATTATTCACTTATTTTGAATAATCTTTCGGAATTTTCGATTTGTCTATTCAATCGCGATCAGGTCAAATGGGTTTGCATGCCAGATCGGGGTGCCGGCCCGCACCGGAAAAAACCCGATAAACGCATATGATATTATCATACGAGTATTGAGAGAGCCTGATGTCCGTCCCTGCCCCGGCTGCCACCCCGGTTACCAATCCGGCCACCAATCCGGTTACCAACGCTTCGAACAAAAGCGTGATCAAAAAGCTGCCGGCCCTCACCCCGGATCGGTCGCTGGACAGTTTGACGCTGGGGTTCCTCAAAACGCTGGAGGCCGAGGGCAAGTTTGCGGGTGAAATCCATGCCGATTTCCCGACCCGCCTGATCCATGCCACCGATAACAGCGTCTATCAGGTGATGCCGACCGCCGTCCTGCAGCCCAAGACGCGGGGTGACATCAATGTCGTGATGGAGCTTGCGGGGCGCGAGAAATTTTCCGAGGTCAAAATCACCCCGCGGGGTGGCGGGACCGGCACCAATGGCCAGTCGCTCAATAACACCATCATTCTTGATACCTCCAAACACCTGAATAACATCCTGGGCTTCGATGCAGAGCGCGGGCTTGTGCATGTCGAGCCCGGTGTGGTGCTGGATCAGCTTAATGCCTGGCTGAAGCCATACGGCTATTTCTTCCCGCCAGCGGTGTCGACCGCAAGCCGCGCCACGGTGGGCGGCATGATCGGATCGGACAGTTCGGGCAAGGGATCGCGGATTTATGGCAAGACCAGCCATTACATTCATGACATGACCACGGTCCTGATCGATGGCACGGATTTCAATACCCGCGCGATGACAGCGACGGAAGCCAAAGACACCATGGAACGCGCCGACCGGGTTGGGCAGCTTTATAAAATGGTCCATGACGAAATCGCGCCCCGTCGCGATCAGATCAAATCAACCTTCCCGGAAATGAACCGGGGGCTTACGGGCTATAACCTGAAGGAAGCGGTAACTGAC
The DNA here is from genome assembly GCF_002388495.1 of Thalassospira sp. UBA4513. Classification (NCBI taxonomy): domain Bacteria; kingdom Pseudomonadati; phylum Pseudomonadota; class Alphaproteobacteria; order Rhodospirillales; family Thalassospiraceae; genus Thalassospira; species Thalassospira sp. UBA4513. The sequence goes on from NZ_DGMR01000011.1 coordinate 70,605, forward strand.
ACCGGGGACATGAACCTGTCCTTTCTGATTGCCGGGGCCGAGGGCAGCCTTGGCATGGTCAAGGAAATTACCTTCCGCGTCATCCCGCTGCCGAAATTCAAGGCCGTCACAGTGGTGCGCTATGACAGCTTTGACAGTGCCCTTCGTCACGTCAAAACGCTGGTGCAGTTTGACCCGGTGGCGATTGAAAGCATCGATGACAAGGTCATGAAACTGGCCGAGCAGGATGAGAGCTGGCACATGCTGGGCAAGCTTCTCGGCACGGAAAACAGCAATACACCCACACGCGGCTTTAACGTCGTCGAGTTCGTCGGCGAGAGCGAGGCCGAGGTCGCGGCCAAACAGGCGGAGCTCAAATCCTACCTTGAGGCCAACCCGACTGAAGACTTTGCACCGATTGGCTTTGTGCAGGCGACGGACCCTGCGCAGATCGCCGCCATCTGGTCAATCCGCGCCAAATCGGTGGGGCTTTTGGGGAACCTTGAGGGCAAACGCCGCGCCACACCTTTTGTCGAAGATACCGCCGTTCCGCCGGAAAACCTTGCCGATTTCATTGCTGAATTCCGCGCAATCCTTGATGCCGAGGGGCTTGATTACGGCATGTTTGGCCATGTCGATGTCGGCTGCCTGCATGTCCGTCCGCTGCTTGACATGATGGATGAGGAGGATGAAGCCCGCATCCGGCGCGTTTCGGACGCGGTGGCGGACCTCACCAAACGCTATAACGGCCTGATCTGGGGCGAGCATGGCAAGGGGTTCCGGGGCGAATACTCCCCCGTCTATTTCGGGCCGGAGCTTTATGATGTTCTGCGCCGTATCAAGGAGGCCTTTGATCCCGAAGGGCAGCTTAACCCCGGCAAGATCGCCTCGCCCTATTCCAAAAACACACCGATCACAGCCATCGACGAAGCCCCGATGCGCGGCCAGTTTGACCGCCAGATCGAGGATGCGCTGCGTGATGAATATCTGAACGCGACGCGGTGTAACGGCAACGGGGCGTGCTTTAACTGGGATCTGATGGATGCCATGTGCCCGTCCTATAAGGTCACGCGATCGCGCGTGCATTCGCCCAAGGGCCGGGCCGGGATGATCCGCGAATGGATCCGCCAGCTTTCTGTAGGCACAGATCCGATGAACAAGGATCTGGCCGTCATCAATGGCCGGGATTTTTCCCATGACGTGTATGAGGCGATGGCCGGTTGCCTGTCGTGCAAGGCGTGCGCGGGGCAATGCCCGGTCAAGGTCGACATCCCGGAAATGAAATCCCGGTTCCTTGAGACCTATCACACGCGCTACAAACGCCCCATCAAGGACCATGTGATTGCCTCGCTTGAAAACATGGCACCGCTTCTTGCAAAGGCGCCGGGACTGTTTAACGCGCTGCAATCGATCCCGCCGATGCCGTGGATCTTCAAACGCTTCATCGGCCTGACAGATCTGCCGAAACTCCATCGCCAGAGCCTGAAATCGGCCTTGCGCCAACGCGGCATTGGCAAGTTCAAGCAAGGGGAGCTTGAGGCCTTAAGCTCGGAAGAAAAGGCCAAGTCGGTGATCCTTGTGCAGGATTGCTTTACCACGCATTACGACACCCATGTGGTGCTGGCCCATGTCGACCTGTTGCAACGCCTTGGATATCGCGTTTTCGTGCCGCCCTATCGCCCCAATGGCAAGGCGATGCATGTGAAGGGGTTCCTCAAACGCTTTGATTATCAGGCGACGCAAAATGACATCGTGCTGGGCAAAATCGCCAAATCCGGCATTCCCATGATCGGGATCGAGGCCAGTGTGACCCTGACCTACCGGCAGGAATACGCCCAGCGACTAAGCAACCGCCCGGATTATCGCGTGCATCTGTTCCATGAATGGCTGGCGGGCGAGATCGAGCACGGCCGCCTCACCCCGCCCAAAATTGATAACGGCGTTAACATGGGCGCGACTGATGCCCCGGCAAGCCTGTTCCCCCATTGCACGGAAAAGACGTCCATCCCAGATGTTGGTGTCAAATGGCAGAAAATCTTTGATGCGTTCGGCCTAAAGCTCACCACGGAAAAAACCGGCTGCTGTGGCATGGCTGGTGTCTATGGCCACGAAACCCGCCACCAGGAAACCTCGCGCGAGCTCTATGACCTCAGCTGGAAAAAGAAGGTCGATGCGACGGGGCTTGAGAACATGCTGGTAACCGGCTATTCCTGCCGCTGTCAGGTGGACCGCTATGAAGGGGTCAAGCCGCAGCATCCGGTCGAATACCTTGCCAAACTTATTGCATAGGAAACCCCATGATCCGTCACATCGTACTGACCAAATTCAAGGCCGAGGTTACCAAAGCCGAAATCGACAGCCTGTTTGCCAAGCTGGCAGACCTGAAACCGCTCATCCCCGGCATGCGCGGCTTTGATGGCGGCGTTTCGGTCAGCCCGGAGGGCCTGGAACAAGGCTTCCGGCACGGATTTTCAATTGATTTTGACGATGCGGCAGCACGTGATGCCTATCTGGAACATCCAGAGCATAAAGCCCTGGGCGGGCAGTTGGTTGGGCTGCTTGAGGGTGGTGTCGCCGGGTTAGTGGTGTTTGATCTATCCATTTAAACGACGACTTATTTAGTACTCATTTTCGTACGGCAGGAAATAGTGACTGCAAACGACTGGATCGCCCAAGCGATTAGCCTGCGGCTAAAAATCATGCAATCTTTGTGTGACGGAGGTGGCTGTGACCAAAATAAACAGTCACGGCCACCCAACCAAGATCGACGGGCAAAATAGAACCTGATCAAGGACTGCACTGATGGCGCTTAGGTTATCCTGCCTTGAACAGTGGTATATGGATAGCCCCCTAATTCTTGTCTTTGATTTCGCCGAGAATGGTCTCTTTCGAGTCTTCGAGCGCGCTTGCAATGACTTCAAGGACCTTACTTTTGTCTTCTGCCTCAACTACCAGCGCATAAGCATTGAATTTTTTCTGGTACTCCGTGTCGTCTTCATATTCATCTTCGGCAATTGTTGAACCGTCTGCACTGTCTGTTATTTTTATTTTCGTATTTTTTGTTTCAATATGCTTCATATCCAGCACCATAGCAGCTTCTGGGAACAATGCCGGGTCGTTGTAATATTGCCCTGGTTTAAGCTTACCAAAGTCCAAAGGAAGGACGAACTCTGCGCCCTTGACAACGTCATCCTGCGTGTCTTTGTCGGTTGGAGATGACCTCAGGACAAGAACAATGCCAACTTCCTTCTCATTGTATGGGTACGTCTTGGCAGCGCTTTTGCGGAACAAAACGTAGTTCGTCTCAACGCCGATTTTTTTTATGGAGACAGTTCTTTGCGTGGAGACCGTTCTTTGCCCGGAGACCGTTCGTTGTTGACCGTCATCCGCCGTTAGCTGAACTGTGACCGCTGTTGTCTCAACTTCGACCGGTGATTTTATGGGACCTAGGATACTCGTGGCCTTTTTGCCCTGAACGGATTTGGAAACATCTTTCATTTTGAGCTCAACCGCAAACTCAGGCACAGCAGAGACCTTGATTTTTTTCAAAGTCTCGAGATCCAACTTAAAGTCTTTGACATCATCCTTTGAGAGGTCACTGTTCGTCGAAAGTTGTGCTCTCAAGATGGTTATACACTTTCCATCCCCAAGCTCCCCTACACCTCGTGCAATGTACCTTGTTGTTTTTTCTTCGTTAAATTCTCTGATTTTCTCAACACCCAAGTCAATGACATTGCCGACGACTGACGTAAGCACTGCCCCCGCTATTGCGGTTTCAATGAATGGTGCCGGGCCTTTCCCAGTTGCCGGCTTTGCCGGTTTTGCGATGCACTTATCTGAGACAAACGTCGCCATCCGGGTCTCTTGCTTCTCGATAGAAGTGTTCAGAGAGTTATCAAGATTGGTGAAAAATCCGCACCCCGACAGCATTCCTGTCACGGCGACTGCCGCAACGCCCTTTAACAAAATTCTGTTCATGTCGATTATCCCCACATTTTCCAAAACCCCAAATTGATCACCCTGCCTAACGCTCGAACACAAGCAACCAACAAATATCAATTATAAGTTATATAGAGCACCATATAACAGCAAGACATTATTTACGCGCCCTGATTGCCATGATCGCGACAAAGCCTCGAATTAATCCACATTCTGGTGCATTTTCACACCAAAAAATGCCCCACCCATCACAACCTAGAATCGTAAATACCTGATTGAATTAGGGTTACCTCATGTGATATCTTATCAATTATAGGTTTATTTTCATATTCAAGGGCGGGGCGAGGCATGGAGCGGCCAAAATTAACGGCATTGTGGAAAGCAGCAATTTTGTTTGCATTAACGGGGTGTACGTCACTTCCGTACGATGAACCGGCGTTTGATGCAGGATCGGACGTCGTAAGCTTTGATGATCCGTCTGTAAACTTTCCAGGAATGGCCGCCTCTGTCGGAGGCGGCAATAGAACGCTCGCATTTTTCACACACGGGATGTGCCCCCGCTCATGGTCATGGGTCGATCATCTAGAGCAAAACCTGGAACGTTCGCTGGGACAGTTAGATTTAACCGAGCCCAAACCAAAACCATCATCAACAGCGAAGAGCCTCACAGAAGGCATTGTTTATCGCAGGAACATCACGACACCGACGGGAAGCATTGAAGGAACATTTTACCTTTATTCACCCATGATCGAAATTTATCGACAGACACTAGGCTTCGATTGGGACTATTCGGGCCCCCTCGGAGCTGGTGAATTTCGGTATGAAAGAGCCAAGTTAAACAAAAGCTCCAAACTTAGATTGATGAATGACTGCCTTGTCGATGCTGTTGTCGCATCCGGAAAGAATGGTGAAGCTATTCATGTCGACATGATGAAAAAGCTTTGCGCTTTCTTCGGTGGAAGCCTTGCAGAGCAAGGTCCGACATGTGCATTGGGCTCGGAAAAAACAGCTACAGTGCACCGGACACTTTATTCTGAAAGCCTTGGCAGCCAAATCATGACCCAAGCCCTTCTCAGCTTGCAACCGGCAAACGGTCAGGAAGATTTATTTGCTGCTCGTCTGGCGACCGTCGACCAAATATTCTTAAGCGCAAACCAGATCCCATTATTGCAAGTCGCAAATATGGAACTCTCGACATCTGACATCGAGATATACAAAAAAACAACCCCACCCAAAACAGGCGAAACCAGTCAGGAGATGCGATCGAAGCGCCAAGAGCTAATTGACCGCATTGCGGGAAGACAGCTTATGCTTTTGGAAGAAAAACTTCGGCCTAAGACCACAAACAGGCCAAATGTAGCTGCGCCTTTGAGGATAATTGCGTTTACCGACCCAAACGACCTGCTTAGCTATCGCCTTCCAACCGGGTTTATGGGAACAGCAAAAAGCAAAGATACCACAACAGAAATCAAACTGGATCTGATCAACGTGATCGTGTCAAATGCCCCGACATATTCGGTGCCGTTTTTCCCAAAGCTGGAAGTTGAACTACCGAATAAAGCCCATTGCGACTATGACACAAACCCAGATGTAATCGCCCTGATGATCGCAGGAAATGACGTTAACGGCCCATACAATTGGCGTGAGGTTCGAGAGCGCTTGACGAACACACAAGGCAACCCTGATTGCACCTTCTGATGGTTGATGGCCGAATGCCGTGCTGTCTTGGTGATCAGGGCAGACACTAACAAAGAATGCGGTGTATCAAACGCCGCATTCTTTATTTTCGATCATTGACCAGATCAGCGATTGAGGCCGGTTCCTATGTCACCAAATTCGATTTCTGCCGTGGCAGGTATTTGCCGTCGCCCTTTTGGCCGGTAACTTCGCCGTCCTTGACCACGGTTTTGCCGCGCACGATGGTGTGGACGGGCCAGCCTTTGACCTCCAAGCCTTCATAGGGGCTGTAGTCGCAGCCCTGTTGCAGGATGTCGTTGGTGATGGTGACGTTTTTATTGGGGTCCCAAAGGGCGAGGTCGGCGTCCGAGCCAATCGCAATCGTGCCCTTTTGCGGGTACATGCCGTACAGTTTGGCGTGGTTGGTGGCGGTCAGGGCGACAAAGCGGTTGAGGTCGATGCGGCCCTTTTGCACGCCTTCGGAAAACAGGATTGGCAAACGCGTTGCTACACCGGGGATGCCATTGGGGATCCAGCGGAAGCTTTTCTTGCCCTTTTCATTGAGCTTGCCTTCCGGGTCGTTAAAGCGGAACGGGCAATGATCGGATGAGAACAGGTCAAACACGCCGCGTTCCAGACCATCCCAGCAGGCGTCCTGACTTTCCTTGTCACGCGGCGGCGGGGAGCAGACGAATTTCGCCCCTTCGAGTTCATCCTGATCAAGGTCATCAGCCGTCAACATGAGATATTGCGGGCAGGTTTCGCCGACGACCTTGGACCCGCGCACGCGGGCACGTTCGATTTCTTCCATCGCCTGCCGGTTCGACACATGGACAATCACGATCGGGGTATCGACGATTTCGGCCAGTGACAGCGCGCGATGGGTGGCTTCACGTTCTGCGGCAATCGGACGGGTTGTGGCGTGGGATTTGGCGGAGAATTCGCCGGCGGCCTCGTGCTGGCCGATCAGGAAGCGAATGGCGTCCTCGTTCTCGCAATGCACCAGAACGAGTGCGCCGGTATTGCGGGCCGCATCAAGGGTATCGAGGATTTCATCATCGCGCAGACGCAGGTTTTCATAGGTCATGAAAACCTTGAAAGAGGTATAGCCGTCCTCGACCAGGGCCGGGAGTTCCTGACCCAGAACGGACGGGGTCGGGTCGGTGACGATCAGGTGGAAGGCCACATCAATATGGCAATTGCCATCCGCCTTGGCATGATAGACGTCAAGCGAATGACGCAGGCTGTCGCCCTTTTCCTGCATGCAGAATGCGAGGATCGAGGTGTTGCCGCCGATGGCAGCTGATCGGGTACCGCTTTCGAAATCATCGGCCATGACGATGCCATCGCCGGATGGCTGATCAATATGCACGTGGCTGTCGATGCCGCCCGGCATAACGTAAAGCCCGGTGGCATCAACGATGTCGTCCGCCCCGGTCAGGGCATCGGCGATGGCGGCAATCTTGCCGTCCTTGATGCCAAGATCGGCAACATAGGTGTCGCTGGCGGTGACGATGGTGCCGTTTTTGATGATACGGTCAAACTGCATGATGTGGCCTGCCCCCTTATTGATCGGTCGCGTCAAGCAGGCGGTCAAACGCCGCAGTCAGACGGTCCACCTGTTCAATCGTGTTGTAGTGCACCATCGACACACGCAAAACGCCAGCATTATCAGACAGGCCCATATATTCGACCAGACGCCTTGAATGGAAATCGCCAAAGCGAATGGCGATCTTTTCCCGGTCAATGATCTTGCAGACGTCCTCTGCATTGCGGCCATCAAAGCGGAACGCAATGGTCGGGATGCGCGTGCCGTCGCGGTTGTCATCCTGCCCGACGATGACGCAATCATTGCGCCCCCGCAGATAGCGCAACAAACGTTCGGTCAGGGCATTTTCCTGTGCCGCGATGGCGTCATAGGCGGCGACGATTTTATCGCGCACGGTGCCAGACCCCCCTGCCCGCTCGCCAAGCTCCGTCAGGTAATCGACAATGCCGCAAACCGAATAGGCCATTTCATAGCTGGGGTTGCCGGCCTCAAGCTTTCCGGGGACTTTGTCCTTGCCGTAGAAGTAGTGATAAAGCGTATCAAGCTCGAGCAGCAGGTCATACTTGCCATACATCATGGCCCCATGCGGGCCGTATGTTTTATAGAGGCTAAAGACATAATAGTCGGCGTCAAAGGCCTTAACATCCACCGCGCGGTGCGGGGCATAGGCGACGGCATCGATACAGATTTTCGCACCATTGGCGTGGGCGTAATCGGCGAATTCGCGGATCGGATTGATTTCGCCAATGATGTTGGAAACGTGCGTGACGCAGACCAGTTTGGTGCGGTCGCCCATCGCGGCCTTGAGGCCATCAAGGCTGAGCCGCCCGGTTTTGACATCGGGTTCCCAGAAACGGATGTTCACACCGAATTCTTCAAGTGCCACCCACGGGCCGATATTGCTTTCATGATCGCCGATGGTAACGACAATCTCGTCGCCCGGTTTGAACTGGCTGCGCATGGCGCGTGCGAGGTTTTGCAAAAGAACCGTGGTCGAGGCGCCGAAAATGATTTCTTCGGGGCGGCTCGCATTGACCAGCTGGGCGGCAGACTTGCGCGCATCCAGAAGGGCTTCGGCGGCCTTTTGCGAGACTTCGTATGAGCCGCCGATCTGCACATTGCGCTCGATCAGGAAAGCATTGATGCGGTCCAGTGCCTTGGACAGGATTTGCGATCCGCCGGCATTATCAAAAAAGGTCCAGCCATTAGCGAGGGCGGGAAACTGGCTGTGGACATAGTCCATATCAAGGGTGCGTTGATCTGCCATTGACGGCATCCTCCGGTTGATTTGTCTTTTATTTTAATGATCGAGAACGGCGTGGAGGAAGTTCCTTGTGCGTTCTTCTTTCGGCGCATCGAATATTTCGCTGGGCGTTCCGGCCTCGATAATCGCACCGCCATCCATGAACAGGACGCGGTCCGCGACCTGACGGGCAAAGCCCATTTCATGGGTGACCACGACCATGGTGACGCCGGTCCCGGCGAGCTTTTTCATGACGTCGAGAACCTCGCCGACCATTTCGGGATCAAGGGCGGAGGTTGGCTCGTCAAACAGAAGCACACGCGGTTCCATGGCAAGGGCACGGGCAATCGCCACACGCTGTTGCTGCCCACCTGAAAGCTGGGCCGGGTATTTGTCGGCCTGAACGGAAATGCCGACCCGTTCCAGCAAGTCACGCGCGCGTTTTTCGGCGTCCGCCTCTGACATTTTGCGTACCCGGATCGGGGCCAGCATGACATTGCGCAGCACGGTCATGTGCGGGAACAGGTTGAAGGACTGAAACACCATGCCGACTTCGGCCCGGACCTGATCCAGATCGGGACCGGGACGCACCGGAATGCCATCAACGGTGATTTCGCTGCCGTCCTCGAACGGTTCGAGATGATTGATGCAACGAATAAGCGTTGATTTGCCAGAGCCCGACGGGCCAACAACGCACAGCACCTCGCCTTGGGCGATATCAAGATCAATGCCGTGCAGGGCGACGAACTGGCCATAGGTCTTGCGCAGGTTGGAAATTTTGATCAATGGCGCTTTCATCAGCTTCTCCCGCGGCTAAAACGTTTTTCAAGATGCGCGACATAGCGCACCATCGGCAGAAGCAGGATCAGATAGATCACAGCAGCACCGATCAGCGGCGTCGGGTTGGCGGAAAGGGCCTGTGCCTGGGTCGCCTGTTTGAGCAGATCGGGCATGGCGACAACCGATGCCAGCGCGGTATCCTTAAGCACATTGATGCAGTTATTGGTCAGCGGCGGAATGACGATGCGGATGGCCTGGGGCAAGATGACATCGGTCATGATGTAGCGGTTGGAAAGGCCCAAGGCGGCGGAGGCTTCAAACTGGCCCTTGGGGATGGCTTCGATCCCGGCACGGAAAATTTCGGCGGTGTAGGCCGCGGACACCAGCGTCAGGGCCGTTACGGCCGAGAAGAAGGGCGAAAGCCTGATGCCGACAAAGGGCAGCGCGTAATAAACAATGATCAGCAACACCAGAAGCGGGATCGAGCGGAAGACATCGATATAGGCCCGCACGAGCCCGGTCACCACAGGCCCGGCATAAAGCCGCAGAACGGCCAGAAACAGGCCACCGATCAGACCGGCAATGATGCTGGTTGCGCCAATCCCGATGGTGACAAGCAGGCCGTTCATAAGCTGCGGCAGGCTTTGCATCAGGACGGGAATGTTAAAGAAAGTCGAAAATAAATCCATTTTACCACCAGGTCAGGTTGCCCCGCCGACGACACCGGGAGCGGATTGGTATCGTCGGCAGGGATGATCAGCGATATGCGCGATTATTTAAGGGTCGGCATATCAAGGACCTGAACGGTCGAGGTGGTGTCTTCTGGCGTTGCGCCGAACCAGGTTTCATGCAGACCGGCGATGAAGCCTTCTTTTTTCAGTTCGGTGATAACGTCGTTAACTTCGGTTGCGAGGGCCGCGTCCTTGTTAAACATGATCGAGTATTTTTCACCGGTGGTGATGCGCTCGACCACTTTAAGGGCCGGCTTGTCCTTGACGTAATAGAGCAGTGCCGGGATATCGCTTACATAGCCGTCAATACGACCGGCCTGCAGATCAAGCATCGCTGGCGACAGGCCTTCGTAACGGCGGACATCGGCAATGCCGTATTCGCCGCCATTTGCGGTGACCCACATATCGCCGGTGGATCCTGTATCAACACCAACAACCTTGCCATCCATGGTTTCAAGGCCGGTGACGCCGCCTTCTGCGGTGGCGGTCAGGGACTGGTCACTGTCGTAGTAAGGCTGCGCGAAGGTGACAGACTCAAGACGCTTGTCGGTGATGGTGATCGATGAAACCGCCATGTCGATGCGGCCCGACTGGACCGCCGGGAACAGGCCGTTGAACGGAATGTTGACGAACTCGACCGATTTGCCGAGGCGGTTGGCGATTTCATTGACGAGATCGACTTCGAAACCGACCACGGTGCCGTCAGCTTCTTCGAATTCCCACGGCACGTTGCCGATATTGGCACCAACGGTCAGGTCTGCTGCGTTTGCGGATGCCAGTGAGGACACGGCAAGAACGCCGCCAACGACGCTGGACGTCAGAAAGTTGAGAAACTTCATTATGATTTCCTTGTGTTTTTAGCCTACCCTGAGATACTACTGGTCTAACTGGTCAGACCAGTCAGGCCAGACAAACATATTTGGATGATACGTGCAAGATTGTTTGTGCAAAAATGAGTCAGATTTGCTTTGATACCGACAACTGAGCAAAAAATACGCAAGAAGGACACGAGGGAATGTTCAACCGCACGCCGCTGCCGCAGACAGTCGCACGCCAAATTCAGGACATGATCCAGAATGGGGAACTGACCCCGGGCGACAAAATTCCATCCCAGCGCGAATTCGCGCAGAAATTCGGCATTTCCCGGGCTTCCTTGCGCGAGGCACTTCTGACCCTTGAAACACTTGGCCTGATCAAGACCGAAGCCGGGCGCGGCACCTTTGTCACCGACCCCGCCAGCCGTGCCAAGGCCGACATGGCACCGTGGCGCTATTCGGAAAGCCACAGTGTTTTTGACGTTTTCCAGACGCGCATGATCCTTGAAAGCGAAATTGCTGCGCTTGCCTGTGGCCGCCTGACCGCGACCCAGCTTGAGGCAATGGAAGATGCGACCAACCGCATGGAAAAATGCTGGGCCGAGCAGGATCTGATTGCCAATGTCGAGGCCGATCTGGAATTCCATGCAACGATTGTCGAGGCATGTTCCAACAGCATGATGCGCGAACTTTATCAGGCAGTGCGCGACAAGATCACCGAAACCCAGCGCCAGCCGATCCCGATCACCGATCCGGAACGCATGCGCGCCTCCATCGGTGAACACCGCAAAATCATTGCCGCCCTGCGCGATAATGACGCCGAACGTGCGCGGCGCGAAATGCAGGCCCATGTCCGCAACACCGCGCGCTGTGCCGGGTTGCAAACCTGACCTGCCCCACCGCCTCCATTAAAGAAACGGCAGCATCTTGGTGATGTGATCGGCGAATGCGTCTGTGGCCGGGCTTGGATTAATTTCGGATTTCAGGACGCGCAGGCCCAGTTTCGGTAAGGGTGGCAGCGGCGATTTCAGGATGAAAAGATCGTTCGGAACCGCCTTTTGCATCATCACGCTGATGGCAAGGCCGGAACGGGTCACGGCAATCAGACCCGCCAGACTGTTGCTGGCATAGGCGATTTGATAGGGCAGCTTGGCCGCGTCCATCGCATCGCGGGCAGATCGGTGATCAAGGGCGTTGGCGGCGGCCAGTGCCAGCGGGATCGGGCTTTGCGGATCGGTATTCTGGTTGAAATCATGCAGTTCCAATGTCGGTTTGCTCCCGACCCAGGCGAGTTGTTCGGTGCGGATGAAGTCACCGCCGGGCGTGATGTCCGGGGTGGAGACCAGCGCCATGTCGATCTGGCGCGCATGCAGGAGTTTTTGTAAATCCGGCGTCGGGGCCGACACCACGCGGATTTCGATATCGCGGTGGATCGCGCCAAAGCTTTTGAGCAAGGCCGGGAAAAAGGCGATCAGATAATCTTCGGGGCAGCCAAAGGTGATGGCACCGCGTAATCCCTGATCGGAAAAGCTTGAGACCGCATCATCATGCAGGCGCAGGATGCGTTCGGCGTAACCAAGAAACCGCTCCCCCGCCCCGGTCAGCCGCACCCCACTGCCCGAACGGTGAAACAGGCTTTGGCCAAGGGCATCTTCAAGTCGCTGAATCTGCATGGTGACAGTCGACTGGGTGCGACCGACCTGAATAGCGGCGGCACTCAGCGTACCAGCATGGGCAGCACGGACAAAGGTTGTCAGCAGTTTGAGATCAAGCAGCGCCTGCATGCGGGGCTCCGTCCATTACAGCCATCAATATTTTTGATATCGGAGTGCAAGCATTATCAATTTTACCGCTTTGGCGCCACAAGATAGGCTTTTCCCATCAAATGAATGGACCAGCACAGGGGAAAGATCATGTCACGCAATGATGACGCCGCCTTTTGGCAAAGCGCAAATAACCACCTGATCCGCTATGGCAGCCCGTTTGATCCGGCGATCATTGAACGCGCCAAGGGATCATATGTTTATGACGCCGATGGCCGCGCGATCCTTGATTTTACATCCGGGCAAATGTCAGCGGTTCTCGGCCATGGTCATCCGCGCATTGTCGAGACCGTACAGCGGCAGATCGAAACCGTCGCACATTTGTTTAGCAGCATGCTGACCCGGCCGGTGGTGGAGCTTGCCGAAAGGCTGGCCGTCCTTGCACCGGGATTGGAAAAGGTTTTGTTCCTGTCGACGGGTGCCGAAAGCAACGAAGCGGCCATTCGCATGGCGAAGCTTGTCACCGGCAAGCATGAGATCGTGGCGTTTTCCAAAAGCTGGCACGGCATGACCGGGGTCGCGGCATCGGCGACCTATAGTGCCGGGCGCAAGGGATATGGCCCGGCCGCGGTCGGATCCTTTGCCATCCCGGCCCCCAATGCATTTCGCCCGCGCTTCAAGCATCCTGACGGGTCGCTTGACTGGCAGACGGAACTTGATGATGCATTCGAGCTTCTGGATGCGCAATCGACCGGCAATCTGGCGGCGTTCGTCGCCGAGCCGATCTTATCGAGCGGCGGGATCCTTGAACTGCCGAAAGGGTACCTCGCAGCACTCAAGAAGAAGTGCGAAGAGCGCGGGATGCTGTTGATTTTGGATGAGGCGCAAACCGGCATCGGCCGCACCGGCGACATGTTTGCGTTTCAGCGTGACGGGGTCACCCCCGATATCCTGACATTGTCCAAAACCATCGGGGCGGGATTGCCGCTTTCCGCCGTCATGACCACGCCCGAGATTGAGCAGGCCGCCTATGAAAAGGGGTTCCTGTTTTACACCACCCACGTGTCCGACCCCCTGCCCGCCGCGGTTGGCTTGACGGTGCTTGATGTGGTCCGCGACGAGAATCTGGTCGCACGCGCAAGGCAGATGGGTGCGCAGCTTTTCGAGGGGTTATCCGCGATCAAGGACCAGTATGCGTGCGTCGGGGATGTGCGCGGGCGCGGGTTGCTTTTGGGCATGGAGATCATCAAGGAGTCTGGTAATCGCGAACCCGATCACGACATGGGGGCCGCCATCATGGCCGAGGCGTTCAAGCGCGGGCTGAGCATGAATATCGTCAAGATGCCGGGAATGGGTGGCGTGTTCCGCATTGCACCGCCCCTGACCATCAGCTCAGAGGAACTCGATCAGGGCATTTCGATCATTGGTGATGCCGTGAAGGCGTGCGTTACGCGCTAGGACCTAATAGCTTCTCGCCCCTCCCCTTGTGCCACCGCACGGAAAACGGCGTCCTGATGTCTCGGGACGCCGTTCTTTATTCTAGTCCTTGCGCAGCGTGATCACGGTGAGTTCAGCGGGCACACCGACCCGGATGGCGAAGCCCGGCCATTGGGCGGTGCCGTTATTGACGTAAAGCTGCATGTCCTCGATGTCATAGAGCCCTGAGACAAAGCCGCCATTAAGCATGGCAACGATATTGTCAAAGCCCCATACCATGCCGCCGTGGGTATGGCCGGAAAGTTGCAGGTCAACACCCAGCGGTGCGGCATCGCGGGCCATTTTCGGTTGGTGATCAAGCAGGATCACCGGCGCACTTTCCGGACGGCCTGCAAGCGCCTTCGCAACATCGGGTTCAGGGCGATCCGTATTGCCGGCGCGAAGGTCGGTGACGCCGGCGATGGTCAGCTGACCCCCATCGCGGTCGAGCACGATATGATCGTTTTCAAGGGTCAGCATATTGAGCCCGCCATAATGGCGCATCCAGTTTTCATAGCCGAAATAATATTCGTGATTGCCCGGAATGGTGATGATCCCGTCGCGCGCGCTCAGATCAACAAGCGGTTGCACATCATCATAGCGCAGCGGCAATTCACCATCGATCAGATCACCGGTGATCACGATCAGGTCCGGCTCAAGCGCGTTGGTTTTTTCAACCACCTCCGCCACCCACGGGCGTTCATAGAGCTTGCTGATATGAAGGTCGGTCAGCTGGACGATGCGATAGCCGTCAAAACTGTCTGGCAGGTCGCGGATGGTGACATCCATTTCCTTGACGTCGGGTACGCGCATGCCTTCTGCCACGCCAAAGCAAGCCAATGCGATGGCGGCAAAGGACATGACGGTGCGCAGGATTTTGGGCGGATGCTGTTTACGGCGCAGGATCACCCAGCGCAGCAAAAGACCGATCAGGTCATAGGCGAGCTGGAACCACACCAGGAAGAAAATCACGCCGAATGCCACGTTGATGGCGACAACAATCGGCTGCGGGAATTCCGGCAAGAACATGCTGCCAAAGGCGATGCGGGAATACAGATGATGCTGGGATCCAATCAGCAAAAGCACGCCAAAACTGATCTTCGCCCAGCGCGGCCATGCCAGATAGCGCACGTGACGCACAAGAACATACAAACAGGCAAGAGCGACATTGATGTGAAAAAACAGCACCGGACAGACAATCCTTTGAAAACAAATGAGGCGTCGCGCAATATAGCCGAAACGGGCGGAACAATCGCAACCATTCACTTAAACGTCTGAAACAGGTGATTGGTTTTCAAAAAAGATTGCGCAACATCAAAGCCCGGGGCGAGACAATCACCTAGGATCATTCCAGAGAGTGTTGCGTTGCACAATTGCAAGAGCAATACTCGTTGAAATTGTTGACCAAGTCGCGCTGTACCCTGTCCCTGCACCCTGCCTTGGTCCGCCCCGTTGTCGGAGAATGGAATGAAAAGCTTGCGTGCCGTGTTGATCGTTCTTGTGGGGGTTGCCGCAGCCGCCGGGGGTGGATATGCCTATTGGCAGTCACAGCAATCAGACCTGCCTGACTATATCGCATCGGGCAATGGCCGGATTGAGGCCGAGGAAATCCGGGTGGCGACCAAATATGCCGGCCGGGTTGAGGAAGTTCTGGTCGAAGAAGGTGATCAGGTCACCGCAGGTCAGGTCATGGCGCGGATGGACACCGCCGAACTGGTTGCCAACCGTGCGCGTGCGCGCGCCGAACTTGCCAGTGCCGAGCAAGGCATTGCCGAGGCAGAGGCCCTGATTGTTCAGCGCGAAAGCGAGTTGTCTTTTGCCGAGCAACAGCTTTCGCGTGCCGAGGAACTGGTCAAGAACAACAACATTTCACGCGAACAACTTGATCAGAGACGTGCGGATCGCAATGTCGCAAAAGCAGCCCTTACCGCGGCCCAGGCGCGCCTTGTCAGTGCACGCATGAATGTCTCGGCGGCATCGGCCGCCCTTGAAGGCATTCAGGTGCAGATTGATGATTCGGTCCTTAAGGCCCCGCGCGATGGCCGCGTGCAATATCGCCTTGCCGAACCGGGCGAGGTTTTGGCCGGTGGCGGCCCGGTCATCACCCTGATTGATCTGACTGATGTCTATATGAATGTGTTCCTGCCGACCCGTCAGGCGGGATTGGCGTTTGTTGGCAATGAAGCGCGGATTGTTCTGGATGCCGCCCCCAGCTTTGTCATCCCGGCCAAGGTATCGTTTGTCGCCGATGATGCGCAATTCACCCCGCGTGAGGTCGAAACACGGGCGGAGCGCGACAAATTGATGTTTCGCGTCAAGGTGCGGATCGACCCGGAATTGCTGGCCGAGCACATCAAACGGGTGAAAACCGGCCTGCCCGGTGAGGCCTATATCATGCTGGCCGATCATACCGACTGGCCGGAGGCGTTCACCCCGAATGTGCCTGATGACGCCACCCTGCGTCAGAACACGCAATAGAGTGCGCCCAGATGGTGGACAGCACCGAAAACAGCAATAACACCGGCAGCACCGACACTTCCCGCGAAACGTCACAAGTCGCCGTGCGGCTTGAGGATGTCACGCTGCGATATGGCAAGGTGGCCGCCCTTGACGGCATCAGCCTTGAAATCCCGGTCGGACAGACCGTGGGTTTTATTGGCCCGGATGGTGTGGGGAAATCAAGTGCGCTGGCCCTGATATCAGGTGCGCGGAAGGTTCAGGACGGCACGGTCGAGACGCTTGGCGGATCGATGAAAGATGCCAAGCATCGCAATGCGATCCTGCCGCGTATTGCCTATATGCCCCAGGGGCTTGGCAAGAACCTTTATATGGACCTGACGGTGCGCGAGAACCTTGAATTCTTTGGCCGCCTGTTTGGTCAGGGAAAGCGCGAGCGTGATGAACGCATCGCCCGCCTTGTCGCCGCGACCGGGCTTGATCCGTTTACCGAGCGCCCGGCGGGCAAACTTTCGGGGGGCATGAAACAGAAACTCGGGCTTTGTTGTGCACTGATCCATGATCCCGATATTCTTATTCTGGATGAACCGACCACGGGTGTTGATCCCCTGTCGCGTCAGCAATTCTGGCAATTGATCGATGCCATCCGCCAAACCCAAAGCCAGATGACGGTTCTGGTCGCCACCGCCTATATGGATGAAGCGGCGCGCTTTGACCGGTTGATTGCGATGAATGATGGCAAGGTGCTGGCGACCGGCACGGCAGACGAGATTTTGGAGCGCACCGGGACCGATACGCTTGAGGCCGCGTTTATCGCGCTGTTGCCCGAGGAAGAACGCCAAGGTCATCATGAGCTGAACATTCCAGAACGCACCATTCATGGCGACACGCCAGCGATTGTTGCCGAACATCTGACCAAGAAGTTTGGTGATTTTACCGCCGTGGATGATGTCAGCTTCCGGATTGAGAAAGGCGAGATTTTCGGATTTCTCGGCTCCAACGGGTGTGGCAAGACCACGACCATGAAGATGCTGACCGGGCTTTTGAATGCGTCCGAAGGCATGGCGGAACTGTTTGGCAAACCGGTGGACGGGCAGGACATCGCGCTGCGCAACCGGGTTGGCTATATGAGCCAGGCCTTTTCGCTGTATTCCGAATTGACCGTGATGCAGAACCTTGAGCTGCATGCGCATCTGTTTCACATCCCCAAAGACAAGATCAAACCACGGATCAAGGAGCTTTCCGAGCGGTTCGGCCTTGGCCCCTATCATGATGATCTGAGCGAACGCTTGCCGCTTGGTGTGCGCCAGCGATTGTCGTTGGCCGTCGCCATCATTCACAATCCGGAAATCCTGATTTTGGACGAGCCGACCTCAGGTGTTGATCCGGTGGCACGTGACGGATTCTGGGAGCTGCTGGTCGAGCTTTCGCGTGATCAGGGCGTAACCATTTTCATTTCCACCCACTTCATGAACGAGGCGGAGCGCTGTGACCGCATATCGCTGATGCATGCCGGCAAGGTTTTGATCAGTGATACGCCAGATGCGATCACCAAGGGACGTGGCTGCGAGACGTTGGAAGAAGCGTTTATCAGTCATTTGGAAGAGGCCGACGGCGAGGACGGGCAATCCGCACCCGCCCCTGCCCCGGAAGATGCACTGTCTGCTTCGAATGGTGATCAGGCCAATTGGAAACCGGCGCATGCGTCGCTGTTCAGCTTCCGGCGTTTGTGGGCCTATTCACTGCGTGAAACCATGGAACTGGTGCGCGATCCGATCCGCTTGATGTTTGCCTTGATTGGCACGGCGATCCTGATGCCGGTGTTTGGTTGGGGCATTACCTTTGATGTCGAAAACCTGACCTATGCGGTTCTGGACCGCGATCAGAGTGCGGAAAGCCGGACCTATACCGAAAACCTGTCGGGATCGCGTTATTTCGAGGCACAAGAACCACTGACCAGTATTGATGATCTTGAGGCAAGGCTACTTGCGGGCGAGATCACGCTGGCGATTGAAATTCCGCCGGGCTTTGGCCGCGATGTCGGGCGCGGTAGCAGCCCGGAGATCGGCGCATTTATTGATGGCTCCATGCCATTTCGCGCCGAGACCATCCATGGCTATGTCGAAGGCATTCATCAGCGGTATTTAAGCGAGCATCTTAAACGTGATGTCGGAAGTTCTGATACCGGCCAACCGCTCAGGATTGAAACGCGTTTTCGCTATAATCAGGATTTCAAAAGCATCTATGCCATGGTGCCCTCGGTCATCGCGCTGTTGCTGGTGTTTATCCCCGCCGTCCTGATGGCGGTGGGCGTGGTGCGCGAAAAGGAACTGGGATCGATCACCAACCTTTATGTGACACCGGTGTCCAAGCTTGAATTTTTGTGGGGCAAACAATTGCCCTATGTCGCGCTTGGCCTGATCAACTTTTTCCTGATGAGCGCGATGGCGCTGTTCTGGTTTGAGGTGCCGTTACGTGGCAATGGCCTGACCCTTTTGATCGGGGCGATCCTGTTTGTTACCGCGACCACGGGCTTGGGGCTTTTGATTTCGTCCTTTACCAGTACCCAGATCGCAGCCCTGTTCGGAACGGCGATTGCGACCATGGTGCCATCGGTGATGTTTTCCGGGATGATGCAGCCGGTTTCCTCTCTTGAAGGGGTTTCAGCCCTGATGTCGAAGGCCATTCCGACATCGCATTTCATGTCGATCAGTGTCGGCACCTTCACCAAGGCGCTTGGCTTTGCGGAGCTTTATCCCGAACTGATCAGCCTTTTGATCTTCTTCCCGGCATTGACCCTGCTTTCGATGCTGCTTTTAAAAAAGCAGGAGGCGTAAACCATGCTTGGCAGACGGGTCAGTAATATCTATCGCCTTGGCATCAAGGAGCTTTTCAGCCTCCGGCGCGACATGGTTCTGATTGCGCTTATTGTCTGGGCGTTTTCCTTTGCGATTTATAACTCGGCCACCGGATTTTCGCATGACTTGCGGCGTGGCTCGATCGCGATTGCCGATCAGGATGGCTCGGCGCTTTCGCTTCGGATTTCGGACGCGTTTCTGGAGCCCTATTTTCAACAGCCCGTCCGCATTAACGAGCGCGATATTGATGCGGCGATGAATAGTGGCGCGTTTACCTTTGTGCTGGTGATCCCGCCGCGTTTCGAGGCCGATGTGGTGTCCGGGCGCGATCCGGAGCTACAGCTTAATATCGATGCCACTGCGATGATGCAGGCCGGGATCGGTCAGGGCTATGTCAGCAATATCATCGCCCAGGAAGTCTCGACCTGGCTTGGCGGCAAGTCGGCCTGGGCCGGGCAGAACCGCAGTGATGCCGCGTCGATTGTGACCCGCTATGCCTATAACCAGAATGTCAAAAGCGAATGGTTTACCAGCACGATGGAGATCATCAATGCGATCACCATGCTGTCGATTATTCTATCGGGGGCAGCCCTTATCCGCGAACGCGAACATGGCACGATCGAGCATCTTCTGGTGATGCCAGTAGATCCCTATGAGATCATGCTGGCAAAGGTCTGGGCCAATGGGCTTGTGATTTTGATCGCCTGCATGCTGTCGCTGATTTTCGTGGTCGAGCTGGTGCTGGGCGTGCCGATTGCCGGGTCGAAACTTTTGTTCATGGGCGGTGTGGTGATCTATCTGTTCTTTGCCACGGCCCTTGGCATTTTCCTTGCCACCATGACGCGCTCCATGCCGCAATTTGGCCTGCTGTTTATTCTGGTGGTGTTGCCCCTGCGATTGCTTTCGGGGGGCAGCACGCCGCTTGAAAGCATGCCGGAGACTTTGCAGAACATCATGCAGTTCTCCCCCGCGACCCATTTCGTCAAATACGCGCAGGCCATCCTGTTCAGGGGCGCTGGCATTGAGGTGGTTTGGCCGGAATTCCTGCTGGTGTTTGCGATTGGGGTGGGTTTCTTTGCCTTTAGTGCGCTTCGGTTCAGAAAGAGTATTGCTCAGATGCGATAGGGCCTGGTCCGGACACACAAAACCCCGCACGGGAACCCGGCGGGGTGGGAATGGTGGGCCTAACAAGACTCGAACTTGTGACCTCTCGCATGTCAAGCGAACGCTCTAACCAACTGAGCTATAGGCCCCTATGGGTTTGAAAGATGGTGGGCCTAACAAGACTCGAACTTGTGACCTCTCGCATGTCAAGCGAACGCTCTAACCAACTGAGCTATAGGCCCGCAAATCCATCTTTCAGAAGACCAAGGCTTCGTAACCGAAAACCATGATCTGTGCCGTTTGCGTCGGCGAGGCGGTATTTATCCCAAGGCGGACCTTGGCGCAACCCCAGAAATGGTTTTTTGACAAAAAATGTTCATCAATTCCGTGGCAATTCCCATATGCTAGAAGATAGTATGAGAATGGGTCGCAGGACGACTGACGCCGTGTCATAAGGGATGGACATCACGAAAGACAATGAACCAGTTGCCTTCGGAACTTACCACAACCGGCCCCGCCACCGTTATCCTGCCACCACGGCAAACGCTGCCTGTGGTGTTTGCATCGCCGCATTCAGGCCGCCAGTACCCGCAGGATCTGATTGACCGGGCACGGATTGGTGCGTTTGAACTGCGCGCATCCGAAGACGCCTTTGTCGACCAGCTGTTCACTGCCGCCCCCAAGCTTGGCGCACCGTTGCTGTGCGCGACATTTCCGCGTGCCTATGTTGATGTGAACCGGGCCGCCATGGAACTTGATCCGCGGATGTTTGATGGCGATCTTCCTGATGACAACGAGATCAATTCGATGCGTGCGCTTTCGGGGTTGGGATCGATCCCGCGCGTGGTCAGCGGCGGGGTCGAGATTTACAAGACCCGCCTGCCCGCCGAAGAAGCGCTTTCGCGGATTGATACCTATTACCGGCCCTATCACAAGGCATTGCAAAAACTGATTGATCAGACGCGCGCCACGTTTGGCTATTGCATCCTGATTGATTGCCATTCGATGCCCGGGGATTCGTGCGACAGCATGAAAAACCGCGTTGATCTGGTGCTTGGCGATTGCTATGGAAGTTCCTGCCACCCGTCATTGACGCGGTTTGTGGAAGATTGTTTTCGCGATATGGGCTTTGCGCCCGCGCACAATGATCCATATGCCGGGGGTTATTGCACACGCCATTACGGTCGCCCGCAAGAACATGTGCACAGCCTTCAGATCGAGCTTTCTCGTGCGCTTTATATGGATGAAACGACAATCAGCCCGCATCGCGGCTTTGACGTTCTGCGTGACCAGATGACCGATCTGATATCGCGCTTCCATGATCTCGACGGGAACCCGTTCTAATGACTGACGCCACCACCGCCACCAGTAACGCCACCGATACCAGTGACGTTTTGAGCGATCTGGTCATTCGCGATGCCGAACCCGAAGATTTTGAACGCATCACCGAAATTTACGGCCATCACGTTCTGCATGGCCTGGCATCGTTTGAAGAACGCGCACCCGAAATCGCCGAACTGACATCGCGCTGGCAACATGTGCGCGAACGCGGCCTGCCCTATCTGGTGGCGGATGTGGATGGACGGGTGGAAGGCTTTGCCTATGCCGGGGCGTACCGGACCCGCCCGGCCTATCGTTTCACGGTCGAGGACACGATTTACATAGCACCCGAAGTCGTCGGCAAGGGGGCTGGCAGTGCGTTGCTTGCGGAACTGATCAAGCGCGTCACAGCCCTTGGCTATCGCCAGATGATTGCCGTGATCGGCGATAGCGCCAATGTGGCGTCTATCGGGCTGCATGCGCGGCTGGGGTTCCGGGTGGCGGGCACGCTTCAGTCGGCGGGCTTTAAAATGGGCCGCTGGGTCGATAGCGTAATCATGCAACGCGGTCTGGGTGACGGGGATGGCAATATCCCCGATGGCAATCCAACGCGCGAAAAATAGCCGAAAAAAGGTCCAAAGGGATTTTAAAGGGCGCTTCCTGATATTGCCGGGCAGCGCCCTTGGCGTATCTGCGCGCCGCCATGACCCCAAGTTGATTTGCACCGCACCATTTCAACAATTCCAAAACACATGAGATGTTCAGGCGCTGAGCAGATGCTTTAAATTGAGCTAAAGGGCTGAATTTAGGCAAAAAAGAAGGCCGCCTGTGACAGCGGCCCAAGTCTAGGGAGGAAACGTCCAAGAAACGAGCGACAAGTCGCTCGCCGGAATGCACTGCGTCCTACCGCAGCGCACAAATGAACATTACCCATTCACCGGACAGGACGCAACAGCTTTTTGACTATTTTTTTGTCAGAAATATTACTGCTTCTTTTTTGTGCATTATTTTGAGGCATTGCACCCCAAACGCCCGCAAATTTCACATCTCGCGGCTATTTTTTGATCACCGAAGAAAATGGAATTTTCGAAAAAGCTGAGAGAATCGACGCGAATCCGAACTGACCTGGCGCGAGCTCATGCCGATTCCACGCCTTTCCCTGGACCGATTCTGTCCTGCACAGGACAGACCTCAACAGTGATCGACACTGGCATGCGCCGCCATGATGTCCGTCAGACAGGGTTTTATGGATCAGGAGAGGTCGCGTCGCGAGCGGACGCATGCATTGGGCAGCAGAGCCCAGTCCAAGGCGAGCTCAAAAGCAGGCAGCTAGTTTACGCTGCGATCAACCGAGGGGGCATTGGTCGTCGACGGGGACGCAAGGGCGCTTACCGTATTGCGTCGCCCGGAATAGCCTTGTGCGACGAGGTCATCGCGGTCCTGGCGTTTTTTGGCCTCATACATGCGCTGATCAGCCAAGTCGATCAGGTTTTGCGGCAAGGCAATGGCATCTTCGATGCGTTCGGAAAGACCGACGCTGGCGCGCTGCACCTGCCCGTTTTCAAGTTTTGCAAGCCCCGGGGCCATGACACGTTCAAGCACCTCGACAGCGCGGGCACGGCCCAGTTCGGGCAACAGCACCAGGAATTCTTCCCCGCCCCAGCGCACAACCATGTCAGAACGGCGGAAACGATGGATCAGGTTATTCCCGACCTCGCCCAGAATGCGGTCGCCGTAATCATGGCCATAGCGATCATTGATCTGCTTGAAATCATCAAGGTCGATGAAGGCAACGGTATAGGGCACTTTCTTGCGCAGTGCGCCTTCGAAGCTGACCCGGATCATTTCCATGCCAAAGGCACGGGTATAACAGTTGGTCAGCGGATCAATGGCGATTTCATGGGCGGCGGTGACGGTGCGATAAAGCTGCACAAGGGCCGATACCAGCGCCAGCGGCAACAGGAATGCCAGCAGCATTTCAAACGGCACAAACCCGGTCGCGAGTCCGCTTTGCGCCCCAATAACGAGCAACACGGCAAATGGCACTGAAAGAACGGCGGCCTCGACCAGGGTGACGGGCATGATGGCAATCATCATCACCAGACCGATCAGAAGGAAGCTGTGCGAACTGTGCATGTAATCGGTTGCAAGCGGGTCATTGCCAGCAAAGACACATAGCAAACTTGCCGCGACAATCAGCATCAGCATCGGCAGGTACGGAAAACGTCGGCGCAAGCGTGCACTGACCGCGCGATTGGTGAGAACCACAAGCGCAACCCCCGCCACCAGAAGCCGCAGGATAAAGGTCTGCGATGACCACATTTCAGCGGCAAAGGCCCCGTCCCAGAGCGGAACGGCAAGCGTCAGGACAAGAACGAAAAGGGCTGCGAAACGGGCGGTAAGCTGGATCGATTCCTTGCGGCGCAGATGCAGGAGCTCTGCATGCCGTGGCGTGTAGAGAAAATCCCGATAGCAGCATCGAAACGTCTTTTTTGACGGACTGCTATTTTCCTGAGGGCCTGAATCCACGCGAACCGCTCCAACCAGATTTAAGCGGGCCACACAGGCCCTTTATATAGATGTCTCATCGTTCCTTTATTTGGTCCAAGACACAACTATACATTAGGGTGGCGTCATGCAGCAGATGGGCCGAAATGGAGCTTTAAAACGGTCAAGACCGACCGCAAGATATTGATTCGTAAACAAAAAGTTAACCCATAACCCACCATATCTGGCTGTAAAAAAAATTTCCCTTGGCTTTTCTACCTTGGGTCGAAAATTCGGGTGCCGGTTTTTTACATAGGAAATAAAAACGGCGCACCGGTTTGCCGATGCGCCGTCTTATATCGCCCGGATTACAGGGCGATTATGCCGTTGTATAGCGTTTAGCCAAATCAACCCCAGAGTTCGCGATCGGGCAGCCCCATCACACCGTTTTTAAACGTCAGAGCGTGATCGCGATCCTTGGCCATCCAGATCGGGCCATCCAGATCAACAATACGCGACATCGCACCGGTGATCATGGCGGGCGCCATGGCAAGCGATGTTCCGACCATGCAGCCGGTCATCAGCTGCATGCCGGCCTTGGATGCGGCCTCGGCCAGCTCAAGCGCGCCGGTGAGACCGCCGGTCTTGTCGAGCTTGATGTTGATCATGTCATAGAGATTGGCCAGACGCGGAATATCGGCCATCGTATGAACAGACTCGTCGGCACAAAGAAGCACCGGACAATCGATATCGATCAGACCATCATCCTGCCCGGCAGGCAGTGGCTGTTCGATCATCTCGACCCCCAGACCATCAAGTTCGGCACCGATATCTTCGAGCAGATCAAGCGACCAGGCTTCGTTGGCATCAACAATGATGCGGGCCTTGGGCGAACCTTCACGCACAGCACGGACCGACTCAAGGACGTTTTCGCCATTGAGCTTGACCTTCAGCAACGGGGCATGGGCGATCTTGCGGGCGGCTTCGCGCATGTTGTCCGGGGTATCGATCGACAGCGTTTCGGCTGTGATCAATCCTTCGGGCGCCTTGTGCCCAATCAATTCCCAAACACGACGTCCCATACGCTTGGCTTCCAGGTCCCAATAGGCGCAGTCGACTGCATTACGCGCAGCACCGGCCTTCATGGCGTCCTGGAGTTCCTTGCGGGTCATGCCACGGTCAAGGGCGTCTGCCTGTGCTTCGATGTCGGCAATGACACCTTCGACCGTTTCATTATACCGGGCATAGGGAACGCATTCCCCCTGCCCGGTATGGGTGCCGTCGCTGACCGTCACCTTGACCACATGTGCCTCGGTCCGGGCCCCGCGCGAGATCTTGAAGACCTGTGCGAGGGGGAAGACTTCGGAAATCACAGTGAGTTTTGGCAACTTAGATCTCCTGCAGCTTGTCGACCAGCGACGCAACGCCGGTACGGACCGGGTCAACAGCCGGAAGGCCGAATTCAGCTTCGATGTCAGCCAGAAGTTTCTTGGCTGCTGCGTCGTCAAGCGCCTTGGTGTTGATGGCAAAACCGACAACCTTGCAATCCGGGTTGGTCAGTTTGGCGTGCAACAGGTTGACGTCAAGGCAGGTTTTCAGATCCGGGAGCTTATATCCCGGAAGACCACGCATGTGCGCACGGGTCGGCTCGTGGCAGACGACAAGGGCATCCGGCTGTGAACCGTGGATCAGGCCCATGGAAACACCGGCGAACGATGCGTGGAACAGGCTGCCCTGCCCTTCCATGACGTCCCAGTGATCCGGGTCATTGGCCGGTGCAATGGTTTCAACAGCGCCCGAGATAAAGTCGGAAATCACCGCATCAACCGAAATGCCTTCACCGGCGATGAAGATACCGGTCTGGCCGGTTGCACGGAAATCGGACTTGATGCCGCGTTTTTTGAATTCTGCGTCGATTGCAAGGGCGGTGTACATCTTACCGACCGAACAGTCGGTACCGACAGCCAGAACGCGCTTGCCGGAACGCTTTTCACCGTTGCCGACCGGAACTTTGCCATCGAAGTGGCGAACGTCAAACAGGCTAACACCCTTGGCCTTGGCCGCATCAACCAATTCCGGAATCGACGAAAGACGGGTGTGCAGACCGTTGGCGATGTCCATGCCGGCATCGATTGCCGCCAGCAGGGTTTCCATCCATGCCGGACCAATGATCCCGCCACGGTTGGCAACGCCCAGCACCAGGGTTTTAACGCCGGCTGCCTTTGCTTCGGCGATCGACATTTCCGGCAGACCAAGGTCCGCCTGACAGCCCGGCAGGCTCATCTGACCGACGCACCATTCCGGGCGCCACTGCTTGATGCCGATTGCGGTTTTTGCAGCCAGTTCGTCCGGCGCGTCACCAAGAAACATAAGATACGGATGTGCGATTTTCATAATACCTCCTTGACCAGCATCCAAACGCTGCTCTTAAATATTGTGGCGCGACTATAGCGCAATCTGGTAGGATCGTTCCAGAGATATGAAACGATATCTTCGACGATCCAACCGAAAATTCGTCTATAATTCTAATAAACACGACAATAACGAAATTAAATACAATAGTCTTCGAAGACAAACATCCTTTCTTGTGAATTTGTTCGGGAATGGCCCGAAAAACGCAAGAAAATGCAATTTTGAAGGACTGGCGTGAAAGCGCCCGACTACACATGAGCACCGATCTCAAGACGTGGCTATCCGAGCGAAAAATCGAAGAAGTCGAATGCATTGTTCCGGACATGTCCGGCGTTGCGCGGGGCAAGGTTCTTCCGACACAGAAGTTTCTTAAGGGGCTGGAGGCCAAAAGCCTTGCCATCCCCGAAGCAATTTTCTGCCTGACGGTAACCGGCGGCTATCCGGAGGAAACCGATGCCTTCCTTGACCCGGCCGAAAAGGACGTGGCGATGGTTCCCGACCCGGAAACCGTTCGCGTTGTGCCGTGGTACGAGGAGCCAACGGCCCAGATCATCTGCGACTGTTTCCATTTTTCCGGCGAAGAAGTTTCGACGTCGCCGCGCGGCGTACTTAAACGTGTTCTCAAGGCATTTGAAGAACGCGGCATGCGCCCGATCATCGCGCCAGAACTTGAATTTTATCTGGTGGCAAAGAACACCGATCCGGACAACCCGCTGGAGCCGCCGATTGGTCGTTCCGGTCGCCCGGAACGCGCATCAAATGCGTTTGGGATTGATGCCATCAACGAGTTCGATCCGCTGATTGAAGACCTGTATGACTATTGCGAGGCCATGAATATCGACGCCGATACCATGAGCCACGAGTCGGGTCCGGCCCAGCTTGAAATGAACTTTAACCATGGTGATCCGCTTGAACTGGCCGATCAGGCCTTTTTGTTCAAACGTACGCTGCGTGAAACGGCACTGAAACACGGCGTCTATGGCACGTTCATGGCCAAGCCGATGGGCAACCTGCCGGGAAGCTCGATGCATATTCACCAGAGTCTTCTTGATATCAACACCGGCAAGAACCTGTTTGCCGATGATGACGGGGAAAACTCGAAACTGTTCCTGAACTATATTGGTGGCTTGCAGCGTTACCTGCCTGCAGCCATGCCGCTTCTGGCACCGAACATGAACAGTTATCGCCGTTTGCAGCCCTGGTCGGATGCCCCGATCAACATGCACTGGTCACTTGATAACCGTACGGTCGGCCTGCGCCAGCCGAATGGCCCGCCCGCGGCACGCCGTATTGAAAACCGTCTTCCGGGGGCAGATGCCAACCCGTATCTGGCGGTTGCGGCGTCGCTTGCCTGTGGCCTGCTTGGCATTATCGAGGAAGTCGATGCGACGGCCCCGATCGAAGGTTCGGGCTATGACCGTGCGCATTCCCTGCCCCGTCACATCCACGAAGCGCTTGCGAAATTCCATCGTTGCAAGCCGCTTAAGGAATTGCTGGGTGAAGAGTTCGCTGCCGCCGTTATTGCGGTCAAGGAAGCGGAATGGGATGCCTATCAGACCGTGATCAGCGCCTGGGAGCGTGAGCACCTGTTGCTGAACGTTTAAAAGACGCCTGTCGAATTTTGCGCCGGGACTTGCTGCCCGGCGCAAGATTGTTGCATGTTAAATGCACAATTTTTTACATGATGCGAAATATGCACATTTTTCCATCTTGTATTTGACAATATCCTGAAGCATTCGAAGGATATTACGATAAGCCCCGGGTTCTGGGGGACCAACAACAGAACCGGTAAACTTTCAAACGCTGCCACATGGGAGGCTCAGCGAAATGAAATCTCTTCTTAAAACATCAAGCCTGGTTGTGCTTGCGGCTGCCGTATCTGGCTTTGCCACTGGTGCATCGGCACAGGAAGTTCTCAACGTTTATAACT
Source organism: Thalassospira sp. UBA4513 (assembly GCF_002388495.1). NCBI lineage: Bacteria > Pseudomonadati > Pseudomonadota > Alphaproteobacteria > Rhodospirillales > Thalassospiraceae > Thalassospira > Thalassospira sp. UBA4513. Next base: position 99,125 of record NZ_DGMR01000011.1, read on the forward strand.
GGTCGGATTATATCGGCGAGGAAACCGTTGCGAACTTCGAAAAGGAATACGGCGTCAAGGTCAACTATGACGTTTACGACAGCAACCAGTTGGTTGAAGCCAAGCTGCTGGCGGGTAATTCCGGCTATGACATCGTGGTGCCGACCCTTGCCGATGCCGAACGCCTGATCAAAGCCAAGCTGTTCCAGCCGATCGACAAATCCAAACTGTCGAACTATGGCAACCTGGATCCGGTGATCCTTGAGCAGCAGGCAAAATACGACCCGGACAACACCTTTGCCGTGCCGTATTTCTGGGGCACCAACGGCTTTGGCTATAACGTTGCCAAAGTTCAGGAAGTTCTGGGTGACGATGCCCCGCTTGATAGCTGGGCGATGATCTTTGATCCGAAATATGCCGAGAAGCTGTCGTCATGCGGCCTGTCGCTTCTGGATGATCCGGGCGAGATCGTACCGCTGGTGAACTTCTATCTTGGCAATGTGCCGGAAGGCGAACCGACCACGGAATCGATCGAAAGCGCCTTTGAGCAGCTTGAGAAAATCCGTCCGCATGTGACCTATTTCCATAGCTCCCAGTACATCAACGACCTTGCAAACGGTAACGTTTGTATTTCTGTTGGCTGGTCGGGCGATGTCGGCATGGCCGCCCTTCGTGCAGAAGAAGCTGGCAACGGCAACGAGATCAAGTATGTCATCCCCAAAGAAGGCACGCTGATCTGGTTTGATGCGATGATGATCCCGGAAGATGCACCAAACCCGGATCTGGCGCACAAGTTCATCGACTATGTGCTGCGTGCCGATGTCGAAGCTGAAATCGCGAACTATGTTGCCTATGCAACCCCGAACCTTGCCGCGATGGAACTGGTTGACCCGTCCCTTCTGGAAGATCAGGGCATCTATCCGCCGCAGGAAGTCAAAGAACGCCTGCGTTCGAAAGTCGAGCCGGGTTCACGCCTGCTGCGTACCCGTACCCGCCTGTGGACGAAGCTTAAAACCGGTCAGTAAGTGATCGAAAGCGATCCAGACGGATTGCGATCGCTGATCCTTGCGAAGGGCGCGACTTTGGTCGCGCCCTTTTGCTTTTCAGTCGTGCGAAACGATGCGGCCAGAGCGCCTGTGACTCGTGATCACGGCGCTTTATTGGTTGCAGTCAGCCTGTTTCTGACAACCGGACCCTTTCTCAGAAATGCACATTTTCTGAACACCACATGCCGATTCCCTGCCAATTTAGGTATCAAATGGCGATTGTTGTTCAAAATATCGCACACCCCTCTTTACAGATTGCAGAATTGCTTCATCCTGTTATCAGGAAGAACCGACCAATGGGCAGTGCAGCAACATGAAACGATTGCGCACCAGGTCATCAGGGACTGACGTCTGATTGAAGCGGTTCATCTTGACATTGAAACAGGGGAGAATGCTGGTGTCAGAGGCGGTTTTGGAGCGCGTGCACGAGGATGTGCACAAGACGCAACCTTGGAACAATCCGGACGCGGTTCCCTATATCCGCTTTGAGAATGTGACCAAGAAATTCGGCGACTTCTATGCCGTCGATGATGTTTCCCTGGATATCTATCGCCACGAGCTTTTCGCCCTTCTGGGCGGGTCCGGTTGCGGGAAAACAACGCTGTTGCGCATGCTGGCCGGGTTCGAGGAACCCACATCAGGCAAGATTTACATCGATGGTGTCGATATGGCCGGTGTTCCGGCCTATGAGCGCCCGACGAACATGATGTTTCAGTCCTATGCCCTGTTCCCGCATATGAGCGTGGAACAGAATGTCGCGTTCGGGCTGGTGCAGGATGGTGTTTCGCGTAGCGAGATTAAGGAACTGGTCGCCGAGATGCTGGGCCTTGTGCAAATGAGCAAATTTGCCAAACGCAAACCCCATCAACTTTCGGGTGGTCAGCGCCAGCGCGTTGCATTGGCACGGTCACTTATCAAACGGCCAAAGGTGCTGTTGCTCGACGAACCGCTGGGCGCGCTTGACAAGAAACTGCGCGAACAGACCCAGTTCGAGTTGGTCAACATTCAGGAAAAGGTCGGCACCACCTTTGTCATGGTGACCCATGACCAGGAAGAAGCCATGACCATGGCATCGCGCATTGCCGTGATGAATGAAGGGGTCATCAACCAGACAGGCACCCCGTTCGAACTTTATGAATATCCCAACAGCCGCTATACTGCGAACTTCCTCGGCCAGGTCAACCTGATCGAAGGTGTACTGGTCGATGACGATGAAAAATATGCCGTCATCAAATCGGATGAGGCCGGGTGCGAGATTTATATCGATCACGCCGTTCAGGGCCATGAAGGCATGACCTTCTGGGTGGCGTTGCGCCCCGAGCGGCTTCGCATCACCAAGGAAGCGCCCAAAGAAACCAAATACAATTGCGTATCGGGTAAGGTCGAAGAAATCGGCTATCTTGGCGGTATTTCGACCTATCACGTGCGCCTTGAAAGCGGCAAACGCATCAAGGTGACCGAGCCGAATTCCACCCGCCAGATCGAACCGCGCTATACGTGGGAAGATACTGTCTGGGTATCGTGGGAGGCCGGGGCTGCTTCGGTACTGAACAAATGAGCAGTGACAAGCAAGAGGGCAGCTTGACCCTCAAACAACGTTTTGATCGCTGGATGATCAAACATGGCCGGGTGCTGGTGGTTGGTATCCCTTATTTTTGGCTGTTTTTGTTCTTCCTTGTGCCATTCCTGATCGTTCTCAAGATCAGCTTTTCCGTCGCCGAATACGCACAGCCGCCCTATACGCCGCTGTTTGAATGGATCGACGAAGGCATCACGGTCACGCTCAATTTCGGGAACTACCTGTTCCTTCTATCTGACAGCCTGTATGTCACGGCATACCTCAATTCGATCCGGATTGCGGCGATATCAACCGTCATCACGCTTCTGATCGGTTATCCGATGGCCTATGGGATTGCGCGCGCGCAGGGATCGATGCGCAGTGTGTTGCTGATGCTGGTCATACTGCCGTTCTGGACCAGTTTCCTGATCCGTGTATATGCCTGGATCGGGATCCTTGACCGCGAAGGGTTGATCAACGCGTTCCTTATGTGGACGGGCATTATCTCCGAACCGCTGATCATGCGTCAGACGGAATTCGCGGTCTATGTCGGGATTGTCTATACCTACCTGCCCTTCATGATCCTGCCGCTCTATTCCACACTTGAAAAAATGGATGTCAGTCTGGTGGAAGCCGCCCTTGATCTGGGCTGCAAGCCCTGGCAGGCCTTTGCCAAGATTACGCTGCCGCTTTCCATGCCGGGGATTTTGGCAGGCTCACTTCTGGTGTTTATTCCGGCTGTGGGTGAATTCGTTATTCCGGAACTTCTGGGGGGCCCGAACACCTTGATGATCGGCCGAACCCTTTGGAACGAATTCTTTGCCAACCGTGACTGGCCGATTGCGTCAAGCGTTGCGATTGCGATGCTGCTGTTCCTTGTCGTGCCGATCATGTGGTTCCAGCATATCCAGACCAAGCAGGAGGAAGGCCAGCAATGAGCAGCAAACGTTCAACCTTCCTGATTTCGGCATTGGTGTTTGGCTTTGCCTTTCTGTATGTGCCGATCCTGCTTGTCATGATCTATTCCTTTAACGAAGGGAAGCTTGTGACCGTCTGGGCGGGCTTTTCGACCAAGTGGTATGTGTCGCTGTTTTCCAATGACGGCATGATTGATGCCGCCTGGAACAGCCTGCGTATCGGGGTGATGTCAGCGACCCTCGCCCTGGCACTCGGCACCCCGGCAGGACTTGTGATGTCACGCTTTGGCCGGTTCAAGGGACGCACGCTGTTTTCAGGCATGATTGCCGCCCCGCTGGTGATGCCAGAGGTTATTACCGGTCTGTCGCTTTTGCTGTTGTTTGTAACGCTTGAGCAAATGATTGGCTGGCCAGCCGGGCGTGGTCTTTCGACGATCACGATTGCACATACGACCTTCTGTGCGGCCTATGTCGCGGTTGTCGTGCAGTCGCGCCTGTCGGGGATGGATACCTCGGTCGAGGAAGCGGCAATGGATCTGGGTGCTAAGCCAGCCAAGATCTTCTTTGTCATCACGCTTCCGATGATCCTGCCAGCATTGCTGGCCGGGTGGCTGCTGTCCTTTACCCTGTCGCTGGATGATCTGGTGATTGCAAGCTTTGTTGCCGGTCCGGGATCGACCACGCTTCCGATGAAGGTGTTTTCATCGGTCCGTCTGGGGGTCTCGCCGGAAATCAACGCACTGGCAACCCTGATTATTCTGGCGGTGTCGGTGATGATCGTGATTGCCAGTCTGATGATCCTGCGGTCCGAGCGGATGCGCAGCCGCGCCTCTGCCGGGGCGGACGCGCAACACTAAGGCGCTACTTGGGCCGCCTGATACCTTTAGGCAGACAACAAAAAAAACAGCGCCGGAAAATCATCCGGCGCTGTTTTGTATTTGGGCTTGTCGAGCCGTCGGCTCAGCAGTTGCCTTCGGCAGCCTTGCGCATCATTTCACGGCATTTCATGCCGGGTGCCGAAACCTGCCAGTAAGAGACAACGGCCTCTTCGGCGGCTTCTTCGAAATCAATGATCAGGTTGTTGAGCGCGTTCTGTTCCATCAGCTTGATGACGCGGTCAGGCAACTGCGACATTTGCCACAGCCCCAGAACCAGCGCATAGGAAGAACGCATCAGCTTGCTGGCGGCATCAGGTGTGATTTCATAGAGCTCTGCCAGGGCATCGGCGGTACGCTTGACCATCGATGCCAGGAAGCGGCGCTGGTTGACGACCATTTCATCGTCGGAGCCAGATTCCAAAACACCTTGCGACAGTGATGCGAGATGCAGGAACTTGTCGTTCTTGACCAGATATTGCACGAACTGGCGGGCCACACGGGTCGAATCCCGTTCTTCGGGCCGACGCAGCGCTTCCTGATCAATCACATCAAGATTGTTTTCAAACCACTCTTTCTGGAAGTGACGCAACACTTCAAGAAACAATGCTTCCTTGCTTGAAAAATAAAGGTAAAGCGTGCCCTTGGCCAAGTTCGCCTTGCGTGCGACTTCCGCCGCCGACGGCAGGGTTCCATCACCTTCGAGATAGAGCTTGCGGGCAGCTTCGAGAATATCAGCACGGCGTTTTAGTTTCTGCTCATGGCTACGAGCGCGAACAAGATTGTCTTGTTCCATTTGATTAATTTCCCCCAACGTATTTTCCCCGGGCATATTATTGCATTTTAATTCACCTAAAAGTCAAACTGCAGGATTGGAATAACTGGACAAAATTCATGAAGCATTGAAAACGCATACATTTTTCTGACCAAATATAGACCAATTTAGATGAATTCCGGTCACATACAATCAATCACCATAACGCATTCTGAACAAAACCACAAATATCGTACAGTTTTTTGTTCGAGTCGCATTCCGCCCCACCAGCCGGGTTGATGACCAGGCGCCACCGGCCCGGCTTCACTTCATGACATTCCATATCGTGAAATAACCGGGATCCGACGTAAGATCACAGCTCAGACCGGCAGTTCGGTGGTGCGTTTGACTTCGCGGAGCGTGATGACGGTCTGCACACGTTCGACACCGGGAAGCTGGGTCAGGACTTCACTGTGGATGCGTTCATAGTCGGCGGTGTCGCTATAGACGACATGCACAAGATAGTCGCTTTGCCCGGCCAGCAAATAACATTCGACAACTTCGGGCACCTTTTGAATTTCGAGTTCGAAGGTTTCAAGGGCCTCGCGGGTTTGGCGGGTGATCGCGATATTGACAAAGGCATTGCCCGGCTTGCCGATCCGCGCGGGATTAAGAAGCATGGTGTAGTGATCAATGAAGCCTGCCTCTTCAAGAAGCCGCACACGGCGCAGGCAGGCAGAGGCCGACAGGTTCACCTTTTCAGCAAGTTCAGCATTGCTGATGCGACCGTCTTTCTGCAGCAAACGCAGAATCATCCGATCCCGTTCGTCCATCTCCATTCGCATAATCCTCCGACGTCATGGTGTTTCTGTTGAATTATATAGCAATGATATCATCAATAGCCCCTTGAAATGAAGATTAATTGCCCAATTTTTAGGGTATCATTCAAGAATAATAACAAAAGAGGCGGCATCGTATTCCAGCCGCCCGGGAAACTCCGGAAACGCCGGGGAGTTCCCCCGATTACCACGATTTTGTCGGGAGGAAACGACATGCTGATTGGTGTTCCAAAGGAAATCAAAAACCACGAATACCGTGTCGGACTGACGCCAAGTTCGGTCCGTGAACTGGTCGCGCATGGCCACAAGGTACAAGTCGAAACCATGGCCGGTGCTGGCATCGGCTTTACTGATAATGATTATGTCGCTGCCGGTGCGACGATTGCGGCCAGCGCATCCGATATCTTTGCCAGTGCCGAGATGATCATCAAGGTCAAGGAACCGCAGAAGGTCGAGTATGAGCAACTCCGCGAAGGCCAGTTGCTGTTTACCTATCTGCATCTCGCACCGGACCCCGATCAAACCGCCGGTCTGGTCAAATCCGGTGTCACCGCAATTGCCTATGAAACCGTCACCGACCGCGCAGGTGGCTTGCCATTGCTGGCACCGATGTCGGAAGTTGCCGGTCGCATGGCCCCGCAGGTCGGGGCGGCCGCCCTTCAGAAAGCCAATGGCGGACGGGGCATGTTACTTGGCGGTGTGCCGGGTGTGGCGCCGGCCAAGGTCGTTGTGATTGGTGGCGGTGTCGTTGGTACCAATGCCGCGCGCATTGCAGCGGGCATGGGCGCGGATGTGATCATCCTTGATAAGAACGTCAAACGCCTGACCTATCTTGATGATCTGTATGGCCCGCGCATCAAAACCCAATACGCCACCATTGATGATACCGAGGCGCTTGTGCTTGAGGCTGACATGGTCGTGGGTGCAGTGCTTGTCCCGGGTGCGGCGGCACCAAAACTGATCAAGAAAGAACAACTGTCACGCATGAAGCCGGGTTCGGTGATTGTTGATGTGGCGATTGATCAGGGCGGATGTTTTGAAACATCCAAGGCAACCACCCATGCCGATCCGACCTATATCGTCGATGATGTCGTGCATTATTGCGTGGCAAACATGCCCGGTGCGGTCGCCCGGACATCGACCTTTGCGTTGAACAACGCCACCCTGCCCTTTGCCCTGGCCCTGGCCGACAAGGGATGGAAGAGAGCCTGTCAGGACGATCCGCATCTGGCGGCCGGGCTTAACGTCCATGCGGGCAAGATCACCTATAAGGCCGTGGCAGATGCACTTGGCTATGAGTACCTGCCACTGGAAAGCGCATTGGCCTGAACCACCAAATCCGATCATGAAAAAAGGGCGCCAAACGGCGCCCTTTTTGTTTGGTCATCTTGCGACTGTGCGCAGATCAGAATTCGACCTGGGTGACGTCACGGACCGCACCCTGATCGGCACTGGTTGCCATGGCGGCATAGGCACGAAGGGCGGTTGAGACCTTGCGTTTGCGCGGCTTGGCCGGACGCCATGCTTCGGGGCCCTTGGCTTCCATCGCCTGACGGCGGGCGGCCAGAACCGCATCATCGACCGCAATGCGGATAGAACGGTTCGGAATGTCGATTTCGATCATGTCACCCGGTTCGACCAGCGCGATGTCACCACCAGCGGCGGCTTCGGGGGATACGTGACCGATCGACAGGCCCGACGTCCCGCCCGAGAAGCGACCATCGGTAACCAGTGCGCAGGCCTTGCCCAGCCCCATCGATTTCAGATAGCTGGTCGGATACAGCATTTCCTGCATGCCCGGACCACCTTTGGGGCCTTCGTAGCGGATGACGACAACGTCGCCATCCTTGACCTCGCCACCGAGAACCTTGGCAACAGCTTCGTCCTGGCTTTCGCAGATCACAGCCGGGCCGGTGAATTTCAGGATGCTTTCGTCAACACCACCGGTTTTGACCACGCAGCCATTGGCGGCCAGGTTGCCAAACAGGACGGCAAGACCGCCATCCTGACTATAGGCATGGGCGACATCACGAATGCAGCCTTCTTTTTCATCGAGATCAAGGTCGTCCCAATAACGTTCCTGACTGAACGCGGTTTGGGTCGGGATGCCACCCGGCATGGCGCGGAAGAATTTGTGCACGGCCTCGTTGGTGGTGCGTTTGATGTCCCACTTTTCAAGGGCGTCGGCCATGGTCTTGGAATGCACGGTCGAGACATCGGTATGCAGCAGCCCTGCACGATCGAGTTCGCCAAGAATACGCATGATGCCACCGGCACGATGGACGTCTTCCATGTGGAACATCGGATGGTTTGGCGCGACCTTGGACAGATACGGGATCTTGCGCGACAGGCGGTCCATATCGGTCATGGTGAAGTCGACTTCGGCTTCCTTGGCAATCGCCAGCAGGTGCAGAACCGTGTTGGTCGACCCACCCATGGCGATATCAAGCGCCATGGCGTTTTCAAATGCCTTGAAGGTTGCGATACCGCGCGGGGTCGCGCCCTCGTCTTCTTCTTCGTAGTAACGACGCGCCAACTTGACCGAGGTACGCGCCGCCTCAAGGAAAAGCTCCTGACGCGCGGCGTGGGTTGCCAGCACCGAACCGTTGCCCGGAAGTGCCAGACCAAGCGCCTCGGCCAGACAGTTCATCGAGTTGGCGGTAAACATGCCAGAACACGACCCGCAAGTCGGGCATGCCGAACGCTCAACAACTTTGACCTGTTCGTCGGAGATGTTCGGGTCAGCGGCCTGCACCATGGCATCGACCAGATCAAGGTGATGTTCCTTGCCTTCGATGGTGACCTTGCCGGCCTCCATCGGGCCGCCGGAGACGAACACGCACGGGACATTGAGGCGCATCGCAGCCATCAACATGCCCGGGGTAATTTTATCGCAATTGGAAATGCAGACCATCGCATCGGCGCAATGGGCATTGACCATATATTCGACGGAATCAGCAATGATTTCGCGCGACGGCAGGCTATAGAGCATGCCGTCATGGCCCATCGCGATGCCATCATCAACGGCAATGGTGTTGAATTCCTTGGCGACACCGCCGGATGCCTCAATCTCGCGTGCGACCATCTGACCAAGGTCTTTGAGGTGCACGTGACCGGGCACGAACTGGGTGAAGCTGTTGACGACCGCAATGATCGGCTTGTCGAAGTCTTCGTCTTTCATGCCAGTGGCGCGCCAAAGGCCGCGCGCACCAGCCATGTTGCGGCCATGTGTTGTTGTACGGGACCGATATTCCGGCATGGAAGGAACCTCTCTTTAAATCACTGGTGGCGTTTCTTTCGGGTACGGGGTCAGCATCCCCGATGCCCTTTGTATATAGGTGCGTTCTAGCACAGTATTCGCGCGCTTTGACAGTTTTTTGCCCGAAAATTTCGCCAAAATCCGTCATTCGGTACGATTGCTACACGCCCATCACTTTGCCCGCGAACTGCGAACGCGTTTTTGGCAGCGCTTTCTATCCTCAGAGTTTGCCTGAAAACGCCCATTCACCAGTGTCAGCGTACAATTTTGTGAGCCAGTTCACAGGTTTTGCGACGATTGACCATGCGACCTATCCCAAATACCCGGAAAACTATTCCATTGAATAGGCGACCTCTAACCAAACAACACATATCGTATGGGGGATTATCGCCGCCAGGCGATTCTCCCACTCCCATTCTGACCCCGGACCCTCATACAGGTTCGGGGTTCTTTTTTACCTGCATTTCAGGCGGTAATCCGCGATCTGGTAACTGCATGCTTTAAAGGACGGGCTGAACCCTTTAATGTCAGGCAAGACTGCTTGGGCCAAGGCCCTTATCCAGACCATCAGGTGGAGATCCGCAACCCCATGTCCGACCAACTCAAGACACTGTTGCGTCGCGGACTGACTGCGCATGAGGGCAATCGCCCCGAAGAAGCCGAGAAAATCTATCGCGCGGCATTGGCCATGTCACCGGGCAATGCGGAGGCAGAGCATCTTCTTGCCACCCTTCTGACCGGCCTTGGCCGCCATGGCGAGGCGATTGAGCTTTTTGAAAACTGCCTGACGAGCTTTGCTGCCAACCCGGCGGTCCGGTGCAACTACGCGATCGCGCTGGAAAGTTCCGGGCAAATCGACAAGGCGATTGACCAGTTCAAGCAGGCATTGAGTTACCATGGGGATTTCCCCACCGCCCTTTATCATCTGGCACGGCTTGAAATTCCGCGCGGCCATTTGGGTCAGGCGATGGATCTTTTGGGCCGGTTGCTTGGCCTGAAGCCAAATCATTATGAAGGATTGCTGCTGTTCGGGCAGACCTTGCATGATCTGGGGCAGGAAGAAGCCGCCCTTAAATCACTTGAACATGCCGCCGAGGCCGCAGGCATTTCCCCGGAACTGATTTGCCGGGTGGGATCGGCCTTTCTGCGTCTTGGCTATCCGGAACTGGCACAGAACCTGTATCAGCGAGCACTAAGCATCGATGCCAAATACGTTCCGGGTTTGCGCGGGTTGGGCCAGTCACTGGCGCATCAAGGGCAATATGCCAAGGCGATTGCGATTTTAAAGACCGCGCGCCGCCTGACCAAGGACACCGTTGAGATTGATCTGGTTCTGGCCGACATCACGCTGCGCTGTGGCGACCTTGATAGCACAATAAAGACACTTGATACCCTGATAGAGACATCGCCGGATAATGCCACGGCCGATGCGCTTTTGATCCGGGCGCGTGCGAAGCTTGGCACAACCGATGGGGCCACCCATAGCAAGGCAGCCAAGGCATGGGCCAAGCATCATATGCCGATTGCCGCCAAGCCGGCCTTTGCCAACACCCGACAGTCGGACAAGCGGCTGCGCATCGGATGGTTATCCCCGTTCTTTTGCAAGCATGCATCATCCAGCCTTTTGAGTGCACTTGCGCGCCACCTGAACCGGCATGAGATCGAGCTGTTCCTGTATTCCGCAACACCGCGCCCGGACGACGTCACACGGCAATGGCAGGTGATGGCGGATGGCTGGCGCGAGGTTTGCGGCCAGGACCCGATGCAGATTGCCGATCGCATTCGCAAGGACAAGGTCGATATCCTGATCGATGTCTGTGGCGTTCACCCGACCCAACCGATTGAGGTCTTTGCCCTTAAGGCCGCCCCGGTGCAAGCCAGCCTGTCCGCGATCACCACCGGCATGGCCGAAATGGATTACCTGATCGGGCACAAGGACGTGTTTGGTGGTGGGCTTGCCGAAAACAAGATGTTTGCCGAGCGTCCCTATCCGCTAGCACTTGGCCCCTACCTTCCGGCGGAACTTGATGATGCCTTGCCACTGGCACCGCTTCCGGCAGCCATCGGCGAAGAGATCATCCGGTTTGGCTGCATTGATCGGTTGGCCAATATCAGCAACGAGACGCTTAATTGCTTTGCGCGGATATTAAACAAGGTCAGCAACAGCCGCATCGTCATTCAGGATGACGTGCTTGAAGATTCCTATGCCGCCAAAACGTTCCTTGATCGCACCCGACAGGCCGGGATCAAGCGCGACCGGCTTGATCTGGCGGGCAAGGTAAAGCCCCAGGATCGACCGGCCCTTTATGCCCAGATTGATATCGGGCTTGCGCCGTTTCCTGCCATCAGCCTTGAAAACTATTACGAGATGCTGTGGTTTGGCATTCCGTTCGTGTCGCTGGCCGATGATCGTCCGGGATCGCGGCTTGGCCTTGCGGTTTTAAGCGATATCGGGCTTGGCGCGCTGTGTGCCGAAACCGAAAAGGGATATGTCGATAAATGCATCATGCTGGCATCCGACCTTAAGGCGCTGGCCAGCATTCGCGAAAACATGCGCGATCGCATCCGGGGCAGCCGCGCCTTCCATGCACCTGCTGTCGCAGCCGAGTTCGAAGAAGCCTGTCGGGAGATGTGGCAGAACTTTTGTCTTGGTAACGGTTAGACACGGACGGCTTGAAACGCGCCCTATTGCCGCGTGGTCAGGATGTGATCAACCGCCATTGCCAGATCATCGGCAATAAAATCGGCTTCCCGGGCTTCGGGCAGGATGGCTTCCTTTGCGCCGTGGCCGGTTCTGACCATGATGGCCTTTGTGCCCGCCGCATGTCCGGCACGGATATCGTTGATGCGATCACCAATCAGGACGCTTTCCGAGAGGTTGATGGCAAACTCGTCACTTGCGGCCAGAAGCATGCCGGGTTCTGGTTTGCGACACGTGCTTTGGCGGCGGTAATCACCCTGCCCGCTTGGATGATAGGGGGAATAATAGATGCCCTGCACCGATGCCTTGCGATCGGCAAGCATGGAAACCAATGCCTTGTGGATTTCAAAAAGCTGGTCTTCGGTGAGATAGCCCCGCGCGACACCGGACTGGTTGGTGACGACAATCACCAGGATGCCCGCATCATTGAGGCGTTTGATCGCCTTTGCCGTGCCGTTAATCAATTTAAGATCGGCAACGTCTGACAGGTAGTGGACTTCCTCGTTAATCACTCCGTCCCGATCCAGAAAGACAGCCGGAACCGGGTTGCGTTGATCGCGAAAGCGCGGCGCCGGATCAATCAGGTGACGTTTGACAGTGTCGTGGATGGAGCCGTTCATCACAGGCCTTCTACATGGTCAAATTTGGCCAACAATGGCGCAAAGGCCTTTGCAAAAGCAAGTCTTCACAAGCCACAACCGACTTTTGCACAGTGCGGAAAAGAAATTGGTATTACCATTATTCACTTGCAGAGCAACCGGGGGACGTGCAATTTCGGTTCAAGTTCACGCCCCATAGAAGAACCTATCAAGGAAAAGCGTCTGATGTTTGCCGATATTTTTGCGATTTTGGCCCCGGTTTTCATCACCACCGGACTGGGATATTTCTGGGCCCGTGCTGGCAAACATTTTGACACCAACCTTGTCACATCCATTGTCACATATTTCGCGACACCCTGTCTGACCTTTGCCGCCCTTGCGACGGTCGAGCTTGGCGGTGATACGCTGGTTCTGATGGGAACAGCCGCCCTTGCGGCCAATGTGATCTTTGCCTTGATCGGCTGGCCGGTGCTTAAGGTCTTTAACCTGTCTCCGCGCACTTATCTGCAATCGCTGACCTGGCCAAATGTCGGCAATGTTGGCTTGCCGCTTTGTATGCTGGCTTATGGGCAGGAAGGCTTGGCGCTTTCGGTGGCGTTCTTTGCCGCCTATGTCGTGATCCAGCTGACCATCGGGGTTGCGTTCGTATCGGGCAGCTTTTCAATCAAGTCGCTGGCCAAGATGCCGATCATTCCGGCAACCCTGATTGCCACGGGGTTCCTTGCCACCGAAACACCGGTGCCCGAATGGCTTTACAACACTACCAACCTGATCGGGCAACTGACCATTCCGTTAATGCTGTTTACGCTTGGTGTGTCGCTTGCCAAGCTGCGCCCGGTCAGCCTTGCACGCAGCACGGCATTGAGTGTGCTGCGCCTTGGCATGGGGTTCGGGGTTGGCTTGGGCCTGTCGGAAGTCATGGGACTGACCGGCATGGAACGCGGGGTTGTGATCCTGCAATGTTCGATGCCGGTTGCGGTGTTCTGTTACCTGTTTGCGCAGCTTTATAACCGCGAACCGGAAGAAGTGGCTGGTGTGGTCATCAGTTCAAGTTTCCTTGCCGCCATCGCCCTGCCCGCATTGCTTTGGTACGTGCTGTAGCCTTCGAGCGCACAGGATAATTGATTACTTGACGATCAGGCGGTATTCGCCGCCGGTGCCATCATCCTTGTCGGCATAAAATCCGATGGCGCATTCAAAGCGACCCTTTTCAAGATTTGGATCGCCCTGCGCGGCCGCCTGTTCCATTACGTGATCGCGGCAGGCCGCAAGATCGTCATAGGTCGCCTCGGATATCTTGACCCGGGTCGGCTGACTGATATCGGGGACATAAACCGCAGTGACATGTTCCCAGGGTGCGGCATCAGCGGGCCAGAAAAGATCGGCAACATGACGGTGCGGGTTGCCGAAACTGACGACGGCCAGAACGGCGATCCCGCCAGCCAGAATCGCACGGCGCAGCATTCTTGTATTCATCGGTATCCTTTATGCGCCTTTGCGGCCAAGCGCCGAAAAATCGAAGCTTGGCATCGGCGCATCATATTCAAGATGGTAGTCATCAAGGATTGGTGGTGCCTGACCGGTGACGGCCAGAAGCGCATGCACCTGCCCGCGTTGATGGGTTTGATAGACAAACAGATGTGACAAAATATCGGCCACGGTTTCAAGCGTCTTGCTGCCGTCTTCGCGGACCAGTTCGACCGCCCGGATGGCATCCTTGTCATTGAGCTGTTCACAATACGCCATTAAGCGCATATCCGCATCACGCTGGGCTGCGGCCAGTTTATCGATGGCACCAAACGGCATTTCATTATCAAGACACGCACGACCCCGCCTGCCATCGACCAGCGCATCAAGATAATACCAGTCATTGGTCAGGATATGGTTCAGCGTTTCAAGAATAGAGGTGGAAAAAGGCGTTCGTTTGGAGGCGAGTTCGCCATCTGTCAATTTCTGACAGACCCCATACAAACGGTGATTTGACCAGGCGTTGTTACGCGCCTGATGGAAAAACGATGTGCCCGGCATAGCTTAAGTGTCCCAACTTTCAGCGCCCTGTCACATTCGTGTTGAATTATTCAACCGGTCACAGGATGCGCATGGTTTAGCGGACCGTTTCCTTTGCCAAAGTCCGGTGCGGTTCGGATGGCTTCACGGACATATGCCCGCGCACGGGCAACGGAATCACTTAATCCCATGCCCTGAGCCAGCCCGGTTGCAATGGCACTTGCAAGCGAGCAGCCCGTACCATGATTATTCTCAGACGGAATGCGCGTATCTTCGAAACCTTCGATATCGCGATCCCGGCGCCACAAGATATCGACGATTTTGTCCCCGTCGGCGTGACCACCTTTTATCAGGACGGCCTCGCAACCGAGATCACCAATTTTGTGCGCTGCAGCAATCATATCAGCTTCGCTGGTGATTTTCATACCTGATAATACTTCGGCCTCTGGAATATTTGGTGTCAGCACGGTCGCAAGCGGGACCATATGGGTCATAAGTGCTTCTACCGCGTCTTCCTGAAGCAGGCGTGAACCGCTTTGCGATACCATCACCGGGTCTACAACGACCGGAATACCTGCGGCCTTTGATTTGATGAATTCCGCCACAGCGGTAATCACCGGCACCGAATGCAGCATCCCGGTTTTAAGCGCATCTGCGCCAATATCATCAATCGTCACCGTCGCCTGATGGACGATCATGTCCGGATCGATGCCAAGAACGTCGAAGACTCCGGTGGTGTTTTGCACCGTGAGCGCCGTTATCGCAGTTGCAGCATAGCCGCCAAGGGCCGTCACCGATTTGATATCGGCCTGAATTCCGGCCCCACCGGAACAATCCGACCCGGCGATAATCAAGACACGACCCTTCATACGACCCTTCCTTATCCTGCAGATATCAGGTTTTCGTCACAATGACCGGTTAACCGGCAACGGCGGTGATTTCGGCAACGATGCCATCAACGATCTGTTCGACCTTAATCGCGTCATCGCCTTCGGCCATGACACGGATCAGCGGTTCGGTGCCAGATTTACGGATCAGGATACGACCATCACCGTTAAAGGCCCGTTCTGCCAAGGAAATGGCTTCGATGACGCTGCTTTGCGCCAACGGATCAGAACCGGCACTGTAGCGCACGTTTTTAAGGATCTGCGGCAACGGTTCGAACACACGGCTGAGCTCAGAAACCGGGCCTTCGCGGCTGGCAAGAACCGCCAGCACCTGAAGGGCTGCCAACAGGCCATCACCGGTCGATGCGAAGTCCGACAGCACGATATGGCCCGACTGTTCACCGCCGACATTGCAATCAAGGGCGCGCATCTGTTCGACAACATAGCGGTCCCCGACCTTGGTGCGGATCAGACGGACATCGTTGCTTTCAAGATAACGTTCAAGACCAAGGTTCGACATCACGGTCGCAACCAGCGCGTTGCCGCGCAGCTGACCGGTGCGTTTCCAGTGGGTTACAACAAGGCCCATCAACTGGTCGCCGTCGATCAGATGTCCCTTTTCATCACACATCTGGACGCGGTCGGCATCGCCATCAAGGGCAATCCCGACATCGGCCTTTTCGGCCAGAACCCGGTCACACATGGTTTTGGTGTAGGTCGAACCACACTGATCATTGATGTTCAGACCATTCGGGCTGGTGCCGATTTCAATTACGTCAGCACCCAGTTCACGCAGAACCTTGGGCGCGACGGAGTAACCGGCCCCATGGGCGCAATCAAGCACGATGCGCAGACCTTCAAGCGTGACGGTGCCCGGCAGGGATGATTTGACGGCCTCGATATAGCGGCCCGGCGCATCATCGATGCGTTTGGCACGACCCAGCGCGTTGGCAGGTACCAGTTTGCCCGAAAGATCGCTTTCCATCAGGGCTTCGATTTCAAGTTCGACCTCGTCTGACAGCTTGAAGCCATCCGGGCCAAACAGCTTGATGCCGTTATCCTGGAACGGGTTGTGGGAGGCCGAGATCATCACACCGATATCAGCGCGCATCGATTTGGTCAGCATGGCCACCGCCGGGGTCGGCATCGGGCCGACCAGCATGACATCCATCCCCATCGAGGTGAAACCGGCAACAAGGGCCGGTTCAAGCATATAGCCCGACAGTCGGGTATCCTTGCCAATCACGACCTTGTGGCGGTGATCACCACGGGTGAAATAATGGCCGGCAGCCATCCCGACTTTCAGGGCGACTTCTGCGGTCATCGGCGCTGTATTGGCAGTTCCGCGAATGCCATCGGTGCCAAAATACTTGCGGCTCATATTCTGTGTCTCTGCTTGCTTTGCGGGCATTATGCCCTGTCAATTCATTCTGACTGCCGGTTATATCAAAGTGGCGGCGCAATGCCACCGGCAATCGGCATATTTCAGCGCCTATTCTAGTGCCAAACTGGCAATCAATCCGTTAACAGGCAAACAGGGCGATATTCGGATAAAAGCGATGACCTTCGGTCAAAAACCCGCTATCACAAGATGAAGGGGCTAAGGGGCTGAAACCGGGGGAATTTTGCGCAGCATCCGCTTGAATATGTTTCTTTTTGCGATGTTGATTGTGACCGCGTCCGGCATTTTTGCCGTTTACGGACCCAAAATCGCTGCGCATGAGGTTGCCAAAACACTCGTCCTGCCGCCCAGCGGACCTGCGGAAGTTATCAATCTGAACCGCTATCTGACGCGGTTGGTGACAGACCGCAAAGTGGAAAGCGCATTTAAAATCCCGTCGATTGCCGAATCTGAATTCGCCTCTGTCCTTGAGGCACGCGGTCCGGGCTATACGGATCGCACCATCTGGTATCGCGCGCCGGTCAAAATCGTTGATCAACCCGGACGAACGGGAAGAAGCGCCTTTATCGATATCGGACATGTGTATCTGAATGATATCGAGATCAGCATCCTGTCAAATGACGCGCGCCAGATCATCTGGCAGGAACATCTCGGCGACCGAATTCCAAGAGCCAAGGGTGGCTTGCAAAATCTTTCGCACGTTGCCGAATGGCCGAAACTGTCACTTGGCGAATATTGGCTGGTTATCGCGGTCCATACCAACAGCGCGCACGTCCTTGAGGCCGAACTCCTGCCTGATACGGCGCTGATTACCAAATCGGGCAGCAACAGTTTCATCAAGGGCGCAACCCTTGGTGTTCTGCTTCTTGCATTCGGGATTTATTTCGCGTTTGGCGTGATGTCGGGGGATCGGTCTGTTCTCTGGTATTCGGGCTATATCTTTTCGCTGTTCCTGATTTCGTTCGGGGTGACGGGCTATGCCCAACTGATTTTCAAACCGTTCTGGTCGCTGGCCTCGGACTTCGTGACGGGAACCGGAACCGCGTTTGCGCTTGGTACAAGCATCATGATGTGGAGCTATATGACCCGTCTTGATCGCGAGAACCGGCCGCTGTTTCGGATCATGGCAGGGTATTCGGTTCTGGCGATGGCAGGTTTTCTGACCGCCACATCGGACTGGTATATCCTGTATGCCAAAGTGTTTTTCGGCCCTCAGATATTCCTGCTTGCGGTTTTGCTGATCAATCTGATGTATCGCGGATATCGCCAGAAGCACACATTCCAGATGAGTTATTTGATGGTCGCGCTTGGGATTCCGACCATCGGGGCGATGGCGCATTTGCTGTTGCTGATCGGGTGGTTGCCGGTCAACGGATTTACCACGAGCATCTTTGCGCTCAGTTCGTTTATTCAGCTTGTGCTGGTGGCCATCGCCATGGCCTATCGCACCTATGGCGTGATCAACCGGCGTGTTGATGCCCTTGCCTCCGGCCAGCGGGCCGACCAGCTTGCCAGTGAGCAGCGCACCTTTATCACCATGCTGTCACATGAATTCCGAACCCCGCTTGCGATCATTCAGCGGTCTGCTGAAATCCTCGGACTACATTTGCAAAAAGAGCCTGAAAGCGTTCTGAACCGGCTGTCGACGATCCAGTCCAATGCCCGGCAGCTTTCGGGCCTTGTCGATGCGTTCCTGACCAAGGAAACCCTTGATAGCGCGACATTCACCACCACGCGCGAAGCGGTTGCCATCGATGCGTTTCTGCGCGATTTGATTGCGCAGCGCCAACGCGAGGTCCCCGGCCAGAATATCAGCCTGATCCAAAGCGATGTTGTGATCGTCGAGATTGACCGGATCCTGATGGAACGTGCGCTGATCAACCTGATCGAGAATGCGCGCAAATATGCGCCGGGGGCCGCCGTCTGGATTTCAGCCGAACGGGCTGCCAACGGTTATGTCTATATCCGGGTTGTCGACGAGGGCCCGGGCATCGCCGCCGACGATCTGCAGAATGTTTTGAACGCCTTTTACCGCGGACGGGATTCGGTCAAAATCCAGGGTGTCGGGCTTGGGTTGCATCTGACCAAACGCATCATCGAGGCCCATGACGGATCCCTGTCGGTCAGTGTCGGCGAAGAAGGCGGAACAACAATCCTGATCAAATTGCCTTATGACCGCGACATGACGGTGCTCAGGAACAATGAAAACAGGGCTGGCTTCCCGCTTGGTTATACCGAGACGTCACATGACGGGGAGCGGCCATGAGGATCAGATCGCCGCTGTTCACTGCACCAAAGACACATCCTCAGTCCGCCATGGCTTTGGCGGCGGAATTGTTGTTGCTCATAATCACAACCATGGTTTTGATGCCATGGCACGGTGCAAACGCGCAATCAGCCTTGATGCCGAGCAATGATCAGGATCATCTGGTCCTGCCGGGCAATGTCACAGAACCGATTGAGATCACCCGGTTTGTTGCGTCCTTTGCCGACACCACACGCAAGCTTGGCTTTGAAGAGATCCAGGCCCTGCCAGATACGGCCTTTCAGCAGTCACATGCCATACCGTCCTTTGGGTATACCCGTGATGTGATCTGGCATCAGCTTGATCTCACCATCAGCAATGACATGACGAAACGCGCCCTGCTTGAAATCGGGCCGAACTATCTGAATTTCATTGATGTGTTTCTGGTGCCCGATGGACTGGGGGATCCCGTCTGGCATACCCGTCTTGGCGATCATGTCCCGGCCAGCGCCCGCCAATATGGCGGACGAGCACATATCGCCGCCCTGCCCCTGATGGAGCCAGGCGATTATCGCCTTTATGTACGGTCGCAAAGCAATAGCGCCAATCTGATCTGGATGACACTTTGGCCGGCAACCGACCTGGTGTCCTCGCTGTCTTTCCGTGATTTGGCGTCGAATGTTTTCTTTGGCTTCATTCTGGCTTTGGGGCTGGCCTATCTGGCGCTTGGTCTGATTGCGCGGGATCGGATTGTCGTTCTGTACAGCATCTGGGTCCTGGCAATCGGTGTCACGGCGGCCGTCGTCAATGGTGTGGTTTTAAGCGAGCTACGACCGGAGATACCGTGGCTGAATGACTTTTTGTTGGGAACAGCCAACATCATTACCTATGGCGTAACGGTGTTCCTGTGGCTCTACATTATCGATGCCAAAAAGAAGCATCCTTTGGCCTACAAGATATGTTGCGCTTATGGGTTTTTCATTCTGGCCTTTGCAGCCGGAGCCACAACCGATCTGTACACCGTCTTTGGCACCTATATCGTGCCAAGCCATTCGGTCTTTATGGCCACGATGTGCGCAATCCTGATCAAACGGGCGTTTGAAGACATCCACAACCCGCGTTACTGGGCGTTCCTTGTGGTTCTGGCCGTCCCGACCGGGGCGGCGATCATGATCCAGCTTGCCCTTTCGGGGGTGATCGATGCGACCAGATTGCGTCTGGAACTGCACAGCTACACCTTGATGTTCCACCTTGTCGGGATGGGCATCATCATGACGATGCGGTTGTCGCGCATGGACAAGGAACGGGTCACTGTCGTGCGCAAGGCAGAAGAAACCACCTCGCTGGTCGAGGAACAGCGCAAACTGATTTCGATGCTGTCGCATGAATTCCGGACGCCGCTTGCGGTGATCCAGCGATCATCAGAAATGCTGATGCTGCGTCTTACCAACCATAAGGATGACGTTCTTGAACGTTTGCGACGCATCCAGCTTCAGGCGCAGAAACTGGCGCGTCTTGTCGATATTTTCCTGACCAAGGACGGTATCGACACACAGGAACTGTCACTTGCGCGCAAGACAGTTCCGATCAACCGTTTCCTTCAGGAATTTGTCGCCCAGACCACACGCGAAGGTGCGGAAGTTCAGGCGGCATTGAGCCGAACCACGGGTATCGAGGTTTTTATCGACGAAACCCTGATGGGGCTTGCGATCACGAACCTGGCTGAGACGTCACGTCGCTTTGCGCACGGGGCACCGATCCACATCAGTACTCACCGGCATTCGGAGATGCGGGTCGAAATCAGCATCCCCTGCCGTGGTGACGAACTGGATGAAGACGAGATCGCCATGATTTCCGATGCGCTGTTCCGGCGCGATATGGAAAGCCAGTCATTGCAGCGCGCACTCGGACTGCATATTTCGCAACGTATTGTCGTTGCCCACGGCGGATCGATCACCCTGCGCCAGAAGGGCGCACGCAGCATCGAGCTTTGCCTGCTTTTACCGTGCGAGTAGCTGGCCGCACGTTATTCGGGCGGGGAACAAACGGATCAGGAAGCCTCGGCCTCGCCGGCAATGGCGGCGGGTGACGTAAAGGCATAGCCACGACCATAAGCCGTTCGCACAGGCAGTTCTTCGCCGATTTCCTTGATGATTTTCTGACGCACGCGCCGGATTGCCGTATCCAGATTGCGGCAGTTTTCCGCCGTGTCGGCCTTGCCGAGCGCCTCGACGATTTCAGGACGCGTCAGCCACGCCCCATTGGCATCAATCAGGATCTTGACGATGGTGCGTTCCGTCGCCGTCAGTTTGGCTTCATTGCCTTGGGGATTGCGCAGGGTCCAGTTAAGCATATCAAGAACCCAGCTATCCTCGGGAATTGCCGTTTCCGCCGTCGCTTCGTTATCTGAACGCGACGCGCGGCGCAGAAGCGGTTTAAGCGCGGCCTCGATCACAGATAACGGGCTGTCTTTCGTCAGATAAACGTCGGCACCAGATTTGTAGCCGGTCAGGTGATTGTCCATTCCCGAAAGCGAGGTCAGCATCATGATGCCGCAATCAACGGTTTTGCGGACATGCTGGGCCAGTTCATAGCCATCCGCGTCGGGCAGCATAATATCAAGAATGACCGCATCAGGTTTGCGCGCAGCAAGTGCCCGGTAAAATGCAGCCCCGGTTTCACACCCGACCACATCGAAACCGCACATCTCAAGATACTCACACAGATCCTTGTTCAGATCGGTGTTGTCTTCCACGACATATACACAGTGCGTCATAGCATTCCAGCCAGACCTGACATCAGCAGGGAACGGCTGCGTCAGACCGCCAATCTCGTTCATCTAAAGACCTTCGCGTTCGCTTGTTGTCCAACCATCAACTGTGACTTTGGTGTCACTTTTGTTTGATACTTATTGGTATGTGGTCAAAGGACCGATTCTGCAAGTATCAACCGTAAATGGTCAGAAAATGCCAGAATCGAACTTGCCACAAAAAAGCTCGCAATCGATTAGAAGCCAAGCCTCCTTGCGATTGCGAGCCATGTTTTAAACGATGCCGATAAAATGACAAGTTATACGTGCAGACGATGCAACAAATACATCTTCAAACAATAGATGTGGAACTGGCGACAGAAATCGCCTGCACCGTTTCGGGCACATCATGCACGCGGATCATCTGAACACCGTGACGCCATCCATTGACCGCAGACGCGATTGAACCGCCTAGGCGCTGCTTGGGATCGGCCTTGGGATCAATCTTGCCAATGAATGACTTTCGCGAGGTGCCCAGCAGGATCGGGCAGCCCAATCCATGGAAAATGGCCAAACGCGACAACAGTTCAAGATTGTGCGACAGCGTCTTGCCAAAGCCGATGCCCGGATCAATGCAGATGCGATCACGTGAAATACCGGCCCGCTCGCAGCTTTCGATGCGATCGAGCAGATAGTCATAAATATCAAGCACCGCGCAATCATATTTCGGGTCGGCCTGCATGGTGCCTGGTTCGCCCTGCATATGCATCAGCATCACCGGTTTACCAGATGCGGCTGCAACCTCCATCGAGCGTTCATCGCCCTCAAGCCCCGTGACGTCATTGATGATCGCTGCCCCGGCCTCAATCGCGGCCTCCATCACGCCAGCATGGCGGGTATCGATCGAAACGACATGTCCCTTGGACGCCAATTCGCGGATAACCGGGACCACACGACTGATTTCCTCGTCCTCGGACACCGTATCGGCCCCCGGACGGGTTGATTCGCCGCCAACATCAATGATCGATGCGCCCTGCTCTATCATCGCCATGGCACGCGCCACAGACTGTTCGGTGGTGTTGTAATCGCCGCCATCGGAAAAGCTGTCAGGCGTAACATTGATGATGCCCATCACATGACAGGACGCCATATCAAGCCCGGCATAATCCGGGCGTTTAGCCATCAGGCGGTCCAGAACGGCATTGATTTCATCAACCCGGCCACTGTTTTGAACCCAGCCTTCAAGGGCGAGGAGCGGCAGGATCATGCTTTCAGCGCCACCACCTTCGCGGCGACGGATGATTTCAAGTGCCGAAAATCCCCGGCGTGATCCGGCGAGTGGCAAGGTATTGGGATCATCGGCATGGTCGATGAAACCGGTCGGTGCGTAGTAAAGCGGTCCTTCAAAATCGGCAAAGCCCCGCACATCGGCGGGGCTTCGCAGGACCGATCGTTTGATCTCGTCCATCAGTCTCTTTCTGTTAGCTTCCCGGTTGCGGTTCCGGGGAAAGGTCCCCGCCGCCGTCACCAGGGTTATCCTTGCGGGCACCGCCGGTGCTTGGCACCGTGGAGCGACGTCCGCCACCTGCATCCTTGCCGCCACCCGAAGTATGGCCCGGACGGTTGATTTCCTCGCCACGCAGCAGCGCGTCGATTTCCTTGCCCGACAGGGTTTCATATTCCAGAAGACCTTTTGCAAGCTTGTGCAGGTCATCAAGATGTTCCGTCAGAACGCGCTTGGCGAATTCATAAGCCTCGTCAGAGTAACGACGGACTTCTTCGTCAATGAGTTGCGCTGTTTTTTCCGAAACGTTTTTGTGCTGGGCAACGCTGTGACCAAGAAACACTTCTTCCTGGTTATCAACGTATTTGACATTCCCAAGCTTGTCGGAGAAGCCCCACTCGGTCACCATCTTGCGCGCATATTGCGTCACCATGTTGATGTCCGAAGATGCCCCCGTGGTGACCTTGTCCTTGCCAAAGATAATTTCCTCGGCAACGCGGCCACCCATGGCAACCGCAAGGTCGGAAATCAGCTGTTCATAGGACTTGGACACCTGATCACGTTCCGGCAGACGCATCACCATACCCAGTGCGCGACCGCGCGGGATGATGGTGGCCTTGTGGATCGGATCAGACGCAGGCGTATGGAGGGCGACCAGTGCGTGGCCGCCTTCGTGATAGGCGGTCAGCTTTTTCTCGTCATCGGTCATGATCATGGAGCGACGTTCGGCCCCCATCATGACCTTGTCCTTGGCGTTTTCGAAATCAGCCATGGTGACAACGCGCTTGCCAAGACGGGCGGCCAGAAGAGCTGCCTCGTTGACAAGGTTTGCCAGATCCGCACCCGAGAAGCCCGGGGTACCACGTGCAACCGTGCGCAGATCGACATCCGGACCCAGCGGAACTTTACGCGCATGAACACCCAGAATGCGTTCACGGCCTTCCAGATCCGGGTTCGGCACGACGACCTGACGGTCGAAACGACCCGGACGCAGCAATGCAGGATCCAGAACGTCCGGACGGTTGGTTGCAGCCACCAGGATCACACCTTCGTTGGCTTCGAAACCATCCATCTCGACAAGGAGCTGGTTGAGCGTCTGTTCGCGTTCATCGTTACCGCCGCCAAGACCGGCACCACGATGGCGGCCCACAGCGTCGATTTCATCGATGAAGATGATGCAAGGTGCGTTTTTCTTGCCCTGTTCGAACATGTCACGCACACGCGATGCACCGACACCAACGAACATTTCAACGAAGTCAGAACCCGAAATGGTGAAGAACGGAACGTTTGCTTCGCCGGCAATCGCACGCGCCAGAAGCGTTTTACCGGTACCCGGAGGACCGACAAGCAGCATGCCTTTGGGGATTTTACCACCAAGGCGCTGGAACTTCTGCGGATCGCGCAGGAAGTCGACGACTTCTTCAAGCTCGCCTTTGGCTTCTTCAATACCGGCGACATCTTCAAAGGTCACGCGGCCGGATTTCTCGGTCAGCATCTTGGCCTTGGACTTGCCAAAGCCCATGGCCTTACCGCCGCCGCCCTGCATCTGGCGCATGAAGAAGATCCAGACACCGATGATCAGAAGCATCGGGAACCAGCTGATCAAAGCGCTCATCAAAGGAGACAGGCTTTCTTCAGGCTGTGCGATGATGCGCACGCCCTTGTCGTTCAGCTTTTCAACGAGGTTCGGATAATCCGGGGTGTAAACATTAACAGAGCGACCGTCGCGCGTTTCTGCAGTCAGGTTGTTGCCCTGGATGGTGACTTCGGAAATCTGACCTGAATCCACTTCGGCCAGGAAGTCCGAAAATGCCAGCGACGACTGACCGGACCGTCCGGAGGGCGACTGAAACAGGTTAAACAGCGCCACCAAAAGGATGGCGATAATAACCCACAGTGCGAGATTTTTTCCCATATTCATTCCAAGCTACTGGTCGCAATTTGTGTGTGCCGTGACGCAAAACTTCCTGCGCAGGGTCTGACAATCAAATAGTCATAAGCCCCGCTTACGCAAGTAGGTTGTCGGGTTTCGCTGACGATTTGAAACCACTTTCCCACAAAGGTACTTGCGGCGCAAACTGCCAACTGCCACCAGACGCGATCAGGCCCCTGCCCAGAGGCCGTCCGCAACCGGCGGCGGATAGTACGTCGGAAAGCTCCGAAACCTCAAGCCCGCCAACAGATAACAAGCCTTCTTTATCGTAGAGTGCAGGCACGGATGCAAGGGCCGCGCGCGGTAAATTACCAATAAATGGTGCAATTTCGCCCAGTGCGGCGCGAAAAGACTTCGTGTGAAACACATCACAAAGGCCAAGCGGGGCGATCCAACGTCCAATTTGCCCCGACAGATCAACGTCGTCTACCTGCCATTCAAAGCGATTATCAAACCGCACAACCAAAGATCGTGTGGGTGATTCGGCATCCAACGCAATCGGATCCTGCGCCATTCGACCAAATTCTCGATAAACGCAAATTCCACCTTTCCGACCGTGCAAGACGCAGCCGCCCAGACTGATGCAGGCCGTTTTATCCGCACCAAGGCGATCAAGCGCACCGCGCAGTTTATCAAGTGCAGGCATATATCCTGCGCCCCCCACCGTACGCACCACCTGCCCCAGAGCATGGATCGCAGCGTTGCGATCTGTTTTCGGATCCAGCAGCACATCCGGGTTAAGGATCGCAACCCCGTTCGTGTGCAGGGTCACCGCCCCGGCCAGCAATCGGCCAATGCCCGTTTCAAGGTCGCGACGCGCCGACGCGTCGGCGGTTATATCGGGCGGGCGTGATGCCCCCGCCGCAAACGCCTTGCGCACGCGCACACGCTCGAACTTATCGTCGATGTTGGAAGGATCTTCGATCCACGCCTGTCCGCGTGCGTTCAGGGTCGCCACCAAGTCGGCCTTGGCAACGGCCAAAAGCGGACGCAGCACCCGGCCATGTCGCAGATAGCGCCGCGCAGACATCCCCGCCTGCCCAATCGGTGTCGTGCCGCGATCGCGGCGCATGGCAATGGTTTCGCGTTGGTCGCCTGCATGATGGGCAACCAATAAATGGAAAATGCCGGTATCACGCATCAGGTCATCAAAAATCCGATAGCGGGCCTGGCGCGCCTTTTCCTGCACGGCACCGGTTGGCTTTTCGCCCTGCCAGTGTTTGGTGATGTGTTCGATGTTATGGCGGGCAAGTTCGGCTGCGACCCAGCGGGCCTCGTCAGCGGCGGCCTTGCGCAGACCATGGTCAACCGTAACGGCGACCACGCGCCCGCCTTGTGCCTGACACCAGTCATGGGCCAGCAGTACAAGCGCCATGCTGTCGGCCCCGCCCGAGACACCAACAAGGATTTCAGGGGCGGTTTCAAACGGGGCGAACGCCATCATCAGTCTATCAAAGGCAACGGCGTCCAGTGGAGATCCACCGGACGCCGTGTTTTGATTTTCTGATGTCGTAAGTTTGCCGATCATCGGTCTGTTATACGCAGGGCTTACTGCGGACATCCACGGTTCTGCCGTTCCTGACGGGCGCGATCCAGAACGACGTTCGAGGCGTTCGGGAAATTGTCGATCAGGTGACCAAAGGCCGTGCAGGCATCTTCGTTCTTGCCAAGATTGGCCAGCGACATGCCGAGCTTCAGCAGGTTGTCTGGTGCCTTGGTGCTGTCCGGGTAGGTCTGGAAACCTTCGGTAAAGGCGATGGCAGCATTTTCATACTGGCCGCGCACATAATAGGTTTCACCCAGCCAATATTGCGCATTGCCCGCCAGCGGATCGTTGGGATGGTTGCTGACGAAATTACCCAGCGCCTGTTCGGCGGCCTGGAAATCCTGTTTGCGCAGAAGGCCAAAGGCTTCGCGATACTGTTCTTCAGGCGTGCCGGTGGTTGCCGCCGCACTCTGGGTTGGTGCGGATGCGTTGGATGCGGCAGCTCCGCTTGGAATTTGCGGCGGCTGGCCTTCGCTTTCAATCACTCCAAACAGCTGGGTGCCACGGTCATTAAGGGGCTCACCCGAACCGGCAGCCCCCCCCGGTGCGCTGTTGGCGGCAGAGTTATTGGCACCTTGTACAGCCGTGCCCCCAGCAAGCGGTGCATTTGCCCCACCGGCGTTTGCGCCACTGGTCGCAACGCCACCGCTTTCAAGCTGGTTAAGGCGGAAATCAATATCGGCCACCAGACGTTCCAGACGGTCTTCCATCTTGCGAATGCGGTAGTCGAATTCTTCAAGCTGACCGGTCAGCTGGGTGGTCGTGCGTTCCAGTGCGCTGATCTGGACCTGTTGGCGTGCGGCAGCCGGGGTTGCGGCCCCGCCGCCATCACCAGACGAGACAGCGGCCTGTGCGGCGTCACCGGTGCCTTCGCGATAGACATAACGCTGCAAAAGATCGAGGTCCTTGCGCAATTGTTCTACCTGACGCGACATGTTGGCGTCTTGCGCGTGAACCGGCTGGGACCCGAGTGATGTCATGCCAAACACAGCTCCGACGGCAAGGGCCATCAGGATGTTGCGGTTCTTTGGCGAAATGGCGGATCGAACGCGGATCATTTTCGGGTCCTTTTTCGTCAATTCAGTCTTTGAAGGTTCACTATGGAAATACCTGTCGTGACTTTCAAACATTTTCAGGCGGCAAAAATAAGGCGCCTGCCCCAAACGGGACAGGCGCCTTGATCTTCAAGTCAGGCTTTCACCTGCACGCGCTTAACGGATAACCGATACAGAGCGGCGGTTTTTACCCCAGCTTTCTTCGTCATGGCCAAGAGCAACCGGGCGCTCTTTACCATAAGAAATGGTCTCGATGCGCGACGGGTCGATGCCCAGAGCGATCAGGTAATCTTTGACCGAGTTCGCGCGGCGTTCGCCGAGTGCAAGGTTGTATTCACGGGTGCCGCGCTCGTCGGCATGACCTTCAACAACAACTTTGTACTGCGGATATTTCTTCAGCCAAGCAGCCTGCAGTTCGAGGGTGCGACGTGCTTCACCGGCAAGATCGTATTTGTCGAAACCAAAGAAGACGCGGTCACCAACGTTGACAGCGAACCACTCAGGGCTGCTTTCAGCCAAAGAGGTCGAAGACGACGCGCTAGAAGAAGTGCTTGCACCGTCGCCACCAGTGGTTGCCGTGCTATCAGGTGCAGTTTCACAAGCAGCCAGAAGAGCGGCAGCAGCAAAAACGCTCAGAATACGAAGTTTCATTTAAGTTTTCCCCTTAACACCGGACGCATTCGCCCGAGGTTGGTGTTTTCCATGTCTCGCGACACCGAAAATGCCCGCGATTAAAGCGAATCGCATTCAGTGCTTCGCGATGACTATACTCTTGAGATATCAGGGAATCAAGGGCGACCATGCAGGATCCGACCCATCCGCCGGTGTAACGATCTCTCGCTCGTTATAACCGGTAAGATCAATCGAATACAAACGATAGCGATCCTTGGTCCCGTCCCTGGACGGGTGCTGGCGGTAGTACATCAAAACTCGACCGTTCGGTGCCCATGTTGGTCCCTCAACGAGGTAACCCTCGGCCAGCAGCCTTTCTCCACTGCCGTCTGGCCGCATGACGCCGATATAATAACGACCTCCTTCGGATTTGGTGAATGCGATCAGGTCTCCGCGCGGCGACCAGACCGGTGTGGCATAACGTCCACCACCGAAGCTGATGCGCTGTACGCCCCCACCATCGGCATTCATCACATAAAGTTGTTGTGCCCCACTGCGGTCGGAGTTGAACGCAATGCGAGACCCGTCCGGAGAATAGGAAGGCGAGGTATCCACGGCCGGATGGCGCGTCAGTTGACGCTTTTCACGCGTGCGCAGGTCCAGTCCATAAATTTCACTGTTCCCGTCAAGCGCTTGTGACATCACAACCGAGTTCCCGTCTGGCGCGAATCGGGGAGCAAAGGTCATCCCCGGAAAATCACCCAGCAATTCCAACTCGCCGGTATCAATATCCAAAACATAAACGCGCGGCTTGTCGTTAAAGTACGACATATAAACCACTTCCTGTGCCGTCGGCGAGAAGCGCGGGTTCAGCACGAGGAACCGTCCATCAGACAGGAACCGGTGGTTTGCACCGTCCTGATCCATGATGGCCAGTCGTTTGGTCCGGTTATCGGCCGGACCGGATTCCGAGACGTAGACAACGCGCGTATCGAAATAGCCGGTTTCACCGGTGATACGCTTGTAAATCTCGTCCGCAATCTTGTGGGCAATCCGACGCCAGTTGTTTGGCTGCGTACGATACGCAACGCCAGACATCTGGGTTTCTGCCAAAACATCCCACAGACGGAATTCGACACGCAGAAGACCATTTGGTTCGGTCACGACACGACCGTTCACCAGGGCCTGCGCATTGATGGCCCGCCATTCGGCAAAGTTCGGGTTCACCGCCAATGATGCAGCACTCTGAATGAATGCCTTTTCATCAATCGGTGAAAACAGGCCCGAACGTTCGAGATCTGCGGCAATCACCTGGGTCATGTTCTGACCGATCTCGGTTTCGGCAACGCCTTCGCCCGGGAAGCGGGTGACGGCAATTGGCATCGGTTTCAGTTCGCCCCGGGTAATATCAATCCGGAGTTCCGCCTTTGCCGGCGACATGAACCCGACATTCAGGCCAGCGACAACGGCAAGGGCGCTCAGTGCCGCGACACTGCCTTTAGCCCAAAATCGTTTTATTGCGTTGGTCTTGATCGTCATCCTGCCTCGCTATTTTCCACGCGTGTTCAAGAACTTGGTCGTTAAAGGCCCAGCATTTCACGCATGTCAAAATT
Source organism: Thalassospira sp. UBA4513 (assembly GCF_002388495.1). NCBI lineage: Bacteria > Pseudomonadati > Pseudomonadota > Alphaproteobacteria > Rhodospirillales > Thalassospiraceae > Thalassospira > Thalassospira sp. UBA4513. Next base: position 129,205 of record NZ_DGMR01000011.1, read on the forward strand.
GAACGTGAATGTGCGCCACATTTCGTATTTATCCAGCGGCAGTTTTAGAGGACTGCATTGCGGATTTAGCACTGCTCGAAGCGCGCTTTCTGCAATCGTACGGCGGGAAGTGTCGCCCTGGATTTCGTTCAGATTGCTAATCCGCGCCAAACGGACAGTTCCGTCCGGGTTTGCGCTGACATGAATTTCAACCGCAAAGTTGCCCGCTTCCTTGGCCCCGGCCGGGGGGCTCCAGCATTTTTCGATCTGACGTTTTACGGCATCAAGCTCGCTCATGGTCAGATTGGCATCAAGCCTGGTCGCGACAACCTCGCTGGCATTTTCTTCCGGCGTTTCGTCTGGCTGCTGCTCTGGCGTGGCTTCTGCCGTTTCCTTGAGCTTGCTGACATCCTTAAGAACGCTCATGAGATCGCGTTTCTTCGGCTCTTCCTTTTTCGGCTCCGGCTTTTTGACCGGTTCCGGTTTCGGAGGCGTCGGCTTGGATTCCGGCTTTACAGCGGCAAGCTCAGTCGGCTCCGGTTTTGGCTCCGGCTCTTTTTTAACGTCTGGCGTCGGAACCGGTTCCGGCTTTGGTGTCGGTTTTGGCTCTGGCTTCGGCTCTGGCTTCGGCTCCGGTTTTGGTTCGGGCTTCGGCTCAGGCTTGGGTT
>NZ_DGMR01000011.1:129966-160840 GCF_002388495.1 Thalassospira sp. UBA4513
GGCTTCGGCTCAGGCTTGGGTTCCGGCTTTGGTTCCGGCTTTGGTTCCGGTTTTGGCTCTGGCTTGGGTTCCGGCTTCGGGGTCGGCTTTGGTTTCGGTTCCTCTTTGGGTTCCGGTTTTGGCAAAGCCTTGGTCGGGGCCGCGGAAAATTCGTCCACTGTCACGACTTCAACCGAAATGGACTGCAATTCCAACGGTGTTTCATCAAACAGATCGGGCAGCCCAAGCCACGCCACCAGAAACAGGACAGCGTGCAGACCAAGCGATATGAGAGCGTAACGCAGCATGATTCGTTTACGAACCCTTTGCCGGCAATTCGGCGATCAGGGCGACTTTGGTGAAACCGGCATCCTTGATCAGGCCCATGACTTCCATCACACGGCCATAATCAATCGTCTTGTCACCGCGGACAAAGATGCGGGTATCGGCCTTGTTGTCGGTAATGGCGGCGAGCTTTTCGGTCAGGGTGTCCTGCGCGATTTCGCTATCCATGATGTAGATCGTGCCCTCGGCAGAAACCGACACCACCAGCGGCTCATCCTGGCCGGTCATCGGTGCGGCACTGGTTTCCGGCAGATCAACCTCGACCCCGACAGTCATCAGCGGCGCTGCGACCATGAAGATCACCAGCAACACCAGCATGACGTCGACCATCGGGGTGACGTTGATGTCACTCATCGCTGCCCGCCGGTTACTCCGGCGACCGCGACGGCGTCCTCCGCCTGATTTGGCAAGCTGTGCGCCCATAATCAGTCTCTCGTGTCGTCAAGTTGGCGCGAAAGGATCGAGGAGAACTCGTCCACGAAAGCTTCGAGGCGGTTGCTGTAACGGTTCAGGTCGCTGGAAATCTTGTTGTAGGCAACCACAGCCGGGATCGCAGCAACAAGGCCCATGGCCGTTGCAAAAAGGGCCTCGGCAATACCCGGTGCGACAACCGCAAGCGAGGTATTCTTGGATGCCGCGATCGACTGGAACGAAACCATGATGCCCCAGACCGTGCCGAACAGACCAACAAACGGTGCGGTCGAACCAACGGATGCCAGGAAGGTCATATACCGTTCCACCCGGTCCATTTCACGACCAAGGGTGATTTCCATGGATTTTTCAAGGCGCTGCTGAAGGCGGGCACGCATGGTGTCGCCATGGACACCCTTTGCGTTCGAACGACGCCATTCACGCATGGCCGAAACAAAGATGGCTGACATCGGATCGCGCGGCTTGTCGGCGATGCGATCATACAGATCTTCAAGTGATCCACCCGACCAGAAGGCTTCTTCGAAGGTGTTTGCCTGGGCACGCAATTTGCGCAACCGCAGGATTTTCTCGAAGACAATCGCCCAAACCCAGACAGAAGCCAGCAAAAGACCGATCATCACTGTTTTGACGACCAGCCCAGCCTGCATGAAAAGTCCCCAAAGAGACATATCATGTGCCATGACCGACTGCCCCAGCGTTACCGCGTCGACCACTTGATTTTCCATATTCCCGTCAGTCCTTTGTCACATCAAGACAACTATTAAATACTGTTCTTAGTTCGTCGGGCAGACGTTGTGCCCGAAATTCTTCCAACGACATGCAGGCGAGATAAATCTCGATCACCACCAGTTCGTCGTCGCCCCGCATAATCTTTTGTTCAAAACCAAGCGATGCGCCCCCAACCTTGATCACCCGGCTTTCGACCGTAATACGGTCTTCCAAAAGTGCCGGACGTCGAAAGTCGAGCGTACACTGTCGAACGGCTATGGCAACTTTGTGGCGTTCTGCAATATTTCGATTGGTAAAGCCCAACAGGTTAAGCATCGCTGAACGTGCCCGGTCGGCGAACGCTAAATAGTTGGCGTGATAGACGACGCCACCGGCATCCGTGTTCTCGTAATAGACAATCAGCGGATAGATATGCCGCTTGCCTTCGAAGCGGCCAAGAATGGCGTCATGATCATTTTGGGCCATCAGGATTCTTCCCCCGCCTGCCCGTCAAACAGATCGGAAAGCGGCATCCCGCCCGCCTGGCGTGGCGGGGTCAGACCAAGATGCTTGAAGCCCTTAACGCCCAGCATGCGCCCGCGCGGGGTACGCTGGATCAGGCCCTGTTGCAGCAGATAAGGTTCGATCACGTCTTCGATGGTATCGCGTTCTTCGGACAGGGCGGCGGCCAACGTATCGACACCAACCGGACCACCGCCATAGTTGCTGGCGATACAATTAAGATATCGTCTGTCCTGGCTATCGAGGCCAAGGTTATCGACCTCAAGCCGGGTCAGGGCCGCGTCGGCAATGAATTTGTCGACTGGCGATTTTTCTGCCACGGCCGCGAAATCACGTACGCGACGCAACAGACGACCGGCAATACGCGGGGTGCCACGTGACCGACGGGCGATTTCCATCGCGCCTTCTTCGGTCATGTCGAAATTTAAAAGTCGTGCTCCACGGGCAACGATGCTGACCAGTTCTTCGGGCTCATAGAACCGAAGGCGCAGCGGAATACCAAAACGATCCCGCAATGGCGTGGTCAGAAGACCCGAACGCGTGGTGGCACCCACCAGGGTAAAGGGCGGCAAATCAATCCGCACAGAGCGCGCAGCCGGCCCTTCGCCGATGATCAGATCAAGCTGGAAGTCTTCCATTGCCGGATAAAGGATTTCCTCCACCGCCGGGTTCAGGCGATGGATTTCATCAATGAACAAAACATCACGCGGCTGAAGATTGGTGAGAAGGGCTGCTAGATCACCGGCCTTGGCAATCACCGGGCCGGATGTTGCGCGAAAGCCAACACCGAGCTCACTGGCAACGATTTGCGAAAGCGTGGTTTTGCCAAGTCCCGGCGGGCCAAAGAACAGGACATGGTCCATGGCTTCTTCGCGCGCGCTGGCGGCCTTGATGAAGACATCAAGGTTTTCACGGACTTCTTTCTGGCCGGTAAAATCGTCAAGCCGACGGGGACGCAGCGATCCATCCTGATGATCTTCTTCGCGGCGCTCACCACTGAGCAGACGGTCTTCTTCTTCGCTCACGCGCTAAGCTCCTTTAGTCCCAGACGGATCAGGGTATCGATCGACTTGTCGTCGCCCGCCTGCTGGGCGGCCTTGCCCACCGCACCAAATGCTTCGGACCGGCCATAGCCAAGATTGACCAATGCCGATACCGCGTCTGCCAAAACGACGCTATCATCTACAACCGGTTCGGCTGGCGCTGTGTCGATGCTCACATCTTTGGTGGCCTTGGCTGATTTCTTGGATTTTTCGGCTGGCTTTGCGTCTTCGACGGCGGGGGCCGCCGGGGCTGCAACCGGGCCAAGGTTCAGTTTCGCGGCCTTGTCTTTCAGTTCGCCAACGATACGGGTTGCGACCTTGGGGCCGATTCCCGGTGCGCGGCAAAGGGCCGTGGTATCCTGGGCGGCCAGTGCGCGCAAAAGATCGGTCGGGGTCAGAACCGACAACAACGCCAGCGCGACTTTTGCGCCGACACCCTGAACGGTGGTGAGCAAGGCAAACCATTGTTTTTCGGCGTTATCGGCAAAGCCATAGAGATGAATGTGATCTTCGCGAACGTGGGTTTCGATCATCAGGCCAGCATCGCCGCCCTTGGGCGGCAGCATCGAAAGCGTGCGGCGGGATGCAAAAACCAGATAGCCCACGCCGTTGACATCGATAATGACGCTGTCTTCGCCGATGAAATCCACAATTCCGCGCAGTTTGGCGATCACCTGTATTTTCTCCCGTTTCGTGTTGGGTGTGCTGCCATCGAATTGGCCAGCGACCGGTTCCCGGCATGTTGCGCGTGGCATATGGCAACCGCAAGAGCATCTGCGGCGTCCGGCCCGGCAATGTCACATCCCGGCAGAAGGGTTGAAACCATCATTTCGACCTGCTGTTTGGCAGCATGACCGGCACCAACCACAGTCTTTTTGACGGCATTGGGTGTATATTCCGTTACCGGAATGCCACTGCGCGCAGGCGCAAGCAGTGCAACACCACGCGCCTGCCCCAGTTTCAGGGTCGAAACCGGGTTTTTATTCACGAACGTTTCTTCAACCGCGGCCTCGTCGGGTGTCCAGATCCGGATCACTTCGATCAGGCCGGTGTGCAGTTGATCAAGGCGTTCGGCAAGGGTCAATGACTGGGTGGACGTCACCACGCCATTGGCAACATGGCGCATACGATTGTTATCGAGGTCAATGACGCCCCAACCGGTTCGTTGCAGACCGGGATCAATCCCGAGCACTCTGACCACTACATCCCCCAAAAAAGCGGGTTCCAGATACAAAACACCCGCCATTCAAAAGCGAAAGGCGGGTGTTGGCAAATATTAATTAGTTATCGAGACCAGCGACGATTTCGTCGGTCCAGTTAACGTTGGTCCAGACATTCTGGACGTCGTCGTTATCTTCAAGCACATCGACCAGTTTCATGATGCTTTGCGCCTGTTCGACCGAAATGTCGGCTTCGGTGGTGGCGCGGAAGACCAGCTTTGCGCTTTCCGGATCGCCGAATTTTTCGGTCAGGGCTTCGCGCACAGCGTTAAGGTCTTCGATCTCGGTGTCGATGACGTGGTTCTGATCATCGGACTCCGCATTGGCAGCACCGGCTTCAAGGGCCGCTTCGAAGATTTCGTCAGCATCGGCCTTGTCGATCGGATAGACGATTTCGCCCACACGGTTGAACATGAAGCCGACCGAACCGGTTTCACCCAGGTTGCCGCCATGCTTGGTAAAGGCTGCACGTACTTCAGATGCGGTACGGTTACGGTTGTCGGTCAGTGCTTCGACGATGACGGCAACGCCAGCGGTGCCATAACCCTCGTAGCGGACTTCTTCATAGTTATCACCCTCGCCTGCACCGGTCGCCTTTTTGATGGCACGATCGATGTTGTCTTTGGGCATGTTCTGGGCACGGGCCGCAGAAATCGCCGCACGCAAACGCGGGTTGCTATCGATATCTTCGCTGATTTTCGCGGCAACAGTGATTTCACGCGCGAGTTTGGTGAAGATCTTGGCGCGCTTTTTATCCTGCGCACCTTTGCGGTGCATGATGTTCTTAAATTGGGAATGGCCGGCCATAACCTGTAACCTGTCGTCAATGAATTCGAAGTGGAACGGTATCGGGTGATACCACGCCGGTCATACGGGCGTTCCCTGACAGACCAGCCCGTCCGGGCATGTGCAGGATGACACATTCATATCTGCGACATACGCGAACGAAAATTTCGACCGCTCCTATATCCTGTTTACCCAGCAAGGTCCAGCCATGCTTGGCGAGATCGCCAAATATCGGGCGTAAGGGGCAGGTTTTTGGGGCTGGATGCATCGAAATCATAACCAACCTATCCCGGGATAGTCGCGCACTATACGCGGATAGATGTTGCAGACGTCTTGATATTCTTTCATTAATGTTCTCTGGTGTAGATATTAAACTAAAGCAGAATACTCTCTAGGGCCAAGCTGTCGCCTAACGCAGGACTGCATATGATCCTGCGGTGCCATAAACAACCGGAATGGACAAAGAAGCCATACGGAAACAGCCAGGAAAAAGGTTAGATAGAATGGGAACTAAATTCGGGGTCCAAAGCAAACTTTTGATATCGTTTGCTGTGGTCGGATTGATGGCAGTGATTTCTGCCATTGTCGGTGCTATTTCCTTCAATCAGTTCGGTAATGCGCTTAATACCATTACCGAAGAGAAGCTTCCGCCGATTGCCGCGGCTCAGTCACTGGCAACCGGAAGTGCAGAAATTGTCGCCATTGCGCCGCGCATCGTGGCCGCTGCCAATCCGGAAGAAGAAACCGCGATTAACGAAGAACTTGCGGTTCGTCTTGAAGAGCTTAATGTCCGCATCGCCGAAATTGAAGCGACCGGCTTTATGCCCGCGGTTATTGCAAGCATCAACGACAATCGCGCCCTGCTTGAGGATAACCTCAAACAGCTGCACGAAGTGACCCAGGAACGTTTCCAGATCAGCGACGAAAAAGCCGCGAAACTCGAAGAGTTCCAGAATCTGGCGAAACGGTATGGTGACACCTTAAAGCCAGTGCTGTCCTATACCCAGAACGACATCGCCCAAGGCAGCGAATACGCCGCGTCGTTTGAAGAAGACCCTTCAAAGAAATACAGCGCGGACAAAGAAGAAATCCTTGAGTCCTTCCAGAAGTTCGCATCAGCGATCGAGACGCGTACACCGATCCTTGATATCGAGCGTCTGGGTTCTGCCGCATCAAACATGATCATTTCCAGCACCACGGAAACCCAGGCGGTGCGCCTGTCGATCATTCCGGTGCGTATTCGTGGCACGTACACCGATGCGCTGAGCAAGCTTGATGAGCTTGATAACGATCGCCTCAAGGCATTCTATGTCGATCTGATCGACAAGATGCAGAAGCTGTCGGTTGGTGAAGGCAGCCTGCCTGAACTGCGCAAACGTGAACTTGAGGCCACCGAACAAAGCCAGGCGCTTGTAGTGCAGAGTGGCGAATATGCCAACGCAATGCGTAACAGCGTTGCCGAACTGGTTGCCGGTCTGAATGCAGAAGTCAACGATGCCGCCGCCCAGGCGAAGGTCGTCGAGAAACAGAGCCTGACCGCCCTGTTTGTTGTTGCCGTCGCAGCCATCATTATCTCGCTTGCGATTTATGTGCTGTATGTGCGTGGCAACGTTCTGCGCCGCCTTGGTGGTTTGCAGAAAACCATGGTTCAGCTTGCTGATGGCAACCTTGATGTCGTCGTGCCGTCCAAGGGCAATGACGAAATCAGCGCCATGGGCCGTGCGGTTGATGTCTTTAAGGACAACGCCCTTAAGGTCCAGGCCATGCAGGCCGAGGAAGAACGCCTTAACCATGAACGCAACGAAGCACTTCGTGATGAGTTGCTGGCACTGGCCGACACCCTGCAGAACGAAGTTGAAAGTGCCGTGAACGAAATCGCGGCCCTTGGTGATCAGCTTCAGGGCGTTTCCGGTCAGATGACGTCAAGTGCGGAACTGGTTTCGGGTCAGACCGAAGAAGTTGCAAGCTCTGCACAGGAAGCAACCGGCAACGTTGAAACGGTTGCGGCTGCGACCGAACAGCTGTCGGCATCGAATGCGGAAATCAACCGTCAGATGGCGGAATCGACCCGTATCTCGAACGAAGCATCCAACCGCGCACAGGAAACCAACGAACTGGTGGTCAGCCTGTCACAGTCTGCAGACCGCATTGGCGAGGTGATCGCACTGATCACCGACATTGCCGAGCAGACCAACCTTCTGGCACTTAACGCCACCATCGAGGCGGCACGTGCCGGGGATGCAGGTAAGGGCTTTGCGGTTGTCGCGGCAGAGGTCAAAAACCTTGCCAACCAGACCGAAAAAGCGACCGAGGAAATCTCGGGTCAGATTTCGGGCATTCAGAAAGCCACCGGTGAGTCCGTCAATGCCATCGGCGATATCGGCCGTATCATTGAAAACATCAATGAGATCGCGACCACCATCTCGGCTGCGGTCGAGGAACAGGGTGCCGCCACCGACGAGATCACGCGCAACGTGCGCGGGGCTGCGGATCGCACGCGTTCTGTATCGGCCTCGATCAACGAGGTTGCCAATGAAACCAGCAAGACAGGCGAACTGTCCAGTCAGGTTTTGGCAACCGCACAGGATGCATCGCAGAAGGTCGAAAACCTGCGTTCGCGGATCAACGGCATTCTGGATGATCTGCGCAAACAGGCACATGATCGCGCAGCGTCCTGATCACAGGCAAAACTTGATGACAAAAGGCCCGCCATTGGCGGGCCTTTTTGTTTGACGATCACATTGAAAGCAGCGTCTTTCGATCCGAAATAAAGTGCAGTCGCTGCGAAAAGCCACTTTGCGCAATCCTGAATTTTATACAGCCGTACAGGTTTGGCCGAAAATTCATGATCCCGATGCGATTCCTGTGCTATATCGGACAACAATAATAATAGATCAGGCCCCAAATTTCCCGAGATCCTGTCAGGGTCGGATATCGGGTATTCCCCAAAGTGGGTTGGCTGGGAACAAACGTTCAGACGACGTACATACATGCGTCGGCACCATATGTGGCGACGCTTGTCTCTTTGGTCTACGGGGTAGGTTTAATTATGGGTTTAAGTTTCAAGCGCGGCGCAAAGCCGTCATCGTCAAAAAAGAAGAACTCAACAAAGACGAACAAAGCAGGGCTTGGCGTACGTGAAAAGTTGGCGGGTGCCTTCTTTCTTGTCGGTCTGATTGCAATCTTGGCTGCGGCTGTATCGGTCTTCTCTTTTACCAAATTCGGCAACCAGCTTGACACGATTGCCTACGAGCAACTTCCGCCAATGTTTGCTGCCCAGCAGCTTGCAACAACCAGTGCGAAAATTGTGGCCTCCGCACCACGCATTATCGCGGCATCCACCGTTGAAGAAGAACAGGCGGTCAAGGCGGACCTTGACGTGATGCTTGCAAACTTGCAGGAAAATCTTGCGGTGCTGAGCCAGTCCGGGCTTCCGGAAGAAACGCTGTCGGTGATCGAGACCAATGGCCAAAGCCTTGCTGAGTCGCTTCAGGAACTTCATGACACGACGATTGAACGTTTCGAGGTCGCAGGCCAACTTTCGGATTCTCTTGCGAAGTTCCAGCAACTGACCGGCAAATACAACTCGATGATCCAGCCGATCCTGTCGGCATCCCAAACCAAAATCACCGAAGTCACCAGTCAGGTTCATGATCTGCGTCAGGCCGGCGCTTTCTTGACCGATGAACAGGAAGCCTCAACCAAGGGACTTCTGTTCAAACTTGATGAATTGATGGCCGCCCAGGCCCCTATCCTGCAGCTTGCCAACAGTGGTGCTGAAATCAGCAATACCGTTCTGTCCGCTGCATCATCGGATGATCGCATGCAGCTTCGCATCATGGGCGTTCAGGTCCGTGGGGCGGTTGGTGTCGTTGCCAATACCATTGGCGAACTTGAGAACGAGAAGCTCAAGAAATTCTATGAAGGCCTGCTTGGCGATATCAAAAAGCTGTCAATGGGCCGCAAAAGCATTTCTTCGCTTCGCAGCGAAGAACTTAAGCTGGCCGACGACCAGATCGACATCGTTGAAGACAGCGCCGAATTTGCCGCCGCGATGGAAGATGGTGTGAACGCGCTTGTCGCCGATCTTCAATCGGGTGTCGACAAATCTGCCGACACCGCAAGCACCCTGACCCAGCAAAGCTCGCTGGTGATGTATGGCGTTGGTGCCGCGGCGATCATTATTCCGCTTTTGATCTATCTGGTTTATGTGCGTGGCAACCTGTTGCGTCGCCTCGCCGGTCTACAGAAATCGATGATTTCGCTGGCTGATGGCGATCTTGACGCGGCCGTTCCATCAGGTGGCAATGACGAGATTTCTGCCATGGGCCGTGCGGTTGATGTGTTCAAGGCAAACGCGATCAAGGTCCGCGACATGCAGGCCGAGGAAGAGCGCCTGAACCGCGAACGCAACGAGGCACTGCGCGATGAATTGCTGTCACTTGCCGATACCCTGCAGGGTGAGGTCGAAAGTGCGGTGACTGAAATCGCCACCCTTGCCGAACAGCTGCAAGGCGTATCAGGTCAGATGACCGACAGTGCCGAACTGGTTTCGGGTCAGAGTGACGAGGTGTCGAAATCGGCCGATGAAGCCACCGGCAATGTTGAAACCGTTGCCTCCGCCACCGAGCAGCTTTCAAGCTCGAACGCGGAGATTAACCGTCAGATGGCGGAAACCACGCGTATTTCGAACGAAGCCGCGCAACGCGCACAACACACCAACGAACTGGTCAACAGCCTGTCGCAGTCGGCAAGCCGCATTGGCGAGGTGATCGCGCTGATCACCGACATTGCCGAGCAGACCAACCTTCTGGCTCTGAACGCCACCATCGAGGCGGCACGTGCCGGTGATGCGGGCAAGGGCTTTGCGGTTGTCGCGGCAGAGGTCAAAAACCTTGCCAACCAGACCGAAAAGGCGACCGAGGAAATCTCGGGCCAGATTTCCGGCATTCAGAAAGCAACCGGTGAGTCTGTCACCGCCATTGGCGAAATCGGCTCGATCATTGATAGCCTCAATGAGATTGCAACGACGATTTCGGCCGCAGTCGAGCAGCAAGGGGCCGCAACTGACGAAATCACGCGCAACGTGCGTGGTGCGGCGGACCGAACGCGCGCTGTGTCGGCATCGATTGCCGAGGTTGCCAACGAAACCGGCCGCACCGGCCAGTTGTCTGGCGAAGTCCTGAACACGTCGCGTTCGGCATCCGAGAAAGTCAGTGAACTGCGCACGCGCATTACTGTCATCCTTGATGATCTGCGTCAGCAGGCCCGTGATCGCGCAGCCTGATCAAAACCGCACACCTGAAACGACAAAGGCCCGTCATCTGGCGGGCCTTTTTCTTTGATCGGTTGAAAGTCACCTTGGCGTCAGGCGCTGGGCCAGCTGCCCTTGAGGCGGCCACCGATGCGCACCGCTTCAATCCGCTTTGCCAACCCGGTCTTGTCGTCTGTCTCAACGTAAACGCCACAGACCGTTGCCGGCCCCTCTGCCGGTTCGAACCGGCCGGACGGCATCTTGGTGATGAATTTGCGAACCGAGTTTTCCTTTTTCATGCCAATGACGGAATCAAAATCGCCGCACATGCCAACATCGGTCTGATAGCCGGTACCATTTGGCAGAATCTGGGCATCGGCCGTCGGCACGTGGGTGTGAGTTCCCAGCACAAGCGACGCACGCCCGTCACAATGATGGCCAAACGCCATTTTTTCCGACGTGGTTTCGGCGTGGAAATCGACGATCAAGGCATCGACATTCTTGCCAAGCTTATGCTTGTTAAACAGCTTGTCTGCGCCTTGGAACGGGCAGGATAACGGATCCATGAACAGACGGCCCATCATGTTAATCACGCAGACCTTCTTGCCCGACTTGGTCTTGAAGACATAATCACCGTTGCCGGGCGTACCATCGGGGAAGTTCCAAGGACGCAGCAGTTTTTCATCTTCGTCGATATAGGCGATGATTTCGCGCTGATCCCAGACATGATTGCCCGTGGTCAGGACATCGGCACCAGCGTCATAGAATTCCTTGCAGATTTTTGCCGTGACGCCAAAGCCGTGCGCTGCGTTTTCGACATTCACCACCGCGATATCAACCGACAACCGATCACGTAGCATCGGGAGCGCTTCAAGCGCTGCCTTGCGACCGGACTGCCCCAGAACGTCGCCAAGATGAAGTAAACGCATTGTGCTTCCTGTATTGCGTCAGCCAGCAGGCAGACATGTTTCGTTTAATGCACCCTGCCCCGGGACGCATGACCGGCATCACGAAATGGAAAAGGGATTATTAGCAGAATAAGCGGGAGCCACCACTGCCGTTGGCCATTTGGTAATTCCTCGTGACCTGCGAGTGCAGGTGGGCGCCGTATAACGAGACCACGGCCTCGACAGGGACAGCTCCCTAGAGAAATGAGCATCGGCCCCGGGAATTAGCGAACCTGACGAACAGGGCAGCTCCCTTGTGCTGGGTTCTTGATCGCCGCGAACGACGCATCGCAAACTGTCAGCGACCGGAACTTAGTCCTCGACCAGCTGAATTTCAAGTAGATTGCATGAATTCAGCCCGTGATCACACCAGCCATGCAGCAGAAAACAGTCGCCTGATCAGCCTTTGCCAAGACGATCGGCAAGCACCTCGACCCGTTCGGCCATGCTTTCGATATTTTCTGCCAGTGCGTCACCTTCGGCGGCAGACAGGCTGCCGACCTCTGCAACCGCCGGGCTTTGGCCGGTATTGAGTTTTTCCTGTGCCATGCTGAGCTCGTCGGCAATGAGAAGGCTTGTCATGACAAGCAGACGCTGTTCACCGATCTGGCCCACCGCATCGGAGATTTCCTTGACCCGCTCGTCGACATAGCTGGCAAGCGCGTGAATGCGTTCTTCCTGGCCGTCGTCACATGCGATGTCGTAGCTGCGACCGTTAATACGAATGGAAACCTGTGCCATGAATTATGCCTGTTTCTTTGCGGGTTCTTCGTCAAGGACGAGTTTGAGCTGATCAACAGCGCCATCAAGGCGGTTTGAAACCGTTTCGGTGGTGCGGCAAAGCCGGTCGTAATCTTCGCGCAGTGCCGAAAGTTGCCCGCGCAGGGTTTCGACCTCTGCCGTGTCAGCGTCTGTAGTCTGGCTTTTGGCTTCGATTGCCGACTCCGCAACCGTTTCCAGACGTTCCAATGCTGCTTTCAGCCGATCACTTGCCTGTTGCAACCGCGACATAACCCTACCCGAATGTTTGCTGTTTACCCAAAGAACGCAGACATTGATTGTCTGCGGCGACTCATCGAAAACCGATCTGACCTGTCGAAGATGTCATGATCATGGCTGATTTAACATCACAGATTCCGATCAACAACCGTTTTGCCCCGGCGAAGTCAAACCGCGTCAACGATGCCCGATCCCCTGCCCGTGTTCAAAACATAGAACTGGCGCGCTAAACTGGTCAACAGTACGGCCAATCTGCGATGGCGAAGAGCGGCGTGGTTAATCTGAATCAAGATAACATGGCAGATTTTCGATAGAAGCGGTTGACGTATGCCCCCTGTAAGGGCATCTTCCGCGCGAATTCCGTTAATAAATGGAAAAGTGTTTTCATCGCCCGACCGCGAAACCCCCAGGAACCGCATCACATGACGACGCAAGTAGAACACAACCGCATGGCCAATGCCATCCGCTTCCTCTCGGCAGACGCTGTTGAGAAGGCCAAATCCGGTCACCCGGGCATGCCGATGGGCATGGCAGACGTTGCGACTGTTCTTTATACCAAATTCTTGAAATTCGATCCGAAGCACCCGAACTGGCCGGACCGCGACCGTTTCATCCTGTCCGCAGGTCACGGTTCGATGCTTCTTTATTCGCTTCTGCACCTGACCGGGTACGAAGACTTCGATCTTGATCAGATCAAGAATTTCCGTCAGATGGGCTACCGCACCGCGGGCCACCCGGAATACGGCCACGGCGAAGGCATTGAAACCACCACCGGCCCGCTCGGCCAGGGTATTGCGACCTCGGTCGGTTTCGCCCTTGGCGAGCGCATCATGAATGCCCGCTTCGGTGACAGCGTTGTTGACCACTACACCTATGTGATTGCCGGTGACGGTTGCCTGATGGAAGGTATTTCGCAGGAAGCCATTTCGATGGCCGGTCACATGAAACTGTCGAAACTCATCGTTCTGTTCGATGACAACGGCATTTCGATTGATGGCCCGACCTCGCTTTCGACCTCCGAAGATCACAAGAAGCGCTTTGAAGCTGCTGGCTGGGACGTTCAGCAGATCGACGGCCACGATCCGGCCGCGATCGAAGCCGCGATTGCCAAAGCCAAAACCACCAACACGCCGTCGATGATTGCCTGCAAAACCGAAATCGGTTTTGGCGCACCGACCAAGGGTGGCACCTCGGCAACGCACGGCTCCCCGCTTGGTGCTGAAGAACTTGCTGGTGCACGCAAGAAACTCGGCTGGGATTCCGAGCCGTTTGAAATCCCGGCAGACGTCCGTGACGCATGGCTTTCAGCAGGCGCGCGCGGTGCCGAGGACTTCAATGCATGGGGTTCGCGTTTCGAAGGTCTGGAAGCAGCCCTGAAAGACGAGTTCGAGCGCCGCATCGAAGGCAAGCTTCCGGAAAACTGGATCGAAGCCTTCAACGACTACAAAAAGCAGATCACCGAAGACAAGCCGAAGGTCGCAACCCGTAAGGCATCCGAGAATGTTCTCGAAGTGCTGACCAAGGCGATCCCGGAAATGATCGGCGGTTCTGCCGACCTGACCGGTTCGAACAACACCAAGACCAGTGTTCAGGCGCCGATCACCGCGGATGGCGGCTATGAAGGTGGTTACATCTATTACGGTATCCGTGAACACGGCATGGCAGCAGCCATGAACGGTCTGGCACTGCATGGTGGCGTTCTGCCTTATGGCGGCACCTTCCTGGTGTTCACCGACTATTGCCGCCCGGCGATCCGTCTTTCGGCGCTGATGAACCAGCGCGTTGTTTACGTCATGACCCATGATTCCATCGGTCTTGGCGAAGACGGCCCGACCCACCAGCCGGTCGAACATGTTGCGTCGCTTCGCGCCATGCCGAACGTGACCGTGATCCGCCCGGCCGATGCGGTTGAAACCGCCGAAGCATGGGCAATGTCGATCACCAACGAAACCGGCCCGACCGTTCTGGCGCTCACCCGTCAGAACCTGCCGGTTCTGCGCACCGAATACCGCGAAGACAACCTTGTCGCGCGCGGCGGTTATGTGATTTCCGATTGCGATGGCGACCGTCAGGTCACCCTGATCGCGACCGGTTCGGAAGTCGAGATCGCGATGGACGCGCAGGCGAAACTCAAAGCAGACGGCATCAATGCTGCTGTTGTTTCGCTGCCGAGCTGGGAACTGTTTGACGCCCAGTCGCCGGAATACCGCAAGGACGTTCTGGGCAGCGCACCGCGCGTTGCCATCGAAGCCCTTTCGGTGTTTGGCTGGGAAAAATATGTTGGCGATAACGGCAAGGTTATCGGCATGAACGGATTTGGTGCCTCGGCACCGGCCCCGGTCCTTTACGAGCATTTCGGCATCACCGCCGATGCGCTGGTCAAAGCGGCCAAGGAACTGGTTTAATTTACAGGGCCGGATCGGTAACATGCCGATCCGGCCTTTTTTCTATGGGTTCTTTACCCTAAGCCGTGATTGATACTCCCCAGGTACCAATCATTATAATTTTGGAGGGATGAATGGCTATTCGCGTAGCGATTAATGGTTTTGGCCGTATCGGCCGTCTGGTTCTGCGTTCTATCGTTGAAAGCGGCCGCACCGACGTTGAAGTTGTTGCCATCAACGACCTGGGTGACGTCAACACCAACGCACATCTTCTGAAATATGATTCCGTTCATGGCGTTCTGGCCAATGACGTCAAAGCCGAAGACGAAAACCTCGTCATCGACGGCAAGACGATCAAGGTTTGCTCCGAACGTGACCCGGCGAACCTGCCGTGGGCTGACCTCAAAGTTGACATCGCGTTTGAGTGCACCGGTATCTTCCTTGACGAAGCTGGTGCTGGCAAACACCTGACCGCAGGTGCCAAGCGCGTTCTGATTTCCGCCCCGGCGAAGGGCGACATCAAGACCGTTGTTTACGGTGTTAACTCAGACACCCTGACCGCTGATGACGTGATTGTTTCGAACGCATCCTGCACCACCAACTGCCTTGCACCGGTTGCAGATGTTCTGAACAAAACCGTTGGCATCACCAAGGGCTTCATGACCACTGTTCACGCCTTCACCGGCGACCAGAACACCGTGGACAGCCTGCATAAAGACCTGCGTCGTGCGCGTGCGGCATCGCTGTCGATGATCCCGACCTCCACCGGTGCAGCAAAGGCTGTTGGCCTTGTTCTTCCGGAACTTAAAGGCAAGCTTGACGGCACCGCGATCCGCGTCCCGACCCCGAACGTTTCCATGGTTGACCTGACCTTCGTTGCTGGCCGTGACACCACGGTTGACGAAGTCAACGCAGCCATCAAGGAAGCAGCAAACGGCCCGCTCAAAGGCGTTCTTGGCGTTTGCGAAGCACCGCTGGTTTCGGTTGACTTCAACCACAACCCGAACAGCTCTACCTTTGATGCGACCCAGACCCAGGTCATGGACGGCAACTTCGTTCGTATCCTGTCCTGGTATGACAACGAGTGGGGCTTCTCCAACCGTATGAGCGACACCGCTGTCGCCATGGCGAAGTTCCTCTAAGCATCGCTTAGGTCCAGATTTTCGAAGTGCCCGAAGTTCCGCTTCGGGCACTTTTCTTTTGCCCGTCTTTCCGTCACTGTTGAGCCAACGAACAGAAAAGACAAACAGGAGCCCGGCCCGTGAGCCTTCTTTTCAAGGAACTTGATTACCGCCCGACACCGATGGGGGTTTTAAGCCTGCGTCGCCGACGTGAGCTCAGCCTTGATATCGATGTCTATGAAATCAAGCTTGATGAAGAATATCTGATGTCGAGCCTGTTTACCGATGCCGAGATTGCGCTGGCAGACCTTGGTCTGGCGGAGCTTGATCGCGACAACCTTGATGTCGTGGTTGGCGGGCTTGGCCTTGGTTATACCGCCAAGGCCGCGCTCGATAATCCAAAGACCGGCAAGCTGACCGTGCTTGATACCCTGCCCGAAGTGATCGAATGGCATCAGGAAGGGTTGCTGCCGCTGGGTGAGCAGCTTTCAAATGATCCGCGCTGCGCGCTGGTGCATGGCGATTTCTTCGGTGCGTCGCTTTCCGATACGCCGGGCATGAACCCGGATGCGCCCGAGAAACGGCATGACGCGATACTTTTGGATGTTGATCATTCGCCGGGCAATGTCCTGCACGAAGATCACAAGCGCCTTTACACCAAGGATGGTCTGGCAAAGCTTGCCGCCCATCTGGTGCCCGGCGGGATTTTTGCCCTGTGGTCGACCGAGATGCCCGAACCGTGGTTTGAAGAAAACCTGAAATCCGCGTTCGAGACCATCCGGGCTGATGTGATTAAATTCAAACACCCGCTGATTGACCGTGAAGATATCAACACGGTCTATGTCGCGCGCACCAAAGCATAAGAACCATCGAAATGAGCCCCCTGCCCGATCCTGTCATTCGCATTCATGGCATCACCGGCGCCAGATCGGCTTGCCGGGTGATGGGGGATCGTGCCTTTGGGTTGCTGTCGCCAGAACATGCCGCACAAACGTACGGGGCACAGTGGTTTGCCGATCTGGTCACGCTGGTGCGTGAAGACTTCCCGGCATGTGACATCACAGCGATCCTTGATTGCCGTGGGCGGGTTTCTGGCGCGTTGGCCGCGATTGAGCTTGGCCTTGATGCGGTGATCGTCGATCCGATGCCCGAACCGCAGTTGGAAAACCTTCGGGATATGGCAGCCCAGACAAACTGTCTGGTCATGACAGAGTTCCCGGCCAAAGATGTGATTTATCAGATGGCCGATGACCTGTTGCCCGATCATGAACTCGACAAGCGGTTGCTTGCACATCTTGCCGCGTAGCCTTGGCAATTGCCAAAACCGGCGTCAAAGGTTACATAACACGCAGGAAATCATCAGGAATTATCATCGTGAATTCAGACGAACTTGCCGGTCTTTATCTTCTGACCCCGCCGAAAATCGACCTTGCACCCTTTGGCGAGAAGCTGAAATCCGTGCTGGATACCGGTGCGGTTGATTGCCTGCAATTGCGCCTGAAGGAAGTCAGCGATGATGAAATCCGCAAGGCGGTTGATACCATCCTTCCGATGTGTGCAGATCGTGACATTCCGCTGATCCTCAATGACCGTCCTGACATTGCCAAGAAATCGGGCTGTGACGGTGTGCATGTCGGCGAAGAAGACGCAAGTTACGACGAAGCACGCGCCATCATGGGCGAAGAACATATCGTCGGAGTGTCGTGCTATGACAGTCGCCACAAGGCGATGATCGTTGGTGACAAAGGGGCCGATTACGTCGCATTCGGCGCGTTTTATCCGACCGAAACCAAAGAAGCCAAAACCAGCGTCACCCCGGAAATCCTCGAAATCTGGACGACCTTTACCACGGTGCCCTGTGTGGCGATTGGTGGCATCACGGCCGATAATGTTGCGCCGCTTGTTCTGGCAGGTGCCGACTTCATTGCCGTCACCGGTGGCGTCTGGAACCATCCGGACGGGCCAGAAGCCGGTGCGAAGGCCATCAAGGCTGCGATTGCAGCAACCGACATCTGATTTCATTCATTGGCCCAGCCATGCGCGAATGATGGGGCGTTATGCGCGCAAACCCGGATCAATCTGCTTGCAGCAAAACAGCCAAACTGGTAGGTAGAGCGCCTGAAATGGGGCGCTTGCCCCTTATTGCATTGTGAATCTGTGATCTGAAAGAACGGTTTGTGCCATGAAAATCAACGGCAACGAAATCCGTCCGGGTAACCTTATCGAACATAAAGGTGCCCTGTGGCGTGCAGTAAAATGCCAGGCTGTGAAGCCGGGTAAAGGCGGTGCTTTTAACCAGGTTGAACTCAAAGACATTCGTACCGGCACCAAGCTGAACGAGCGTTTCCGCGCTTCGGAAACCGTCGAAAAGGTTCGTCTTGAGCAGAAAGAATACACCTATCTGTTCGCCGATGGTGACATGATCACCTTCATGGACAGCGAAACCTATGAACAGATCACAGTAAATGCTGACCTTGTCGGTGAAGCGGCTGTCTATCTTCAGGATGGTATGGTTGTGACCATCGAATCCTTCGAAGGTGAGCCGCTTGGTGTGACCCTTCCCGAGCATGTCGTCTTCCAGATTGTCGAAGCCGATGCGGTTGTCAAAGGTCAAACCCAGTCTTCTTCTTTCAAACCGGCTGTTCTTGAGAACGGTGTTCGTGTGATGGTGCCCCCGCATATTGAATCGGGTACGCGCATTGTCGTGAACACTGTTGAAGGCACCTATATAGAGCGTGCCAAGGACTAAGGGCGAAACCCGCCCTCTGGTTTTCATTTTAATTCAAACACCGGGAGATATGCCGTGCGAGGCGCCGCCCGTCGTTCTGCGAACATCAATGTGATGTACAAGGCTGTCGAAAAGGCAGCCTACGGACTGAAACGCGACTTCGGTGAAGTCGAGAACCTTCAGGTGTCGATGAAAGGCCCGGCAGATTTCGTATCTGCGGCTGATCACCGTGCCGAAAAACGCCTGCGTGAAGAGCTTGAGCGTTCCCGCCCCGGTTATGGCTTCCTTATGGAAGAAGGTGGCGAGATCAAGGGCACCGATCCTGAGCACCGCTGGATCATTGATCCGCTTGATGGCACCACCAACTTCCTGCATGGCATCCCGCATTTTGCGATTTCGGTTGCCCTGCAGAAGGGTGACGAAATCATAGCTGGCATGATCTATGACGTCGCCAAGGACGAATGCTTCTGGGCAGAAAAGGGCGTCGGTGCGTTTCTTGATAACCGCCGCCTGCGCGTTTCGGGCCGTCGTCGTCTGAACGAATGCGTTCTGGCGTGCGGTGTTCCGCATCTTGGTCATGGTGATCACGCGGTGTTTGAAAAGCAGCTGCACTCGGTCATGGATCGTTGTGCCGGCGTGCGTCGTATGGGGGCTGCGGCCCTTGATATGGCCTATGTCGCAGCTGGTCGTTATGACGGTTATTGGGAATCCCACCTCAATGCGTGGGATATTGCAGCCGGGATCATCCTGATCTCCGAAGCTGGCGGTTATATCCGCGATGACAAAGGCGGCACCAACATGCTTGGTACCGGCAGCGTCGTTGCAGCCAATGACTATATCCAACCGGTGCTGGCCAAAACGCTTAAAAAGGCAATCACGGGCTAACACCCGGCTTTTGTTACTGTTTTTTGAAGGGGGCGCTTCGCAATTTGCCGAAGCGCCCCTTTTGCGTTTTCGGTCAAAGCGGTTGTCCATCATCTGTCTCTAAGCTATGGTGCTTGGGACTGTGCGGTCTGATTGCGGGCCCACGGACACCAAAGGGGGGCATTCGGAAAGTTGTCGGGTGCCTAATGATCGACACAAAACTGTGTGAAATAGAACAACGTTACCAAACGATTTCAAACACAGGGTATTAAGGGGCCTGCGATTTGATGATGGGGTATTCCAAGATTTCGGTGCTTGCGATGACGGCTGCACTGGGCACAACCGTGTTCTTTGCGCCAGATGCATCGGCGCAACAATACTCCCCCGTTTCGAATGACAGCAGCGTTCAGGTAAACTGGGACGTTGCAGATGGCTATGGCGGACAGCCGACCGTTCCGCAATATCTGTCTCCCACCGTTTCACGTGATCATATCGTCGTGCCGGGCGGTGATCTGATTTTCCCGGAAACCCGACCGAAATCGACCTTCCTTGCCGCTGAACAGTTTGCCAGTGCCACAGGCAACGCTGGCTATGACGGCGGGTTTGAAACCGTTGTGATCGACGGATCAAGTGGCGGCGGCAATGCCTTCCCGACCCAATCAGAATTTTATGGCGTTCCCGGCGTCGTCCCAAATGCAACCCAGCGTGTCGCGGACATGGACGATGGCGCAAACCAGACCATTGCGCTGACCCAGCCCGAACCGACCGCCGCACCGCGCAGCAAACCGGTTGCACCACCTGTGACCGAAAGCAGCGCATCGAGCGCACCGACGCCGCTGACCAAGCCTACTCCGGCACCGGAGCCTGCGCAGACTGTTGCACCAGCGGCACCGGAACCAACCCCGGCCCCGACATCTTCCCCGGCGACAGAAACGGCAGAAGTATCTGATGCCCCTGTAGCACCGCCTGCCCCGGTCGAGGAAAACAACGCAGCACCCGCACCGGCAGCACCGGAAGTCGCGCCGATTTCCGAAACACCTGCGCCCCTGGCGGCACCTGCACCAGACACCACCCAGCCTGCGACCGAGATGGCAGAACCGGCCCCCGCGCCAACGGTGCCACCGGCACCGGCTGAAGAAGCATCCATCCCGCCAGAAACCTCTGCACCGGCTGCAATGCCGGCCACCGGTGGCGATGAATACAGCCTTGGCTTTGCCGCCGACAGCTTCGAGCTGAGCGCGGCCGCCAGAAGCCAGCTCGACAGCGTGATCGCAACGATGGGGCAGGATGAAGATCTTCGAATTCAGTTGCAGGCCTATGCGCAGGGTGACGGGGCAAATGCCTCCAAGGCGCGTCGTCTGTCGCTGTCACGCGCGCTTCAGGTGCGTTCCTATCTGATTGACAGGGGTGTGCGCTCCACGCGCATTGATGTTCGTGCCCTGGGTGCGAATGTTCCGTCCGGCCCCGCAGATCGCGTCGATATCAAAACCGTTCAACGCTAGGATTAATCCGCTATGAGCAGCAATTCGGCCAGTGGTACGGGATCCCTCCCGCCTATTACCAAACCCGGTAGTTATCTGACACGCATGGCAATCTTTGTTGCCATCATCGCCGGGGTTGGCGCCCTGCTGTTCCCGGCGCTGTCTGATGCCTTTATGGCCAATGCTGTTCTTAATGGCCTGATCCTTGGCGTGTTTGTTGTGGGTGTGATCTACACCTTCCGCATGGCCGCGAGCCTATCGCCCGAAGTTACGTGGATCGAGGATTTTCGTCGCTCCCGCCCGGGGCTGACATCGCAGGTGCCGCCGAAACTTCTGGCCCCGATGGCCAGCATGATGGCCGAACAGCGCCGTGATCGTCCGCAGCTTTCGACGACGTCCACCCGGACGATCCTTGATTCGATCCGCTCCCGCCTTGATGAAAGCCGCGAATTGTCGCGCTATGTCGTTGGCCTTTTGGTGTTCCTTGGTCTGCTCGGCACCTTCTGGGGCCTGCTTCAGACCGTGAACTCGGTTGCTGGTGTGATCAGTAACGTCAATGTCGGCAGTGGCTCGAACATGGACCTTTGGTTCTCCGAGCTTAAAGACGGCCTGTCCGAACCACTGAGCGGCATGGGCACGGCGTTTTCGTCCTCGCTGTTTGGTCTTGCGGGATCGCTGGCCCTTGGTCTTCTGGACATGCAGGCCGGTCAGGCACAGAACCGTTTCTTCAATGATCTTGAAGAATGGCTGTCAAGCTTCACCCGCCTTGGTTCGGGTGGCGGCATTTCCGATGGTGAACAGTCTGTTCCGGCGTATCTTTCGGCCCTGATCGAACAGATGGCCGACAATATGGAAGGATTGCAGAACTCCATCCAGCGGTCGGAAAGTTCACAGATCAAATCGCATAATACGTTGATTGATCTGGCGGATAAGCTGTCGACCCTGACCGATCAGATGAAGGCCGAGCAGCAATTGATGGTCAAGCTGGCGGAAAACCAGATGCACCTCAAACCGGTCCTCGATCAGCTGGCGGATTCGATGAAAATGGGCAGCTTAGGGATTGATGATAATACCCGCGCCCACATCCGTTCGCTTGATAATACGCTTGGCCGTATTGGCGAAGAACTGACCATGGGCCGCCAGCAATCCACACAGGAAATCAGAAGCGAGATCAAGCTCCTCGCCCGTACCATCGCCGCCATCGCCGAGGAGGGCTGATCGAATGATCGGGCTTTCGCGCCGTCGTAACCGCGATGTAAATACCTGGCCGGGCTTTGTTGATGCGCTTGCCACACTTTTGATGGTGATCATCTTTCTTCTGATGATCTTTGTCATTGCGCAAGTGTATCTGGGTGCGGCCCTTTCCGGGCGTGACGAGGCGCTAAGCGATCTGACCGCCCAGGTTAACGAGCTGACCAACTTGCTGTCACTTGAACGTGGCAACAATCAACGTATGGAACTCGAACTCACCCAGCTGACGACCGAGCTTTCCAATACCGCTGATCAGCGTGATGATCTGCGCGCGCGCGCGGCCACCCTTGCCGATCAGTTGGCGGCAGCCGAACTTTCAACGGACGAAATCGAACAGAAACTTCTGGCCGCCCTTGCGTCGCTTGAAGACAAGGAAGCCGAACTGACCGAGCTTCGCGAAACCACGGGCGAAAAGATCACCGATCAGGAAACCCGGATTGACGAGCTGTCGGCCCTTCTGGCATCGCGCGCGGCTGAACTGGAAGAACAGAAGAACCTAAGTGACGAAGCCAAGGCACAGGTCGCAGCCCTTAATCAGCAGATGTTGGCTCTCCGCCAACAACTGGCACGGATCGAAGCCGCGCTTGAAACGTCCGAGCGCGAGAACGAGGAAAAAGACGCCCAGATCGTCAATCTTGGCAATCGCCTGAATGCGGCCCTTGCCACCAAGGTTGCGGAGTTGCAGCGGTATCGTTCTGAATTCTTTGGCCGCCTGCGTGAAGTGTTGGGTGATCGTCAGGATATCCGCGTTGTCGGGGACCGGTTTGTCTTCCAGTCCGAAGTGCTGTTTGGATCGGGTGAGGCAGAGCTTGGCGAAGAAGGCAAGGATCAGTTGGCCAAACTGGGTGAAACGCTGACCACGATTGCCGCCGACATTCCCGATGACATCGACTGGGTGATGCGCGTTGATGGCCACACCGACAAGGTGCCGATCCGAAACCTTCAGTTCGCCTCGAACTGGGAGCTTTCGGCTGCACGTGCGATTTCGGTGGTCAAGTTCCTGATCGATCAGGGCGTTCCGCCCAACCGGCTTGTTGCCGCAGGCTTTGGCGAATATCAGCCACTTGATAACCGCGATGACGAAATCGCCTATCGCCGCAACCGCCGGATCGAGTTCAAGATTACCGAGCGGTAAGTTAAGGCACCTGAATACAGCTTTTAACGGCACCCTTTTGGGGGTGCCGTTTTCATTTGGGGCATTGAAATCCAACAAAAATGGAACCAATCCGCGTTGTGTTACGTTCAATACACATGAGCCTTTCAACAAAAAGGAGGCCCAAATGACCAAAACACATCGCGAGACCGTTGGCGTTTTTGACGACATCAAAACACTCCAACTGGCGACTGATGGTCTGGCGCAAGCCGGGTTTGATCAGCAAAAGGAGCTTAGCCTTCTTGCGAGCGAGAAAACCGTCGAAGACAAGCTTGGCCATATTTATCGCAAGGCCGAAGATGTCGACAGCGATCCTGATATGCCACCACTGGCCTATACAACGCCGACACCGATTGGCAATGCCGAAGGCGCACTGATCGGCGCCCCGATGTATGCGGCGGCCTTTGGTGCCGCCGGTGCCGTGATTGCGGCGGGTGGCCCGATTGCCCTGACCATTTCGGCAATCCTCGGTGCGGGCGGCGTTGGTGCCGCGGCAGGTGGGGTTATTGCCGCAATGGTTGGCAAGAAGTACTCCACCAAACTGCAAGAAGAGCTTGATCAAGGCGGCTTGTTGCTGTGGGTCAGAACACCTGACCCGCAGACCGAGGAACGCGCCAAGGATGTGCTTGGTCGTCACGACGCGCGCCTGATCGAAACCCATGACGTATCAAACGCCACGACCAAGCGTGACGTGGTCTGATACGCGTTCGCCACTAACAGTTTCAGCACGGCATTCCAGATGGGCGCAATTGCAGGCGTCCAGAAACCGATGTCGCGTGATGCCTGACAAACGGAACAAAACCCCGCCGGATTGCTCTGGCGGGGTTTTGCCTTTGCACGGCCCCTTGCCCCCGGGACCGCACATCGGGGTTTTGATCAGAGGGACTTTGTGCAGAAATAGAAGTCCACATAATCATAGGCGGGATTGGATGCGCGTTCTGCGGCAGCCTTGGCGGTATGGGCCGGCGGGACAATAACCTTGTCGCCCGGTTGCCACCCTTCGGGGGTGGCAACGCCGTTCTTGTCACTGGTCTGCATGGCGTCGATCATGCGCAGGCATTCCGTGATGGAGCGCCCGTTACTCATCGGGTAATAGACCATGGCGCGCAACATGCCATCCGGGTCAATGATGAAGGTCGCACGCACAGCAGACGTGTCGCCCGCCCCCGGATGGATCATGCCATAGGCCTGGGCGACTTCCATTTTCAGGTCTGAAATAATCGGAAACGGGATTTCCACACCGAAATTCTGCTGGATGTTGCGCATCCAGGCGATGTGCGAATGGGTGCTGTCAATCGACAGGCCCAGCAATTCGCAATTACGCTTGGCGAACTGATCGGCATGTTTGGCAAAGGCGATAAATTCGGTTGTGCAAACCGGTGTGAAATCAGCAGGGTGGGAAAACAGAACTAGCCATTTGCCGCGATAGTCCGACAGGGCTTTGACACCATCGGTGGTCGGGGCCGTAAAATCCGGTGCAGGTTCATTGATCCGCGGCAGACCGACACGAATCTGGGGGGATACAGTCATTGTCAGGCTCCTTGGTCAGGAAATATCGTCCACTCCATTTGAATACATTATAATTATTTAATTCTTCGTCCTAGACGATGATGTAAATCAATCATGTGTTGGTTTTTTTTACGCAAAACATCGCCAAGCAACGCCGTTTCTGGTTCGTGCAACCATGTTGGTCCTGCACCATGAGATCCCGTCTGGGCACTACCGCGTCGCTGCCGCCGAGCACAGCCGGGCACCACCATTGCGCCTTGTGCTTTTTCACTGGCCTGCCTTCTTGCTTCTGGTTAAGGTCAGCGCGCTTGCCACCATACTTTCAACGACTTACAACCCTGCGGAGCTCCCATGCTGCGTGATATTTCGCCCCAAAGTATTTTCATGGGCCTGCTGGCCGGTTTTGTTGGCTCTGCCAGTTCGTTTGCGGTTGTGCTGCAAGGCCTTACCGGCGTTGGTGCCAGCCCGGAACAGGCGGCATCGGGCCTGATGGCGCTTTCCATTTCCATGGGCCTGTGCGCGATTGTTTTATCCCTTAAAACCCGCCTTCCGATCAGCATTGCCTGGTCCACACCCGGTGCGGCCCTTCTGGCGACATCTGGCGCAATTGAGGGCGGCTTTGCGGTTGCCGTTGGCGCGTTCATCGTTTGCGCCATCCTGATTATCATCAGTGGCGTTTGGAAGCCGCTGGGCCGTGCGGTTGCTGGTATCCCGGCCCCCTTGGCAAACGCTATGCTGGCCGGTGTGTTGCTGGGTCTGTGCCTTGCGCCGGTCAAGGCAGTTGCCTTTGATCCGTTGCTTGGTCTTCCGATTGTGATTGCATGGATTGTCATGGGCCGGTTCAACCGGTTGCTTGCCATCCCGGCCGCTTTGTTGGCCTTTGTTGCCGTGATGGTGTTCGGCATTGAGTTCCCTGAAAATGCGCTTGCCGATCTTGGCGGGGCGATTGCGCCGCCGGTTGAATTCGTCATGCCGGAATTCACATTGGCCGGACTGGTCGGCATTGCTTTGCCGCTTTTCATCGTCACCATGGCATCACAAAATATTCCGGGTACGGCGGTTCTGCGCGCCAATGATTATGACACCCCGCCAGGGCCGCTGTTTACCGTGACCGGGATATTCTCGTTACTCTCTGCCCCGTTTGGTGGCCACGCGGTAAACCTTGCCGCCATCACCGCCGCCCTTTGTGCGGGCAAGGATGCCCATCCCGATCCGGCCAAACGGTATTGGGCCGCTGTTTCGGGCGGCGTTTTCTATATCGTGTTTGGCCTTCTGGCCGGGCTGGTGACCGCGTTTATCAGTCTGGCACCGGGCATCCTGATTGAGGCGGTTGCCGGTCTTGCCCTGATCGGGGCGTTTGCGGGATCCGCCGTTGCGGCCTTCAAGGACGAAGACGGACGTGAAGCAGCCGCCGTGACCTTTATCGTCACCGCAGCTGGCCTGACATTCTATGGGATTTCAGGTGCGTTCTGGGGCTTGCTGGCCGGTGGGCTGATTTACTTCCTGACGCATCTGCGCAATGGCAAAAAGAAACCGGACTGAAAGCTCAGTCCGGTTTCGATCTTCGGTCTTAGACCAGTTTGATTTTGGGTTCGGTGCTTGGTGGTGTTTCTGCCACCTGCCCGTCTGTCAGTTTCGAAACAGCTTCGAACTGGGACAAGAAAACCTCGCCGGTCAGCTCATCAAGAAAGTGGGTCTTTTTCAGGCGATCCATGACCGGGCCTTTGACCTCGGACAGATGAAGGGAAATGCCCATTTCCTCAAGCCGGTGGTTGATCGCCTCAAGCGACTCAAGCGCGCTTAGATCAATCTCGTTCACGGCCGAGCACATCAGAACCACATGCTTGAGGTTCTTGCACCCGACCACCCGGTCATAGAGGTAATCCTCAAGATACCGCGCATTGGCGAAATAGAGGCTTTCATCAATCCGGATCGTCAGGACCGATGGATGGGTGATGACTTTATGACGCAGGATGTTGCGGAAATGCTGCGTGTCGGGCACAAGACCGACCTCGGCAATATGCGGGCGCGATGTTTTATACAAAAATAGCCCGATCGACAGAACCACACCGGCGGTCACCCCGACCTCCACCCCAAGACCAAGGGTCAGAAGGATGGTTGCCAGAACCGCAATGAAATCCGCCTTGGAATATTGCCAACTGGTTTTCAGGATCGAGAAATCGACCAGCGACAGTACCGCAACAATGATGGTCGCGGCAAGGGTTGCCTTTGGCAGAAAATAAACCAGCGGCGTCAGCGCCACGGCGGCAATCGCCAAGCCAACAGCGGTAAAGGCCCCGGCAGCGGGGGTTTGCGCGCCAGCATCAAAGTTCACGACCGAACGGGCAAAACCACCCGTCACCGGATAACCGCCCGTAAAGGCCGCCCCGATATTGGCCGCCCCCAGACCAATCAATTCCTGATCCGGGTTGATGCGTTGACGGCGCTTGGCTGCCAGTGTCTGCGCGACAGAGATTGATTCAACAAAGCCGATCACGGAAATGAGGATCGCCGGCACCAGAAGGTCGGCCATCAGCCCCGGGCTGAAATCAGGCATGGTCAGCGGCGGCAGGCTTTGCGGAACCTCGCCCACGATCTTGACCCCTTTATCGGCCAGACCAAGATACCAGGTCGCCGCCGTAGTCGCGAACACAGCAAAGACCGGCCCCGCCTTGGTCAGGACATCAGCGGTACGAACGCCAAGGCCCAGTTTGCGCAATGCGGGTTTAAGGCCCTTACGCACCCAGAACAGGAAGCCCGTGGCGCAAATGCCAATGATCAGGGTCGTCTGATTGGTTTCAGGAATATGCGCAATCAGGGAGGTGACTATTTCCCAAAGGTTATGGCCGCTGGCATCCACACCAAGGATGTGTTTGAGCTGACTGGCGGCAATGATCATGCCCGATGCGGTGATAAAACCGGCAATCACCGGGTGTGAGAGGAAGTTGGCCAGAAAGCCCAGCTTGAACACCCCCATCGCAAGCAGGATCACCCCGGACAGGGCCGCAAGCGTCAGGGCAGCCAGCGCATAGCCCATGGTGCCGGTTTCGGCAATATTGCCCACGGCTGCGGCCGTCATCAGGGAAACAACCGCAACCGGACCGACCGCAAGCGCGCGACTGGTGCCGAAGATGGCATAAAGAATGATCGGCGCGATGGAGGCATAAAGCCCCGCCTCGGGTGGCAGACCGGCCAGTAGCGCATAGGCAAGCGATTGCGGGATCAGCATGATCGTCACGATCACGGCTGCAATCATGTCATTGCCAAAGGCCGTCCTGTCATAAGTCTGTCCCCAATCAAAAATCGGGACATATTTCCGAAGCATTTTGAAACGCATTGATCGATCTCTTAGATCAGTGTTAGCCCAAGGCAACGTGATCGCTGCCTTGGACGAAGGGTGTTTTAGGCGCCGGTGACTTTTTCAGGCTTGGCCAGCCATTCCTTACCACGCAGCATCGCCTTCCAATAGATCGGCGGCAGCAGCTTTTCCTTAAGCAACCAGGCAAGGTGCGACGGTTTGGTGCCATCGATCAGCCATTTTGGGAAGGACGGCAAAAGCGTTCCGCCATACCCGAATTCGGCCAGAACGATGCGGCCACGTTCCACAGTGAGCGGGCAGGATCCATAACCGTCATACTGCGCGACCGGGGATTTGCCATCGATATCGGCAACCACATTTTCGGCCACAACCGGGGCCTGTTTACGGGCCGCAGCAGCCGTCTTGGCATTGGGTGCGTTCATCACATCACCCAGTGACCAGATGTTGCTAAACGACTTGTGACGCAGCGTTGCCTGATCGACATCCACCCATCCGGCGGCATCTGCCAGCGGCGAAACGCGAATGAAGTCCGGTGCCACCTGCGGCGGGCAGACATGGATCATATCAAAGGACTTCTCAACGCGTTCGACCTTGGTGTCGGGCTTGGCAACATCGAACCAGGCCTTTTTCGCCTGCCCGTCAATTGCCACCAGATTATGGAAGAAATCGAGATGTGCGTCGTATTTCTTCACATAGCTTTCAAGGGCCGGGACATAGTCCTTAACCCCGAACAGAACCCCACCGGCATTGCAGAAATCGATATCAATGTTCTTCAGAACACCCGTGCGATGCCAGTGATCGGCCGAAAGGTACATCGCCTTTTGCGGCGCACCGGCACATTTGATCGGCATGGGCGGTTGGGTAAAGATCGCCTTGCCTTCACGCATCGAGGAAACCAGTTCCCACGTGTAAGGGGCAAGGTCATAGCGATAGTTTGACGTCACACCATTACGGCCGAGCGTCTCGACCAGACCTTCAACCCGGTTCCAGTCAAGCTTCAGCCCCGGGCAAACGATCAGACGGTCATATTTTACCACCCGGCAGCCATCAAGGATGACAGCATCGTCTTGCGGTTCGAACGCGGCAACCGCGGCCTTGATCCAGTGCACGCCCTTGGGGATCAGCGATCCCATGGTCTGGGCTGTGGTGCTGGCTTCAAACACGCCACCGCCAACCATGGTCCAACCCGGCTGGTAATAGTGGATATCGGCCGGATCAATCACCGCAATCTCAAGGCCCGAACGACGCGCGATCAGGCTGGATGCCACCGAAATACCGGCAGCACCGCCACCGATGATCACGATGTCATATTTTGCATCGCCCTGATCGGTCGGCGTCTTGCCGCCATTCACAATCCGGCGGACAACACCGCCCATGTCATAACCGGCCGCCTTGGTGGCGCGAAGGATTTCGCTGGTATCAAGATGCGCGGCCTGGCTTAGCGACCAAAGTGTGGTTGAACGGGTGCCGGTGCGGCAATAGGCAAAGACCGGCTTGGGCAATTCATCATAAAGACGGCCAAAGTCGCGGGCGTCATCATCGCTGACCTTGCCCGAAACAATCGGCTGATAGCGCACCTCAAGCCCGGCTTCCTTGGCCGCGTTTGAAATTTCTTCAAAGGTTGGCTGATCGGCACCCTCGCCGTCCGGGCGGTTACAGACGATGGACCGGAAGCCGCGCTTGGCGATTTCCTTGACATCGTCTGCCACGATTTGCGGACTGACGGAGAACCCGTTGCTTATTGTTTTGATTTCCATGGCTTTTCCTCACCTGAGTGTTGATCAGAGCCCGTTTACCGGGACTTTCAGCATTTTTTTGCCGCTGCTATCCGTCGGCACCTGACCGGCGCGCATATTGACCTGAAGCGACGGAATGATCAGACGCGGCATATCAAGCTGGGCATCACGTTCGGTGCGGAACTTGATGAAATCTTCGCGGGTTTTGCCTTCACCAACGTGGATGTTGTGCTTTTTCTCTTCGTCAACGGTGGTTTCCCACTTGATCTCCCGGCCGTTGGGGCCGTAATCGTGGCACATGAACAGTCGCATATCGTCGGGCAGCGCGAGGAGCTTCTGGATGCTGTCATAAAGCGTCCCGGCGTCACCGCCCGGGAAGTCGGCACGGGCCGATCCGCCATCAGGCATGAACAGGGTATCGCCAACGAAGGCGGCATCGCCCATGACATGGACCATGCAGGCCGGGGTATGACCTGGGGTATAGATGGCAAAGCAGGTCATGGAGCCGACCTGATAGGTATCGCCATCTTCAAACAGGCGATCAAACTGGCTGCCATCGCGCTGGAATTCGGTGCCTTCGTTAAACACCTTGCCAAACGTGTCCTGCACAACAGTGATCTTGCTGCCGATGCCAAGCTTGCCGCCGAGCTTTTGCTGAATATAGGGTGCTGCCGACAAGTGGTCGGCATGGACATGGGTCTCGATGATCCATTCCAGTTTCAGGCCGTTATCCTTGATAAAGGCAATGATGTTATCGGCGTGGGTAAAGGCGATCCGACCCGCCGCATAATCGATATCCATCACGGAATCGACAACCGCACAGGCGTTGCTTTCCGGGTCCTTGACCACATAGCTGATCGTGTTGGTGTCTTCGTCGAAAAAGGCCGTAACTTCGGGTTTTACGGACATATTGACCGGGTATGCAGACATGGATTCCTCCTAAACAACTGCCTCCGTGCCGCCTTATGACTGGCGCGCACCGGATGGATTTGCGATGTCCCTTGCCCGCCTTGTTTGCGGGCAAAACATCTGGCTATGGTCTTTATTTTAGGAGTTCGCGATGGGCACTTCAGTGATGAAGTCACCAAACATC
>NZ_DGMR01000016.1:0-245 GCF_002388495.1 Thalassospira sp. UBA4513
CATGTTGTAGTGGAACGCCCGCAGGCATCTCATAACCATGGAAACCGGTTTGCCGTGCATTTCGGCATCAATGTGCCGGGCAAGGAAATCATGGTGAAGCGTGATAGTGCTGACCATGCCCATGAGGATGTCTATATCGCGCTAAAAAACAGTTTCCAGGCCGCACGTCGGCAGCTCAAGGAATATGCCGACAAGATGCGCAACCACTAAGGTTACTGAATAGGTTTGAAAAGGAGCGGGGCGAC
>NZ_DGMR01000016.1:351-17016 GCF_002388495.1 Thalassospira sp. UBA4513
CCGCTTTGTCGTGTGGTGGCACGAGGTGGTTGGAAAATGTATCAGCCCGACACCGCCGGGGTTGGGGGATCTAAACAGTGCCGGACTGATACGGGGGGTGAACCAACCCGGGGGAAAGTCGCTTCAGCCACGGAGAGGACGTGCGTTATGCAATCGCCTCAAGAAGATGGTGTTTGCTTTGCGGGTAACGGGCATCGCGAAGTGCGCCAGCCCACCATTTGAAATCGGTCATCATGTGATGAAGGGCGTTATTCGTACCTTCGAGGTCTATCGGGCGACCGGTATCATCGAACTTGTCCCAGGCTTGGGCGAAGCTTATGACATCGCGCATGGTCACCGCATGCAATTCGGCAAAGACAAGACGCAATTGTTCAACAGCGCGCAGACCGCCTGACATTCCGCCATAGGATACAAACCCGACGGGCTTGCGTTTCCATTGTTGCTTGGCGGCATCGATCAGAAGCTTTAGCTCGCCGGTAAAGCTGTGATTGTATTCCGGGGTAACGACGATGAAACCATCGGCCTCAGTCAAGGCAGTATGAAGGTGCGCGACCGCAGGGTGATCAGCACCAACATGGGTCGCCGGCAGGTTCAAAACAGCGGGATCAATCGTATCAACAGAAAGCTCGTGATCGGATTTAAGGGTTTCAACGACCCAGGTCCCGACCGTATCGCAAAAGCGACCTTCACGCGCACTGCCAAAGATGACGGCGATATTAAATGTCTCCTTCACGGCGTTCTCTCCTTGCCAATTTCGCTTCAATGAGTAAGGTTCTAAAACCTCAACTAATGTTAAGGTCAAGCGCGTTTTGGAACTTTTTCAAAGCTGGCAAGGAGAGCAGGGAAAATGGCAGAAAAAGGCGTGTTGCAGCGCTATCTGAGTGTCGGAGAAGTCGCAAGTCGTTGCGGTATTGCCGTTTCGGCGGTGCATTTTTATGAACGCAAAGGTTTGATCAGCTCGATCCGGACCGACGGCAACCAGCGTCGTTTTCACCGCGGCGTGTTGCGCAAGCTCGCCATCATCAAGGTCGCGCAGAAAACCGGTATTCCGCTGTCGGAAATCGGGGCGGCGCTCGATAAGCTGCCCCCCAATACCGTGCCGACCATCAAAGACTGGGAAAAGCTTTCATCGCAATGGCGCGATGATTTGAACGAACGCATCGAACAATTGACCCGTTTGCGCGATCAGCTGGGCAAATGCATCGGTTGTGGTTGCCTGTCGATTTCCGCATGCCCGCTATACAACCCCGGAGACACCCTTGGCAGCGATGGCCCGGGGGCAAGATTGCTTGAACTCAACGAAGAATAGGCGGGTTTGCGCGGCATCAGCGGTTTGGGCCGTGATGCCCCAGTTTGACGCGCCTTGCGACCGCAGGCAGAAAGCTTGACATGGCGCTGGTTCGCGTGTTGAAAGGCCCAATGATTGCGATGGCCCGGATCATTGGGCTGTCGATTGGAAAAGTTTAATGCAGATTTCAACCCGAACCGGTCCTCGTATCCTTGCCATATTGGGGCCGACCAACACCGGCAAGACCCATCTCGCCATGGAACGGATGTTGGCACATACGACCGGGATGATCGGGTTCCCGCTCAGACTTCTGGCGCGCGAAAACTATGACCGCGCGGTCGCCAAGGTCGGCAAGGGTGCGGTGGCATTGATCACCGGCGAAGAACGTATCCTTCCGAAAACAGCCCGTTATTTCCTGTGCACGGTCGAAGCCATGCCGGTCGCCAAGCAGGTTGATTTCCTGGCGATTGACGAAATCCAGATGTGTGCGGATCCGGAACGTGGCCATGTCTTTACCGACCGGCTTTTGCATGCGCGCGGGCGCCATGAAACCATGTTCATGGGGGCGGAAACCATTCGCCCGGTGATCCGCAAGCTGGTTGATAATGTCGAATTTGATCGCCGGGAGCGGTTTTCGACTCTGACCTATAATGGGGCGAAGAAAATCCAGCGCCTGCCGTCCCAGTCGGCGGTGGTGACGTTTTCGGCCCAGGAAGTTTACGCCGTTGCCGAACTGGTGCGCCGTCAAAAGGGCGGGGCGGCCGTGGTGCTTGGCGCGCTGAGCCCGCGCACGCGTAATGCCCAGGTCGAGATGTTCCAGAATGGCGAGGTCGAGCATCTGATTGCCACCGATGCAATCGGGATGGGGTTAAACCTTGATCTCAACCACGTGGCCTTTGCCGCGATGAGCAAGTTTGACGGCAAGTTCAACCGTGGCCTGACCGCGGCTGAAACCGCCCAGATTGCCGGTCGTGCCGGACGTCACATGAATGATGGCACGTTCGGGGTGACGGGAAATCTTTCGGGGATTGATCCCGACATTATCGAACAGATCGAAGAACACGAGTTCGAGCCGCTTGCAAAAGTGTTCTGGCGCAACGCGCGGCTTGATTTTCGGACGGTGGATGCGCTGCAAAAATCGCTGCGCCGGCGTTCGGATGACCCGACCCTTATTTTGGCGCGCGAACCGGTTGATGAGATCATGCTCGATCATCTGGCGCGCAACGAGGATGTCGCACGCATCGCAACCGCCCCGGATCGGGTGCAATTATTGTGGGAAATCTGCCAGATTCCCGACTTCAGAAATATCCATACCGATGCCCATCCGAGGCTGCTAACATCTATCTATCGCTATCTTGCGAAACCCGGAAGCAAACTGCCCATTGACTGGTTGGGCGAACAAATCTTGCGTCTGGATCGTTATGATGGTGATATTGACCAGTTGTCATCACGTTTGGCAGGTATTCGCGTCTGGACATATGTATCGCATAAGCATCACTGGCTCGAAGATGCCAATCATTGGCAGGAACGCACGCGGGCCATTGAGGACAAGCTCTCAGATGTGCTACATGAACGCCTGACCCAAAGGTTCGTTGACAGACGGACCTCGGTTTTATTGAAAAGTCTCAAGGACAAGTCTGAACTCATGTCTACCATCACTGCGAATGGTGAAGTACAGGTCGAAGGTGAATTTGTCGGCCGTCTTGACGGATTCCGTTTCATTGCTGATGAAACCGATGCTGCTTTTGAAGGCAAGGCGATTGCCAGTGCCGCACGTCGCGCGTTGACCGGCGAAATTGCCCAACGTGTTAAACAACTTGAAACTGACGAAGACGACAAGTTCGCAGTAAACGGCCAGCTTCAGGTGCTGTGGAACGGTTCGCCGGTTGGTGTGCTGAAAAAAGGTGACACGGTTCTGTCGCCCGAAGTTCAGGTCATCGACAGCGAGTTCTTTGACGGTCCGACCCGCGAACGGGTACGTACCCGTCTGCAGAATTTCATCAATTCCCATATCGAAACGCGCCTTAAAATGCTGACCCGCCTGCGCGACTGTCAGTTGTCCGGGCCGATTCGCGGACTTTTGTTCCAGTTGAACGAAGGTCTGGGCTGTGTGCCGCGTTCGGAACTCGAAAGTCTGGTCAAGGACCTGTCGGACGAAGACCGCAAGGCACTTGCCAAGCTTGGCGTGCGTCTGGGTGTTGAAACCGTCCATGTGCTTGATGCGCTCAAACCGGATCCGGTTGAGCTGCGCGGCATTCTTTGGGCGGTTGCACGTGAACTTGATGCCCTTCCGGAACTGCCGCCGGCAGGCCGGACCTCG
Organism: Thalassospira sp. UBA4513; assembly: GCF_002388495.1. Taxonomy (NCBI): domain Bacteria; kingdom Pseudomonadati; phylum Pseudomonadota; class Alphaproteobacteria; order Rhodospirillales; family Thalassospiraceae; genus Thalassospira; species Thalassospira sp. UBA4513. The sequence goes on from NZ_DGMR01000016.1 coordinate 3,960, forward strand.
GTCCCCAATGACCGTGCGAATTCCAAGGGCTTCTATCTGGCTGCCGGTTACATGCCGGTTGGCCCGCTTGCTGCGCGTGTCGACATGCTTGAACGTTTTGCCGCCCTTCTGCGTCAGAAGGCGCGTGAAAACGACGGCAAGGTGCGTCCGGATCCCGATCTGCTGTCGCTTTTGGGCTGCACGGTCGAACAGGCCGAAGGTGTGTTTACCGCACTTGGCTGGCGTGCGGAGGTAACCAAGGTCAAGAAATCCGAACTTGAAGCCAAGGAAGTCGAGAAAAAGGCCGGAGAAGCGGCCAAGGCAGCCAAGCCCGAGGAAGCAAAGCCTGAAGCGGGCAAAGCCGAAGCTGAAACCGCAGAAGGTTCTGAGGCGGCTGCAACCGAAGCCAAGGCTGATGCCCCGGCTGAGGAAGCTGCAGCGGTTGAAGCAAAGGCAGAACCGGCAGAGGTCGCTGCGGATGCGTCTGCAGAAGCAACTTCGGAAACGCCGGCGGTTGAAACCGACGCCGATGGTGACGAACTGGTCGAAGTCAAATACTTCGTCCGTGTTGATCGTCGCAAACGCGGTGGCGGACAAAACCGTGGTGGTCAGCGCGGCCCGCGTCAGGAAGCCCGTGGTGGCGGCAAAGGTGGCCCGAAAGGCAAGGGCGGCAATCGTCCGAACCAGGGCGGTGGCAAGGGTGGCCGTGGTGGCAAACCGGGCGGTGGTCGCAATCAGGCCCCGGAAAAAGCCAACCAGATCAATGAAGATTCGCCGTTTGCCAAGCTTAAGGAAATGCTTGAAGCCAAGGGCTGATCGTTTCAGATATCATGTATCGAGCGGCGACCCTTGTGGGTCGCCGTTCTGCTTTCCAACTGTATAATATCCCGTTTGCACAATATCCCGTTGATTTCAGGAAATCGGTGGCCGTGAAGGAACAGGCAGAGAAGCTTCGTATTGATAAATGGCTTTGGCATGCGCGGTTTTACAAAACCAGATCGCTTGCCAGCAAGGCTTGCCAAGCCGGGCATATTGTTCTGAATGGTCAGTCGGTTTCCAAGGCCAGCGTCACGGTGGTTGCCGGTGATCGCCTGCAGTTCTTTCAGGGGCCGCACCTGCGCGTGGTCGAGGTTGTCGCCCTTGGTGAACGACGCGGCCCAGCGCCCGAGGCCCAGGCGCTTTATGCCGATCATTCCCCGCCGCGAACACCCAAAAAAGAAGTGGCTTCGGATATCCGTACAGCACCTGTGGCCGAACGCGAAGCGGGGGCAGGGCGCCCGACAAAGGCAGAACGTCGCGCACTTGATCGTTTGCGCGGTGATGGCAGTAATGAATAATATATACTGGTATCGCTAATATATATCCGATAACTGACCCGCGCCCGTTTACACGGGGCGGAATGGATCACATCAGGTTGTAATCCCGGCACGATTTTCTTGCTTTGGCTGGTGCGATCCGGTATGCATACTATCTGATTGTATATATCCCCTACTTTGGGGTGGTAGATTTTTGTGAAGATCTGGAGCTCGCCTGCGTGATGAGACGTCGGTCTCGATTGAATATCGGTACATTGTCGCACTTGCGCACCGGCCGTTTCGCACTGTTGATCACAGCGTTGGTGATCAACCTGCTGACGCTTGCCCTGCCAATTACCCTTTTGCAAGTCTATGACCGTGTCCTGCCACACAGTTCCATCCCGACACTGACCCTTTTGATTTTCGGGGTGCTGGGGGCGCTTGTGCTTGAGGCGATCCTGCGTCTTGGCCGGGCTTATATCTCCTCGCTCTCGGCGGCGAAGTTTGAACATTACAGTTCCCAGCAGGCGGTCGGACATTTGCTGTCGGCAAGCTTGACCGACTATGGCAAAACCGCACCGGGTCTTCATCTGCAACGCCTTAACAGCCTGAATATGCTGCGCGACTTCTATTCCGGGCAGGCGATTGGTGCGGTGGTCGATCTGCCGTTCATTGTTTTGTTCCTGGCCCTGATTGCCGTGATTGGCGGTCAATTGGTGCTTGTGCCGCTGGGCATTCTTGCAGCCTTCCTTTTGACGGCGATGTTTCTGGGCCGCCAGTTGCGTGGCGCACTTGATGATCGCAGTCAGTCGGATGAACGTCGCTATAACTTCATCATCGAAACCCTGACGGGCATTCACACCATCAAATCGATGGCGATGGAAAACCTGATGATCCGCCGTCATGACCAGCTCCAGGCACAATGTTCGGGTGATGACCTGCGGGCCGCGCGCTCGGCCCACACAGCGGTCAATGCCAGCGCGACCTTTTCGATGCTGACCATGGTACTGGTGGCAGCCGTCGGCAGTGTTTTTGTAATTAACGGGACGTTGACAGTGGGTGGGCTTGCAGCCTGCACGATGTTGTCGGGCCGTTCGATCCATCCGCTTCAGCGGGCCATGACCCTGTGGACGCAGTTCCAGAACATTCGCGTTGCGCGCCAGCGGGTCAACGAGCTTTTTGAAATCGAAGAAGAAGACCAGCTTGGGGCGGCGGAAATGCCGTTGCTTGATGGCAAGATCGAATTGCGCAATGTCGCGTTTTCCCATGCGGATGGCAAAAAGATCTTCGAAAACCTTGATCTGTTGGTGGAGCCGGGCGATTCCATCGCCATTACCGGCGACAACGGTACTGGCAAAACCACACTTTTGTGGCTTCTGATGGGGGCCTTGCGCCCGGATCGGGGGGAAGTGCTTTTGGATGGCAAGGACCCGGCCGATTACACCGCCGAATCCACCCGTCGTCAGATCGCCTATCTGCCGCAGCATGGCGTGATGTTCAAAGGCACGATCCTTGAAAACATCACCGGGTTTCGCAAGGAAATCGGTGTCGACCGCGTGATCGAGATTGCGCGGCGTCTGGGACTTGATGACATCGTCATGCGCATGCCCGAAGGCTATGACACCGAAGTTGGTGGTCAGGCGTCCGAAACCCTGCCGCGTGGTGTAAAACAGCGCATCGCGGTTGCCCGTGCCCTGATTGATTACCCCCGCATTGTCCTGTTTGACGAAGCCAACAGTTCGCTTGATATGGCGGGTGACAACATCATGACCAGCCTGATGGTGGAACTTAAAAAGCATTGCACGCTGGTGATGGTGTCACATCGCCCATCCCTGATTGCCATGGCCAACAAGCAATACCGTCTGATCGACAAGCATCTTGTGCCTGTTTTGCGTCGCACCAATAAAACTGCCGATCCGGCCAAAAACACCGGCGCCCGGGCCGCAGCGGGGTCGAAGGCATGATGAAAAAGCTCGAAAACATGGACTATGCGATGAACTATCGGATGGGGCTGGAAAGCACCGATGCGCTGTCCGATTTCGACGCATGTGTCTGGCCGCTGCTTCAGGCGCTGGGCTGGCGCGGATTGCCCCGTCAGGTCGCAGAGGCGCTGCCACATATGGATCAGGCGCTTGATCTGACTGATTTCCGCAATGTCATGGCGCATCTGAACTATCAGTCGCGCGAAATCGACGCGACGCTTGACCTGATCGACGAACGCCTGATGCCGTGCCTGTTTGTCCCGGACGAGGGAACGGCCCTTGTCGTGATCCGGCCTGAAGAAAATGGTGTGCGCGTCTTTGACGGTGGCACGGATCGGGAAATGGTCATCAGGCTGTCGGCCCTTCCGGGCAAGATTTATCAGTTTTCGGCGGCGGATCGCCGTGAACGTTATCTGGAAGATGACAAGCGCGGCTGGTTTGGGGGGATTGCCGACCGGTTTTCGGGGCTGCTTCATCAGTTGCTGGCGATGACGTTTGTTTTGAACATCCTGGCGCTGGCAACCCCGATTTTCGTCATGGGCATCTATGACCGGGTCATCGGCACGCGGTCGATCCCGATGTTGATCCAGTTTTCCATCGGGATTGGTATCGTCCTCATCCTGAGCTGGGTTTTGCGCACACTTCGCAGTCAGATCATCAGCCACTTTGGTGCACGCCTCGATACGCTTGTCAGTGGTGCCATTTTCGAACGGTTGTTGTCCTTGCCGCCGGCCTTTACCGAACGTGCGCCGGTGGGTGTGCAGATCTCGCGTATTCGCGATTTTGAAAGCGTGCGTGAATTCTTTACCGGACCGATGGCCCTGGTGATCATGGAAATGCCGTTTGTGCCGCTGTTCCTGATTGTCATGTTCTATCTTGGCGGCTGGCTGGCATTGATTCCGATTGCATTGATCGGTGTGTTCGCACTGATCGGCATCGTTGCCTTTCCGATTGTCGCGCGCCGTGTTTCCGAACTTGGTCGTCATGGCGCAAACCGTCAGGAATTCCTGGTCGAGACCGTCGGCAAGATGTCGGCACTGAAATACACCGCATCCGAGCAACGCTGGTTGGCACGCTTTCGCGATATTTCCGCTGATACGGCCTATTCCGGCTATCGGGTTGCGATGGTCAATAACGTCATCAATACATTGGCCCAGGTTCTGATGATCACGTCCGGGGCGCTTGTACTGGCCTTTGGCGCGCAGCGGGTGATGGAAGCCCAAATGAGTGTCGGTGCGCTGGTGGCATCGATGATGCTGGCCTGGCGGGTTCTTGGCCCGATCAATCAGGCGTTTCTCGGCATGCCGCGACTGGCGCAGTTGCGCGGCAGTGTGCGTCAGATCAACCGCCTGATGACCATTGCGCCCGAAGGGGACCTTGTCCCGCGTTCGGTCGAGCAGCATCGCTTTGACGGGGCGGTGACATTTTCACGTGTCAGTTTCCGTTACAGTGCGGATTCCGATCCGGCCCTGGTCGGGGTTAATTTCGATATCAAGCCGGGCCAGGTGGTTGCCGTGGTCGGTGCGAACGGGGCAGGGAAATCATCGCTGATCAAACTGATTGCCGGGATGTATCAGCCGCAGGCGGGGGCTGTGTTGATTGATGGTGCGGATATCCGCCAGATGGACCCGCAAACCTTGCGTCAGGCCATTTCCTATGTGCCGCAGGATATCGAGTTTTTCCGGGGGTCGATTGCGCAAAACCTGCGTCTGGCCAATCCGGTCGCAACCGATGACGATCTGCGCATGGCCTGTATGTCAGCAGGGATCCTTGATGACGTCGAAGCCCTTCCCAACGGGTTCAAGACCCGTGTTGGTGATCAGCATTCGTCGCGCTTCTCGGCCAGTTTCCTGCAACGACTTGCGCTGGCGCGTGCGTTTGTGCGCGAAGCGCCGATCATTTTGTTTGATGAACCGACCAATGGTCTCGACCAGCGGGCCGACCGTGCCTTCCAAAGCACGATCAATCGTCTGCGTGGCGGTTCGACCATTTTCCTGATTACCCATCGACCAAGTCATCTGGATTTGGCGGACCGCATTCTTGTGCTTGAAGGCGGACAGTTGCGCGGCGACGGGCCGCCCGAACGGATCAAGCAGCAAGTGATAGACGGAGGCTACCTATGAGTGAAGCAGCAGTTCAGGATACTGCGATCCAGCGGTTCCGGCGATCCCGGCGCATGGCGCGGTATTTGTCGCATGCGGTCCTGCTTGAAGAAGGCGGGATTTCCGTCTTTGTGCGTTCTGCGATGGTGATGCTTTCGGTTGGCTTCCTTGCCTTGATCGCATGGTCTGCGACCACCGAAATCAAGGAAACCGCGATCACATTCGGGCAGGTCATGCCAACAAGTGCGGTCAACAAGATCCAGCATCTTGAAGGCGGCATCATTGAACAGATCATGGTGCGCGACGGTGACCTTGTGGAACAAGGACAGGTTCTGATCCGTCTCAAGGCCGACGGGGCGCAGGCGGAACTTTCCCAGACCGAAACACGTCTTGGCAACTTGCAGCTTGAAGCAGAACGTTACCGCGCCTTGGCCGAGGGCCGCGAACCGGATTTCACCACCCTGATGGTGCAATACCCGGAACTCGCGCAGAATCAGGATGAGATTTATCGCATCCAGACCGAGCTTGATGCCAACCAAAGCGAAATCCTTGAGGTCCAGATCAAGGAACGCAATGCCGAACTGGCCCAACTGAGCGAGCAGGAAGCAACCCTTCGCAAATCGGTTGATCTGCTGAGCCAGGAAGTCACCATGCGCCGTTCGCTCTATGAGCAGGGGCTTAATTCCAAGGTGCTGTTCCTCAATATCCAGCGCGAACTGAACGAGGCCCAAGGCAACCTTTCGGGCGTGATTGCCGAAAAGGCGCGGGCGCGCGAAACCATCGCCGAGGCCAACTTGCGCCTGAACGAGCTTGAAAAAACGCAACGCGAAGAGGCCATTACCGAACTTGGCCGACTGGGAGGCGAAATCGCCCAGGCCCGCGAAGCGCTGCGCAAATTGCGGGACCGCGTCGACCGCCTTGAAATCATTGCGCCCACGCGGGGCTATATCAAAGGCCTGCAATTCACCACGATTGGCGGGGTGATTGCGCCTGCGCAGGTGGTGATGGAGCTGGTGCCGGTCGATGATGTTTTGATCGCCGAAACCCGCATTTCGACCGAGGATATCGGCCATGTTCACCTTGGGCAGCCGGTGACGGTCAAGGTCAGTGCGTTTGACTTCATCCGCTATGGCGGGATCAACGGTGAATTGGTATCGATATCGGCCTCTACTTTTGTTGATGAGGATGGACGTCCGTATTATAAGGGTAAAGTTGCGCTGGAAGCCGATGCAGTTGGCGAAGGTGCTTCAGCTCAGAAGATCATACCCGGGATGACGGTTCAGGCCGATATCCAGACCGGGGAGCGTACCCTTCTTCAATATCTGTTGAAGCCGGTCTATGTTTCGCTTGATCAAGCGTTTAGCGAACGCTGAGCAATTTTGGTCCCGCTGGAAATGATCTCATTTCTACTGCCTGGCCGTACATTTCACTGGTTAACGCCAGTGTTTCTATACTAATGTATAGAAGTGTAGGTTGGGGCTATCCCGTCCTGCACTTTACGGAGAATGGGTTAGATGGCGGACGACGCGCGCGATACTGAAAATTCCCGCTCTGACGATGGTCGGAGTGATCTTGACCAGCAGGCCTCGACAGAGGATCTGGAGCGTTCGCTTGGTCAGGATGGCGAAAGTGATGAACTGGTCGAATTGCATCACGACCAGGACAGTTCCGCGCGTCCGCAGGAACAGGAACTGGGATCGGTTCATTACGGTACCCAGATACGAAATCCGGAAGGCGAAGAACAACAGGCTTTCCAGCGCCAGAATGCCGCTGCCCAGCGCCAGGAACGTGCGCAGGCCAGAGAGGCCACCGAACAACAGACCATTTCCCTGAACGAAGCGGCCGAGATCGAAAACAATCTCGATACCGGGGCAGACACATTCCAAAGCAACCCTGGATCGGACGGGGCCGATGACCTGTCCCTGCAATCGGAACCGAGCACGGTTGATTTACCGGAAATTCCGCTTGCGACCAATGATACCAACGCGCTGCGCGGTGAGCGCGATGAACCTGGCCCGGGTACGGACGAAGGTCTTCGACCCGATTTCATTCCCCCCGTTGAACAGGCAGCAGCGCCAGAAGCCGTGGTTGCCGACGACGAGCTTCTTCTTGAGGATGAACTTGATACCGAGGACGAGCTCGAGGTTGAAGACCCCAAGGTCGCGGATGCGCCGTCTCTGAGTGCGGATGATGTTACCGGTGCCGAAGACAGTGCCATTGCCCTTGATCTGTCGGCATCGCCTAATGATCTTGATGGCGGCAGTGAAACGCTCACCATCACGATTTCCGGGTTGCCTGACGGGGCTGTTCTTTCGGCTGGTACCGATAATGGCGATGGTACCTGGACCCTCACGCCGGGACAGCTGAGCGGTTTGACCCTGACGCCGCCCGATAATTTCAGCGGATCGATTGATCTCGACATATCGGCAACCAGTCGCGAAGCCAATGGCAGTGTTGCGACAACAAACGCCAGCTTTACCGTTGAGGTCACCGGTGTTGCAGACGGTGCAACGCTTGATGTTTCCGATGCCAGTGGCGCGGAAGACAGCGCGATCGCGCTTGATATCGATACCGAACTTTTGGATGGCAGTGAAAACCTCGCGATCACCATTGAAGGTGTTCCGGATGGTGCGACGCTCTCTGCCGGGACGGATAATGGGGATGGCACCTGGACGCTGAGTGCGGATCAGCTCGAGGGCCTGACGCTGACGCCTGCGGAAAACTTCAGCGGCGAAATCGATCTTTCGGTTCTGGTGTCGACCACCGATGGTGATGATACCGCCGTCGTGATGCAAAACCTCACTGTTGACGTCGAAGGCGTAGCCGATACACCGACGCTGGATATCAGCGATGCTGCAGGCAACGAAGATGGTGCGATTGCGCTTAATATTGATGCGGGCCTGACCGACAATTCCGAAACCCTGACGGTCACGATCTCCGGCGTTCCAGGCGGTGCAACCTTGTCGGCAGGCACCGATAACGGTGACGGCACCTGGACGCTGAGCTCTGAGCAACTTGATGGTCTGACCATCACGCCAGCGGAAGACTTTAGTGGTTCTTTCGATCTCGGCGTGACCGCAACCTCTGCCGATGGATCAGATGTTGCTACGACAACTGGTAGCATCAAGTTGGATGTTGACGGTGTTGCGGATGCACCGGCTCTGGATGTCTCAAACGCAAGCGGGAATGAAGACAGCGCCATCGCGCTTGAAATTGATGCGGGCCTGACTGACAGCTCCGAGACACTCACAGTTACAATTAGTGGCGTTCCGAACGGCGGGACCTTGTCGGCTGGTGCCGACAACGGCGATGGAACTTGGACGTTGAGTTCTGATCAGCTTGCAGGTCTGACCATTACGCCACCGGAAGACTTCAGCGGCTCGTTTGACCTTGGTGTGACTGCGACTTCAGCAGATGGGGCGGATGTTGCCACGACGACTGGCAGCATCACGGTTGATGTCGTGGGCGTTGCAGATGCACCGGCGCTGGATTTGTCGGATGCTTCCGGAAACGAAGACAATGCCATAGCACTGAATATGGACGCAGGTTTGACGGACAGTTCCGAAACCCTGACGGTCACCATCTCTGGCGTCCCAGATGGTGCGACCTTGTCGGCCGGTGCCGATAATGGTGACGGCACATGGACGTTGAGTTCTGAGCAGCTTTCAGGCCTGACCATCTCGCCACCAGAAGACTTTAGCGGTTCGTTTGATCTTGGCGTGACGGCGACTTCGGCAGATGGGTCGGATGTTGCGACAACGACCGGCTCAATCACCGTTGATGTCGCTGGTGTTGCAGATGCACCGAATCTAGATCTCTCAAACGCAAGCGGCAACGAAGACAGCGCCATCGCGCTCGAAATTGATGCAGGCCTGACTGACAGTTCTGAAACGCTCACGGTCACAATCTCTGGTGTTCCGGATGGCGCCACACTGTCGGCTGGTGCGAACAACGGTGACGGCACCTGGACGTTAGGATCTGAGCAGCTTTCAGGTCTGACCATTACGCCACCAGAAGACTTTAGCGGCTCGTTTGACCTTGGTGTGACGGCAACGTCCGCTGATGGCGAAGATGTCGCGACGACGACTGGTTCGATCACGGTGGATGTAACTGGCGTTGCCGATGCGCCGACGCTGGATGTGAACGACGCCTCGGGGAATGAAGATTCGGCCATCGCGCTCGACTTTGACGCGAGTTTGACGGACAACTCTGAAACTTTGAGCGTAACCATCTCTGGCGTGCCGGACGGGGCGACCTTGTCTGCTGGTACGAATAATGGTGACGGCACATGGTCGCTGGAGCCGGGCCAGCTTGAAGGTCTGACGATCACGCCGCCTGAGAACTTTAGTGGGTCGTTTGATCTTGGGGTTACTGCAACCTCGGCTGACGGTTCGGATGTTGCGACCACCACCGACAGCATCGCAGTTGATGTAACGGGTGTCGCCGATGCGCCGACACTTGATGTCGCAAATGCAAGCGGTTCTGAAGATAGTGCGATCGCACTCGATATTGATGCTGGCCTTACGGATTCAAGTGAAACACTGGCCGTGACAATCAGTGGCGTTCCGGATGGCGCAACCCTGTCAGCTGGTACGGATAACGGGGATGGCTCCTGGACGCTAAGCTCTGAGCAGCTTGCAGGTTTGACGATCACCCCGCCTGAGGACTTCAGCGGTTCGTTTGACCTTGGCGTGACGGCGACATCGGCAGATGGTTCTGACGTTGCGACTGCGACCAGTAGCATCACGGTTGATGTGGCTGGCGTTGCGGATGCGCCGACGCTCGACGTCAGCGATACAAGCGGATCTGAAGACTCCGCCATTGCACTTAGTGTCGATGCCGGGCTTACTGATAGCTCCGAAACTCTCACGGTCACGATCTCTGGCGTTCCGGACGGCGGGGCCTTGTCGGCTGGTACCGACAATGGCGATGGTACCTGGACGCTGAGCTCTGAGCAGCTTTCAGGCCTGACCATCTCGCCACCAGAAGACTTTAGCGGTTCGTTTGATCTTGGTGTGACGGCGACTTCGGCAGATGGATCGGATGTTGCAACAACGACCGGCTCAATCACCGTTGATGTTGCGGGCGTTGCCGATGCACCGACGCTGGATTTGTCTGATGCTTCCGGAAACGAAGACAATGCCATCGCACTTGATATCGATGCTGGCCTTACAGATTCCAGTGAAACCCTGACAATTACGATCTCCGGCGTTCCGGATGGAGCTACCTTGTCGGCCGGAGCCGACAATGGCGATGGGACTTGGACGTTGAATTCGGATCAGCTTGATGGTCTGACGATCACGCCAGCGGATGACTTCAGTGGATCGTTCGATCTTGGTGTGACGGCGACTTCGGCAGATGGATCGGATGTTGCGACAACGACCAGCTCAATCACCGTTGATGTCGCCGGCGTTGCAGATGCGCCGACGCTGGATACTTCTGATGCGACCGGCAACGAAGACAGCGCCATCGCGCTCGAAATTGATGCGGGTCTGACTGACAGCTCCGAGACACTCACAGTTACAATCAGTGGCGTTCCGAACGGCGGGACTTTGTCGGCCGGTACCGACAACGGTGATGGGACTTGGACGTTGAGTTCTGGTCAGCTTTCAGGTCTGACCATTACGCCACCGGAAGACTTCAGCGGCTCGTTTGATCTGGATGTGACGGCGACATCTGCAGATGGCTCAGATGTTGCGACGGCGACTGGCAGCATCACGGTTGATGTCGCGGGCGTTGCAGATGCACCGATGCTGGGTTTGTCTGATGCTTCCGGCAACGAAGACAGTGCCATTGCACTGAATATCGACGCAGGTTTGACGGACAGTTCCGAAACCCTGACGGTCACCATCTCTGGTGTTCCGGATGGCGCCACACTGTCGGCTGGTGCAAACAACGGTGACGGCACATGGTCGTTGAGCTCTGATCAGCTTTCAGGTCTGACCATCACGCCACCAGAAGACTTCAGCGGATCGTTTGATCTGGGTGTGACGGCGACGTCCGCTGATGGCTCCGATGTAGCCACGACCACTGGCAGCATCACTGTTGATGTTGCGGGCGTTGCAGATGCACCGACGCTGGATAGTTCTGATGCGACAGGCAACGAAGATAATGCCATTGCGCTGAACATCGGCGCCGGGTTGACGGATGCCAACGAGACTCTGACAGTTACCATTTCCGGCGTTCCAGACGGCGCAACCTTGTCGGCAGGTGCCGATAATGGCGACGGCACCTGGACGCTGAGCTCAGAGCAACTTGAAGGCCTGACGATCACCCCGCCTGAGGATTTCAGTGGTTCGTTCGAGCTTGGGGTTACTGCAACCTCGGCTGACGGTTCGGATGTTGCAACCACCACCGACAGCATCACAGTTGATGTAACGGGTGTCGCAGATGCACCGACGCTGGATGTGAACGATGCCTCGGGGAATGAAGATTCGGCCATCGCGCTCGACTTTGATGCGGGTTTGACGGATAGCTCTGAAACGCTGGCCATCACCATTAGCGGTGTTCCGGATGGCGCAACCCTGTCAGCGGGTACGAACAATGGCGATGGCACATGGTCGCTGGAGCCGGGTCAGCTTGAAGGCCTTACCATCACGCCGCCTGAGGACTTCAGCGGTTCGTTTGATCTTGGTGTGACGGCAACTTCGGCAGATGGCGAAGACGTCGCGACCACGACCGGTTCGATCACAGTTGATGTCACTGGTGTTGCAGATGACCCGACGTTGGATGTTTCCGACGCCAGCGGCAATGAAGACAGCGCCATTGCCTTGAACATTGACGCAGGTTTGGCGGATTCGAGTGAGACGCTGACCATAACGATTAGCGGTGTGCCAGAAGGTGCGACGCTGTCGGCTGGAACAGACAATGGTGACGGCACCTGGACGCTGAGCAGTGATCAACTCGAAGGTCTCAGCGTTACGCCACCGTCCGATTTCAGTGGCAGTTTCGACCTTGAAATTACCGCCAGCACGCAGGACGGAATTGATATCGCATCGGTTACCGACACCGTCATGGTTGATGTTGCCGGTGTTGCAGATGTGCCGACACTTGATGTCGCTAATGCAAGTGGTTCTGAGGATAGTGCGATCGCACTCGATATCGATGCGGGCCTCACGGATTCAAGTGAATCTCTGACCGTGACCATCAGCGGCGTTCCGGAAGGTTCCGCCTTGTCGGCTGGAACCGATAATGGTGACGGCACATGGACGTTGAATTCTGAGCAGCTTGCAGGTTTGACCATCACGCCGCCTGAGAACTTCAGTGGGTCGTTTGATCTCGGGGTGGCGGCAACTTCTGCGGATGGCGAGGACGTCGCGACCACCACCGGTTCGATTACGGTTGATGTGAGCGGCGTTGCGGATGCGCCGACGTTGGACGTCAGCAATGCATCTGGTAACGAAGATTCGGCGATCGCGCTCAATCTTGATGCAGGTCTTACGGACAGTTCTGAAACCCTGACGGTGACGATCTCCGGCGTTCCAGACGGCGCGACCTTGTCGGCCGGCAATGATAATGGTGACGGCACCTGGACGCTAAGCTCAGAGCAGCTTAATGGTTTGGCGATCACCCCGCCCGAGAACTTCAGCGGTTCGTTTGATCTTGGTGTGACGGCGACCTCTACCGATGGCGAAGACGTCGCGACTACGACCGGTTCTATTACGGTTGACGTGACTGGTGTTGCGGATGCACCGGCTCT
>NZ_DGMR01000036.1:0-12926 GCF_002388495.1 Thalassospira sp. UBA4513
TATTGAGGTTCCACAGCTAGAGCACGTCGCGTTTAATCTGCACCATTTTGCCGGAGACAGTCTTCTGTCGCACTAGGAAAGATCCGCAAAGCGTAGCGGGGCTACGGTCAAGGATCCTGACGCAGTGGGGCGGAAGGCTGTCCCGGCCCGAAGGGTTTGATTTTGGCGACGTTTCGCGGCGTTACATCGTTTGACCGATGCGCCGCATCGCTCTGCACGCTGTGCCTTGCCAAACAGTTCGCCAAAAACAAACAAAATGATACAGATTAAACGCGACGTGCTCTAATATCTTTATCGGACCTTCGGTTCGATCCCCGATCAGGGACTGCCATTCTGGCAGTCCCTTTTTGTTTGGCTCTATGGTTGAAAATTTATCGACGAAATGTCGATGTCATGCGCTCAGTGCGATGCTGCATCCCGCAATCGTTAATTGTTGCTTGCGCCAAAAACCGTAACTTTGGACCCAAACAAGGTTACGAAATTATCTTCGTGAACTTTTTACGCAAAATTTTACCAATATTGGGAGCCCCACAATGAAACGTCGCGCGTTTCTGGGCGGTGCAGGCGTTGCCGCAGGCGCATTTGCCGCTACTGCCGCTGCACCATCAATCGTCAAAGCAAATGAAACCATCAACTGGCGCATGGTCATGCCCTGGCCGAAAGGAACACCAGGTCTTGGCGCGAACGGCGAACTGTTTGCCGAACGTGTCAACAAGATGTCGGGCGGTCGCCTGAACATCACCGTTTACGGTGCGGGTGAACTGGTCCCGGCGCTGGAATGCATGGATGCGGTCGAACAGGGTGTTGCTGATCTTGCGCACTCCACCCCGTATTACTGGTTTGGCAAGGACCCGGCTGTTTCATTCTTTACCACCATTCCGTTCGGTTTGATGGGCTGGGAGCTTTCCGGCTGGCTGCGCTTTGGCGGTGGTCAGGCGCTGTGGGACGAGCTTTATGCCCAGTTCAACGTCAAACCGTTCCTGGCCGGTAACACGGGCCTTCAGGCAGGCGGCTGGTTCAACAAGGAAATCAACTCGGTTGACGATCTTAAGGGTCTTAAGGTCCGTTATGCCGGTATCGGTGGCGAAGCCATGCGCCGTCTGGGTGCGACCCCGTCGCTTCTGCCGGCCGCCGACATCCTGCCTAGCTTGCAGTCGGGTGCGATTGACGCAGCCGAGTGGGTTGGTCCGTGGAACGATTATGCCTTTGGCCTCGCATCGGTTGCCAAATACTACTACACCCCGGCATTCGCCGAACCGGGTTCGGGCATCGAAGTCTTTATCAACAAGGACAAGTTCGCTGAACTGCCCGAAGACCTTCAGGAAATCGTCGCGGTTGCCGCACAGGCCAATGCCGAACAGACCCTGTCGGACTTCGCGTTCAACAATATTCAGTCCTATCAGGCGATCCTTGAAAAAGGCACCGAGATCCGTCACTTCAATGACGATCTGATCAATGCTTTTGCCAAGGCCTCCAAAGAAGCGCTTGAAGAAATTGCTGCGAAGAACGAGCTCACCGGTCGTATTTATGCGTCCGTGATGGATTTCGCCAAGAAAGCCGCGCCCTACGGCAAGGAATTTGAGGCAACCGCGCTTAACCAGCGCGCCAGTGTTTTTGCCAACGGCACGTACTAAGCCATCAGGCATCTTAAATGAAAAAGGCCGGCACCTTCGGGTGTCGGCCTTTTTTGTTGCCAGGTGTTCGCTGCTATAAACGGCTTAGTGCACGGTCGGCGCTTTTGGTGCTGCGGGCAAATCGAACGTGAACCTGTCCTGATCCTTAAGCTCTTCATTTGCCGCGCGTTTGACCAGTTCGGCGGCGAGGACCAGCGACGTTTCAATCGCCCATTTAAGCTGTTCGACGGCACCTTCGTTTCCGGCATTCAGTGCCTCTGGCAGGATGCGTTCCTGAAGGAATTTGGCGACACCAGCAAAGGCGCGCGCGGCACTTTCGCAATTGTTGCGTTCGACCATGAAGCGACCGCTTTGTTCAATCGCATCGGCAATCCCGGCCAGATGGCCCATCATGATGCGAATTTCGGCGTCATCGGTTTCCGTCTTTTTCGCGACGAACCGCAGGATACCGGCGTAAAAGCCATAATCAGAAGCCATCTGAACCACGCTTTCCTTGATCTTTGGTCTCAAAACGATTTGCGCCGTTTTAGACAATTCACCCGCCGTGGTATAGTCCCCGATAACAGATAATTGTGACCGCCTGAATGGGCGGCGATAACAAGGGCGCTTACGTCGATGCTTCAGGGCGGACTGATCTTTATTGTTGCCATGACCTATATCGGGTTGTTGTTTGCCATTGCCCATTATGGCGACAAATATGCCGACAAGTGGCGCGCATCGAGATTAAAGCCGACGATTTATGCCCTGTCGATGGCGGTCTATTGCACAAGCTGGACCTTCTTTGGCTCGGTGGGGTCGGCTGCCACCGGGGGATGGGCGTTCCTGCCGATCTATATCGGTCCGATTTTGGTGATGATTTTCGGTTTTGGCATCATGACCAAGATCGCGCGCGTCTGTCATAAGCAAAACATTACCTCGATTGCCGATTTCCTGGGTTCGCGCTATGGCAAAAGCCAAAGTCTGGCTGCCCTTGTTGCGCTGATCGCGGTGGTTGGCGTGCTGGCCTATATTTCGCTTCAGCTCAAAGCGGTTTCGATGTCGTTTGATGTACTGATCGGCGATCTCGGCCAACAGGTTGTCCGCCATTCCGAAGGCCATTTTTCCAAGGATACGGCGTTTTATGTCACCATCCTGATGGCGGTGTTCGCCATCCTGTTTGGCGTTCGCTATATCCACGCATCCGAACATCATGATGGCCTGATCCTGGCCGTGGCATTTGAAAGCCTGATCAAGCTTGCAGCCCTTCTGATGGTCGGCTTTTTCGTCGTTTACGGGATGTTTGACGGCTTTGTCGATATCAATCAACGCGCCCTGTCTGATCCGACTGTGCGGCAGATGTTTATTCCCGATACCTGGCTGACATCAAACTTCTTTATCGCCACCATGCTGGCGGGGTTTGCCATTTTCTGTCTGCCGCGCCAGTTCCATGTGACCTTTGTTGAAAATGATGACAGCCGCAACCTGACCAGCGCGCGCTGGCTGTTTCCGGCCTATCTGGTTGCGATCAATATCTTTGTCGTGCCGATCGCGATTGCCGGTCTGTTCATGTTTGGCCATAACCCGGCGGTTAATCCCGATACCTTTGTTCTGACCTTGCCGTTGCTCGGTGGGCAGAACTGGCTGGCGGTATTTGCCTTTATCGGTGGTTTGTCGGCCAGTACCGGGATGGTGATTGTGTCCTGTGTCGCGGTTTCGACCATGGTCTGTAACGATCTGGTCATGCCGCTTTTGCTGCGTTCTGAACGGCTCCAGAAACGCATGTCTGGCGATGTCAGTCAGGTGTTGTTGAAAATCCGCCGGGCCGCCATCATTGCCATCCTGTTTCTGGCTTATGGTTTCTATCGGTTCCTCGCGGAAAACTATGCGCTGGCGGATATCGGGATGCTGTCCTTTGCCGCCATGGCGCAGTTCGGCCCGGCGGTTCTGGCCGCGATCTACCTTAAAAACATCAACCGGACCGGGGTGCGGCTTGGCCTGACTTCGGGCTTTGTGCTTTGGGCCTATACGCTTTTGATGCCGGCCTTTGTGCAGGGCGGGTTGTTGCCATCCTCGCTCCTGACTGACGGGCCGTTTGGCATTGGCATTCTGAACCCGCAGGCCCTTTTGGGTGTGGGGATCGAAGATCATCTGACTCACGGGGTTGTCTGGTCGCTTGGCGTGAACTTTGTTTTGATGTTTGTCGGCTCGGCCGTCGGAGTGCAGGGCGTCACCCAACGCCGTCAGGCGCAGGTCTTTGTCGATGTCTGGCGCAAGGATACCAAGGCGCGCAACGATACCTGGCCGGGCCGGGTGACGCTGGGCGATCTTGAAGATCTTGCGGCAAGGTTCCTTGGTAAGCATTGGGCGCAGCGCGCCTTTCGCAATTACCTGCAATCGCGCGATGGCGAAACCAAGCGATCCGATCTTGCCGATGTCGATGCCGCGAACTTTACCGAACATCTGCTGTCTGGTGCCGTCGGGGCGGCATCCTCGCGCGTGGTGATGGCGCTTCTGCTGCCCGACAAGGCCGTATCACGCCGCGATGCGATGGAACTGCTTGATGAAGCATCCGAGGCCATCAAGTTCAACCGCGACCTTTTGCTCAACACGCTTGAAAACATCTCGCAAGGGGTCGGGGTGTTTGACCAGAACCTGCGTCTGGCCACGTGGAACCACCGTTTCATTGATTTGCTTGGCATTTCAACCAGCGACATTCAGGTCACATTGCCGCTGTCGGAGCTTGTCCATATCTGCCGCGATAACGGCAACCGGGCGGTCGATATTGATATTCTACTGGGGCGCAATGCCGCACCCCAGATGCGCCGTTTGCCCCATACCTATGAGCGCAAGCGTGCCGATGGCATGGTGCTCGAAGTTCGTACCAACCCGATGCCTGATGGCGGGTTTGTGGCGACCATCGCCGATATCACCGCGCGCGTGCGTACCGAAGAAGCCCTGCGCGATAGCGAACGTAACATCCGGATCTATACCGACAACATTCCGGTGATGATTGCGTACGCCGATAAAAATCAGCGCCTGCGCTTTACCAACCGCCCGTATGAGCGGATGTTTGGTCTGCGTCGGGTCGAGGCCCACGGCATGTCCGTCCGCGAAGCAGTGGGCGAGGAACGCTATGTCCATCTCGCCCCGATGATCGATCTTGTTTTGCAGGGCTACCGCCAAAGTTTCGAGATCGAATTCCCCGCCATTACGCGCAACCGCAATGACGAACGCGCCACCCTAGGTGTGCGCGAAGGCCGTTATGCCGAAGGCACCTATATCCCGCACTTTGACGAAACCGGCGAAGTGCTGGGCTATTTCTGCATCTATCACGACATCACCGAACGCAAGACCGCCGAACAGGCGCTGAAAGAAGCCAACGAAGGCCTTGAAGCCCGCGTGACCGAGCGAACGCATGCGCTTGAAGTGCTGAACTCCGAGCTTTCAGACGCCAAGGAGCAGGCCGAAACCGCCAACGATACCAAAACCCGCTTCTTTGCCGCGGCCAGCCACGACCTGCTTCAGCCACTAAATGCCGCGCGCCTGTTTACGGTGGCACTTGGCGGCAAGCAGGGGCTGGCGGATGACATACTTGATCTGGTCGGCAAGGTCGATCTGTCGCTCAAGGGGGTTGAAGAACTCCTCAACGAGCTTCTTGATATCTGCAAGCTGGACGCTGGCGCGATGCAACCGACCATTCGCGACTTTGCCATCAATGATGTGCTGGGCGCGCTTGAAACCGAATTCGGCCCGATTGCCGAAAATGCGGGGCTCAGCTTCAAGGTCCATAAACGCGATCTGTGGGTGCGCAGTGACAGTCGCTTGCTGCGGCGTATCCTGCAAAACTTCATTTCCAACGCGATGCGCTATACCCGCACCGGCGGGGCGGTGGTCGGCTGCCGCGTGCGCGGTGACACGCTGAAACTCGAAGTCTGGGATAGCGGGCCGGGCATCCCCGAAGACAAACTGAAAATCATCTTCCGTGAATTCCATCGTCTTGAAGGCCCGGAAACCACCGATGTGAAGGGGCTGGGGCTTGGCCTTGCAATCGTGGATCGCCTTGGCAAGTCGCTCGGCCATCCGGTTTCGGTGCGCTCACGCCCCGGTCGCGGCACGGTCTTCTCGGTCGAAGTGCCGCTGGGTGTTGCCGATACAGCCGCCACGCCCAAACCCAAACGCCGCATGGCGGGCGAGTTGGGCGGCCTGCGCGTGCTGTGTCTTGATAACGAACCAGCGATCCTGGATGGCATGCGCGCCATGCTCGAAAACTGGGATTGTGTCGTGGTGACGGCCCAATCCGGCACGGCTGCCGAAAGCCTGCTGACACAGGAAGTCGATGGCAAAAAGCCGTTCTCCCCGGACATCATCCTTGCCGACTACCACCTTGATTCCGGCCAGACCGGCCTTGATTTCCTGATCCGGCTTCGTGATGTTCACGGCGTTAACGTGCCGGGCGTCATCATCACCGCCGACCGCGCGTCCGAGACCGCCGACCTGATCGCCGCCCAGGGCTACTCGCTACTCAACAAACCGCTCCGCCCAGCCAAGCTGCGCGCGCTGATGACACGCGCGCTTAACCGGTTGGGGAGTGATGCGGCGGAGTGAAGAGGTCAACGGTACTTTGAGGAGTGCTTTACAGGTACTTTATTTGTGAACGTAGACGGATTGCCGCTGGAATGGTTTAGTCGGTTAGGAGATACCGGGAAATGGACTTAGTCCGCTTCAGTCAGATCTTTGCAATGTTGTGTTTAGTAGGCTGCCAAACCTCTGGAAGCAATAGTGTGGCTTGGCCCGTTGAGACGTTCCCGCACGGATGCGAACACATTGAGACATTCGTATCGGGGCCTCCTCTATGTACCACGCAACTTTTTCCTGAAAAGGGATTTTCATACAGAGAGGAGTTTGATGCCTGCCGACAGAGCGTCCAGTTGTATGTTGCTTACATCGACCGAATGAAAGAGTGTATGGTCAATAAAACCAGGACAAATATCGAAGATATCGCGACAGGGTTTTCAGCATTGGTCGCCTGTAAGGCGACGGGAAGCGATCATTGCTCCTCGGAAAAGGTCAGGCAGTTTTATAAAGACGTTCCAGAATCGGTGATAGGTTTGTGGTTTCCCCAGAGCTGTGATCGGACGGGAGAATTCAGTAACCAATTGTGTACGAAAGACTTGAGGAATGATGCTAAAACTATAAGTGAGATGCATCTTTCCAATGCAGAGCAATTGCTTGAGACTATGGATGAGTATTCCGAGGAAGCAATCCGCTCTTTCAATTGCATCGCAAATCGAGAGAAATATTGTTTGTGAATTTCAAGGGCTTCTTGTTGAGACGGCTCTAACCTGAGTTACTTGATCTAAGCACTCTCTCGAACCGGCTGAATCAAAACATCCGCCGGAATACCCCAAGCCTCATTCAGTTTCCTGATCTGCGTTAGCGACAGACTGGTTTTATGATTTAGAAATTCTGACGCACGGGAACGACTGCCAAGCAGTTTGCCAAGTTCGGCGCGATCCAGTCCGTTTTGCTCCATGTAAAACAGCACAGCTTCGACCGCATTCGGGGCTGCAATCGGGAACTGTTGCGTTTCATATTGGTCAATCAGGATACCAAGCACTTCGAGCTGATCGGCTTCAGGTGTGCCGGGTTTGGCATCCCAAAGCTCTTCAAGTTGTTCCATCGCGGCTTCATAGTCCGCTTCGGTCTTGATCGGCTTGATGGCATAGGCTGTTTGCATCGTTTGGTCTCCTTCCCAATCTGATCAGAACTTATCGACGGTCTTGGCATCAATTTTGTCGTAATCGGCATGGGTGCCAATAAACTTGATCCACGCGATTTGAACGTCATAGCGAAAGGCGACGATCAGGCGATAGTCATTACCATGGATTTTGAACCGGATCCGTTCGGCGTTAATGCTTTTCGCCGTACCAAAGACAGCCAGGACATCCTGATGGTTTTGCCAGTTCGCTTTACGCGTTCGGTCAAACCATGCCCTCAAGGGTTGCTCGGTTTCGGGGTGTTTGGTCCAGAAATCGACAAGCACCTTTCGGGCAATGATGCGCATTTAGCGTCCTTGTCTCAGCGTGTTTCAACATTTCGATTTGACGGAGAATAGCATGTTCCAAAAAATGGAACAATGCTATTCTCATGCGCGAGCAACTTATCGCTCTGTCAGCATTAGTTTCGCCCCCATCAGAACAAAGGCTCCCGCGAAGCTCTTGCCAATCAGGCTCATAACCTTTGGGCGTTCGATGATATGGCTGCGCAATGCGCCAGCAAAGCAGCCATAAACCGCAAACACACCAAACGTCATCGCCATGAAAATCAGGCCGAGCAGGGTCATCTCGAGCGTTGTATTGGGCGTGTTAGCGCTAACAAATTGCGGCAGGAAGGCGAGGAAGAAGACTGAGAGTTTGGGGTTTAGCAGGTTGAGCAATACCCCGTCGCGAATGATTTTAAGAACGCCCGCAGCACTTTCATTGGCGGTGACTTTCATCGCACCCGTCCCAAACCACATGCCCCAGGCCATATAGAGCAGCCACGCCACACCAAGATAGCGCACGATTTCAAAGGCGACTACGCTGGCATGGAGCAGGGCGGCGAGGCCAAGGATGCTGGCGGTCATATGCGGGACGATACCCAGCGTGCAGCCAAAGGCCGCCCAGATGCTGGCCTTCATGCCGCGTCCCAGTCCAAGTGCCAGGGTATAGATCACACCGGTGCCGGGCAGGACAACGATGATAAGTGAGGTTATCAGGAAATCGAGGCTGATCATTTTGCATCCGTTCGTTGAAGGTTGTTGCCCTCAATCTACGAATGGCGAGCCAAGCATTCTTGAACGGAATTGCAGGATGATTTTGCCAAACTCGTCATTCCGGGCGGAGCGGAGCGCAGACCCGGAATCCATGGCCCGTCGAGGCAAAGATGGATTCCCGCCTTCGCGGGAATGACGATTGGGTTGGTGGCGGTATCTGTGGTCGTGGATTAGTTTCCGCGAACGGCGCGGGCATAGCGGCCCGGTGTCAGTCCAAAGGCACGGACAAAGTGGCGGTTCAGATGGCTTTGATCGGCAAAGCCCGCGGCACTTGCGATATCGGCAAGGGTATCGCCGGATTTGATCATGGTCCTTGCAAGATCAATGCGCCGCTGGATCAGATAGGCGTGCGGGGTTAGGCCCGTCGCACGGGTAAAATCGCGCAGCGTCTGAAATTTGCTTAAGCCCGTTGCGTCGGCGAGGTCATCAAGGCTGTGGCTGTGTGTCGGGCTGTCATCGAGTAACGCCTTGGCGCGTTTGATCCGGGCAAGGGCAACGGCTTGGCGCACGTTTGATTTCTGGGTGGGTTCACCGGGGCCGATCATGGCGTGATGGAGCATCATCAGCAGCATTTCTTCCTGCCGGAGCCGTGCGCTTTGTTCCGATCCGTTGGTGATGGCATCGAATAATGCGCCAAAACATTGCCGGACGTGGGGGCTATCCATCACGGGGCGGGTGAATTCATATTGATCGGTGGCGGTTTCAGAAAGGTCACTTGCCGCGCGCGCGATCAGATCCGGGTCGAAATACAGCATGTTCCATCCGCGCGGCGCATCGCCAATCGGATGGCCATCATGCACTTCGCGGGGATTGACCGTGATGATGTTGCCTGCCCCGGCCTCGACCATGCCGCGCCCGGACGCGGATTTTTGCGCACCGGAATGCATGAAGCCGATGCCAAACGCCTCATGCGTGTGTTTGGCAAAGGAATGGCGTGTTTCGGCCATGACGGCTTCAACACCCAGACAATCATGGGCAATGACTTCGACCTTGTTCATCGCACAAAACTGGCAGCGTTTGCATATTTTGGCAATGGCGTAGGGTTTGGTGCTGGCTGATAAAGCTACTTACCGTTTGTCGGAATGGTGCGGTCGGGCGTGTTACTGGCTGCATGCGGGCCAAGAAGTTCACGAAGCCCGCCCAGGCCTTCGACGTGATTGGAAATGACGCTGGCAACGATCAGAAGCGGGACGGCAACCAGAATGCCGACAAAGCCCCAAAGCCAACCCCAAAGTGCAATGGCAAGCACAATCGCGACCGAGTTGATTTTAAGCCGGTTGCCAATAAGCATCGGCGTGATCAGTTGCCCCTCAAGCACCGTGCAGGCCAGATAAAGTGCCGGTGCAATCAGGGCCTGTCCGGTGGTTTGCATCGACACAAGCGACACCACGCCAACAATCACCACACCGGTCATCGCCCCAAGGATCGGCACATAGTTCAGCACCGCCGCCGCGATCCCCCAAAGAACAGGGTTGGGCAGGCCGATAATCGCCATCAGCGTGCCGATCACGATGCCAAGCAAGATGTTGATTGCGGTAATGGTTGCCAGATAGCGCGAAACTTCGCGTTCTACGTCATGGGCAATACGCAATCCCTTGCGCCGGTCGCCAAAGGTCGGAAGCGAGCGGATCAGTTTCTGATAAATGCGATCACCCCCCGACAGGATGAACAGCAACAAAACAAGCATCAGCGCAATGCCCGCCAGAATATCGGGTGCGCCTTGGGCGGCCTGACTGATCAGGTTGGGTTCGGCAACAACGACCCTTTGAACGTCTTCATCGCCATTATTCTGATCGGTGGCCTCGGAGACCTGCTTTTGGGCTTCGCGGAGTTTATCAAGCGGTTCGCTAAGATCGGCAAGGCGCAGACGCAATTGGCGCTCGATATTCGGCGCTTCATCAATCCAGCCCGATACCGGGCCGCTCAGGCCATAAATCCCGGCAATCACAGTCGCGCTGAGTGTCAGAACAATGGCAAAGGCCGTAACGGCATTGGGGATGTAGAATTTCGCAAAGGTGCGGACAACCGGCGAAAACACAAGCGACAGCAAAAACGCCAGAACAACCGGCAGCAAAAGACTTTGCGCGACGTAAAGACACCCCAATGCCAAAACCACAAATGTGCCGATCACTGAAATCGTCCGCGCCCGGCGGTACACCCGCGCACGCGCATTGGCGCGGCGTTCCGCATCACTGGGGACAGTCGCATCCGTTTCTGCCGCCGTGCCATTGGCGGGCGGATTGGCATCCGATGTTTCGGAGGCTTCAGGTGTTTCTGGCGAATGCGCGCCGCATCTGGCCGACATACAAGGACTCCCGACAGGGCAGGGCAACCGCCTGCAAACGTTTTTTATCTGGATGTATGGATTAAACGGCTGAGCAGCGGGGAAGTTCCGCGGGCTGGAACCTCAAGGTGGATTTAGCCAAATTCGACCAATCAGGCCTCGATCGCCGGTTCCTGCAACTGCAATTCGCGCGCGATGATAACGGCCTGTGTCCGGCTATGGACCGAAAGCTTGCGCAGGATGGCCGATACGTGGGCCTTGACCGTCGCCTCGGTGACATCAAGCTCATAAGCGATCTGCTTATTGAGCTTGCCTTCGGTCAGCATGTTGAGAACACGCAATTGCTGCGGGGTAAGCTGGCCGATCTTTTCGGCAAGGCCGGTGGCTTCGTCATCACTTGGGCCGTTTTCCATGGCCTCGCGCGCCCAGTCGGGCATCCACATGCCACCATCCAGAACGGTCTTGACCGCAAGGCCGATCTGATCGACCGGGGCTGATTTCGGGACAAAGGCCGATGCGCCATATTCGATGGAACGGCGCACAACAGGCAGTTCCTGACTGGCCGAAACGATGGAAACCGGAATGTCGGGATAGGATGCACGCAGAGTAAACAGGCCGGTAAAGCCATTCATGCCAGGCATATGAAGATCAAGCAGGACAAGATCGATATCACCCTTGTGGGCTTCGATCTGGTCAATGGCTTCATACAGGCTGCCCGCTTCAAGGACCGATACGTTTTCCAGTTCCGAGCTTAACGCCTGTTTGAGGGCTCCGCGCACTAGCGGATGGTCATCGGCGATCAGAATCTGGAACGTTTCGGACATTGGCGATTTTTCCCCTGAAAGTTATCATTCCCCGACAGGTCGCAATTATTCTATCCCGTTCAAGCGGAACTCACAAATTATTAGGTGAGAAAAGGATGGGATATTTTTGATTTTGGTAGGGTGCGACCCGGTGGACGCCGATCTGCATGAGAAGATGTTTTGTCTGGAAAACCGGCAGAAAGGTTGAGGGAAACCAAAGATCACTCTCGCCCCACGAAATGTGAAACTTTGGCCCCCCTCGCGCCACCGTTTGAGAGTATGCCCATTAAAATCGGCGCCGTAAACTCCGCATTTGAGGAAAAATGAAATTTATCCTATCAGTGTTATCGCTGACCCAAATTCAGTTCTGAAACACCACACTGCATTGCGAAATTGGCGATTTTATACAATCCGTTCCAAAACCGCGCAGCCCAAGGAAAAAAGGACCCTTAAATGTCTGAACAGCCGCAAGAGATTCGTCGCGAAGACTATAAGGAACCTGACTTTATTGTCGAAAAGGTCGAACTGGTTTTTGACCTTGATCGTGACGTGACAAATGTCAAATCGCGCCTGTTTATGGCTGCGAATCCTGTGCGCGGTACCGGAAAGGGCGACGAGGTTTTCCTCCATGGCGAGGATATGAAGCTTCGTTCCGTCACCCTCAATGAAACCCGCCTGGCGTCCAGCGATTTCACGGTTGATCAGGAAGGCCTGCGCTTTAAGGCACCGGGGCAAAACTTCATTGCCGAACTTGAAACCCAGATTTCGCCAGCCAATAACACCCGGCTTGAAGGCCTTTATGTTTCGCAAAGTGCCTTTTGCACCCAGTGCGAGGCCGAAGGGTTCCGCCGCATTACCTATTTCCCGGATCGCCCGGATGTCATGGCGACCTATAAGGTCACGATCAATGCCAATAAGGAAAGCTGCCCGGTTCTGTTATCGAACGGCAATCTGATCGACAGTGGCGATCTTGACGGCGGCCGTCATTTTGCCGTGTGGGAAGATCCGTTCCCGAAACCATCCTATCTGTTTGCGCTGGTCGCGGGGGATCTGGCCTGTGTCGAAGACAGTTTCAAAACCATGTCGGGCCGTGATGTGGCGCTGCGCATCTTTGTCGAACATGGAAATCAGGATCGCTGCGATTATGCGATGGACAGCCTGAAACGGTCGATGAAGTGGGACGAGGAGACCTACGGGCGCGAATACGACCTCGACCGGTTCAACATTGTCGCGGTGGGCGATTTCAACATGGGTGCGATGGAGAACAAAGGCCTCAACATCTTCAACACGAAATACGTGCTGGCGGACGAGGAAACCGCGACCGACGCAGACTTCGACGCGGTCGAAGGCGTGATCGGGCACGAATATTTCCACAATTGGTCGGGCAACCGGATCACCTGCCGCGACTGGTT
>NZ_DGMR01000005.1:0-219 GCF_002388495.1 Thalassospira sp. UBA4513
TCTTGCGCACAGCTTGTTTCGCACCTGCGAAAAGCGTATTTTATCAAGGTCCTGACCCTAATCTAATCAACCAACTGGCAGCACACCGCTTATGAGCACCGCAAACACCACCGATAAAACCGACCCGGCCGCAACCAGCGAAACACCCAAAAAGGACGATATCGCCCATCGCCCGTATGAGGATGTGCTGGCCCTTTTGCTGGGCACCATGGTGGTGTC
>NZ_DGMR01000005.1:303-642 GCF_002388495.1 Thalassospira sp. UBA4513
TTGCTGGGCACCATGGTGGTGTCGCTTGGTGTCACGCTTTATAGCGAAAGCATCCTTGTTACCGGCAGTACCGCCGGCGCTGCCCTTCTGATTGAACATGCCACCGGGCTGTCGTTTGGCGTGATCTTCTTTGTGATCAACCTGCCCTTTTACTGGCTGGCTTTCAAACGCATGGGCAAGGCGTTTACCATCAAGACCTTCATCGCCGTAGGTCTGGTCTCGGCCTTCTCGAAGCTGACCCCGATGCTGGTGGAATTCAACACGCTCAACCCGATCTATGCCGCGGTTGCCGGGGGTGCGTTGATGGGGATTGGCCTGCTCATGCTGTTTCGCCATCGC
>NZ_DGMR01000005.1:767-1933 GCF_002388495.1 Thalassospira sp. UBA4513
CTCATGCTGTTTCGCCATCGCGCCGGCCTTGGCGGGGTCAATATCCTGGCGCTCTATTTGCAGGAAAACTTCAACATCCGCGCCGGCTATTTCCAGCTTGCCGTTGATATGGTCATCCTCGTCTGCGCCTTCCTGACCCTGCCCTTTGACAAGGTCCTGCTCTCGATCCTGGGCGCCGTCATCCTCAACCTGATCATCGCACTCAATCACCGTCCGGGGCGCTATTTGGCGGCTAGATAGCCAGCAGAAATGATGACATTTCCGATCTGTTAGGTATTTAACCGCTTTTCTTTTGCCGCCCCTGCACTCAAGGATGATTGACCAACTTGCAACTAGCAGGGCATGATCACGACTCTCCCTCAACCTTGAGAGCACGAATATCACTTGATGAACAACCTTCCCCGACCAGTGCTTGTCGCGATTGTAATCGCATTCTGTGTTTTTGTGATTGCGCCAATTGCCATTGGCATTGGCGGTGATATTTACGATCTCAATCACAGACTTTGGTGGATTAGCTTCGCCAAACGCATTCAGTGGGAAAGCATCCTTGCCGGTGCACTTGGTTTGTTGGCAGGATTGTTTGTAATTTACTCAACCCAAGTACAAATCGCCGCAGCTAAAGAAAACGCTGCAAACACGCTTCAACAAGCAAAGCTCCATCGTGCCGACCAAATCAACGCACCCTTACAACTTGCTCTTGATGTGTCAGCGGAAGTGCAGGAATGGTGTTCAAAGAAAATTGAGCTTCTGGAGACCAATCGGGCGCTCTTTGATGAATTCCGACCGGCAACGGAAGAGAACCTGCAGCAACTTTTGGACAGGACGTACCGTGATCTGCTCCGACGTTGCCAAGTAGTGCAGAACATTAATGATGCGCATAACACCACTACGTTCAACTATGCTGTAAACAACGCACTAAAAGAGCTTAGTGACAGCTATGATTTTTACACTGAAGGCGAGCAAACCCAACCAGAATACGCAGTTCTCTACAACTACAACATTATCCGGGACAAGCTGATTGAGGGTAGATCCAGATCAGTTATTGCATCCAACCATATCAGAGAACAGATGAAAGTTATCAAGGCGCGATGTGGCTTGGAAGACTAGATCGACATGCCATTATCTGGGAGCATGTAAAAGATAAAAAATGGCGATCCCTGCAGGAC
>NZ_DGMR01000005.1:2078-2206 GCF_002388495.1 Thalassospira sp. UBA4513
AGGGACCGCTGGGTGGGGTGGTTACGAACCCCGGGGCATGGCATTGGGCGCCTGCCCGACTGTTTTCACAGGATTTAACGTCCCCTGTCAGACGAAACGGGGCGGAAATCCGCCCCGAGAATTGGTCA
>NZ_DGMR01000005.1:2481-2748 GCF_002388495.1 Thalassospira sp. UBA4513
TCGGTCGATCCGATCCAGCCCATCAGCTGATCCGCAACCTTTTTCGCACCCGGTTCAAATTCCATGACCCAGTGCTTGGTCGCAGCCTGACCGGACTGCATGGCGTTCTTGGCAGGTTTGTAAACACGGACCTTCATCGGGACCCTCGTCTTGACCTTCGGGATAAGATGATGATGGCAGTTAAGCGGGTCTCTCTAACCCCTGCTATCAGTTCATCTTTTACACCTTTTATCGTGACTTGGAAATCCCGTTGGGCATCCGAAAAAC
>NZ_DGMR01000005.1:2862-4374 GCF_002388495.1 Thalassospira sp. UBA4513
GACCCCCTGCTCCCAAAGCAGGTACGCTACCAGACTGCGCTACTCCCCGACGCGGATGTGGATTTAGCACCATCTTGCTGGGTGGGCAAGACCGCATTGCGTGTTTTTATCGAAAATATGACACAAAAACCGACGCAAAAACCAAAGGCCGCAGATATCACCTGCGGCCTTGCTATTGCTGATTGATTGCGTGGCGTATCGAAGGTGCTACCTAGCGCGGCAGTCCTTCGACCTTTTCACCAACTTCAAACCCCATCCGGTCAGATGAACCACCATTGAGTTCAAGCACAAAGCGCACAGGCCTTGGCGATGGAATTATGGTTTCTGATTGCGGCACGGTGCGCTTTTCAATGCCGACAATCGTGCCATCGGCCGCGATGAACAACATATCAAGCGAGATAAAGGTGTTTTTCATCCACATCGAAATGTCGCGTGGTCCGCCGAAATCAAACAGCATTCCGGCGTCTTCAGCCATTTCGGTACGGAACATCAGGCCGCGTGACCTTTCTTCGGGTGTGATGGCCAGTTCAACATTGAACACTTCGCCATCAACAAGAAGACGCGACCGTTCATAACCGGTTGCCTTTGCATTCAGCCCGGCAACAACCGCCGCGCTAACAAAGCACACAACCAAAGCCATCTGAAAGAACGACTTCATACCCCATATCCTCTTAGTCTTTTGACGCGATCCCGGACCTCGTCCCGGATGGCGCCACCCCGCCATGGATCCGCAAGCGTTGTGAACAACTCACTTGCCGGCTGTCTTCCACGACTATGCGCCCATTTTATGACACGCAGGATATTTTCCGCTGTGATGGGTAACACATCAGGTATTTCGATCCCGTTAATGGTTGCCCACACCCCTGACCAACAGCGTGCAACGCCATATGGACTATATCCTCCGCCGCCAAGAACAAGACTTCGGGGCGCCAATCGGGTCATCGCCCCCACGACTTCCCAGATCGACTGATTGCCCAAAAGCTGTCTGGACAGTGGATCTTCTGCGAGAGTATCACATCCACATTGTAAAACAATAGCTTGGGGCGCAACACTTAATCCAAGCGGAATCAAATATTCAAAAAGGATGAAACGCATCTCGTCATCATGCATGCCGCCCGGCATCGGAAGGTTGCGCGCCATACCGCCTGCAATGTCATCAATTGCGCCGGTCTTGGGCCAGAGGTCTTCCTGATGGATGGAAACAGTCAGTACGCGTTCATCCTCGGCAAAGGCGATCTGCACGCCATCGCCGTGATGGGCATCGATATCAACATAAAGCACACGGTCCAACCCGCTATCAAGCAAGGCATAAATGCCCAGAACCGGATCGTTGAAGTAACAGAACCCCGATGCCCGATCGCGCAAACCGTGATGGGTGCCCCCTGCCGGATGATGAATGATCCCGCCATCCTTGATCAGGTTGGCCGCCATCACCGATGATCCGGCGGCAGTCGCCGGACGCCGGAAAATTTCCGGATAGATCGGATTGCCATTCTTGCCCAGACCAAACCG
>NZ_DGMR01000005.1:4535-4874 GCF_002388495.1 Thalassospira sp. UBA4513
TCGCGCTCGGCCTGCATGACGGCGGCGATATAGTCCGGGTCATGGAACCGTGCGAGCTGATCGGGTGTTGCCACCGGCCCGGTCAGATAGGTGGTCTCATCAACCCACCCCAGCGCATGCACCATATCAACCACCAGCGACACACGCGGTATCGCCAGCGGATGTTTGGGACCATAGCTTGATCCACGATAAATCTCGGCCGCNNGGATCGGCAATACGGTGGTCAGGTATCTCGTCAGAAAGGATCACAATTGCACGCAGGGCAGATTTGGTTGCAGTGCCGAAAGCATTGACCGTTTCATGATGCTCTTTCAAGTTCTGTTTTGTGCAATTCCAGGC
>NZ_DGMR01000005.1:4976-16405 GCF_002388495.1 Thalassospira sp. UBA4513
TTCTGTTTTGTGCAATTCCAGGCTCAGGACCTAGCGCCTTGCACTTATGATCCGGATGCTTTTGGGCTAAACACCTGATTTCATCGACATAACCGGTTGCAAGGCGATTGACGGGCCCCCTGACTTCTCGCAATCTGCGAATAGTGCCAAATCGTCCTTGCTGCCACCAACCTGAAAGGCTGTGCCGTGCCATCGCCTCGCCGCATTCGTTACCGCCGCCTTGTCAGGGTGGCGATTGTTCTGTTTGTGCTGCTTGTTGCTGTTCCCGGAAGTCTTGCGCTTGTCGGATTGTCTGACTTTGATATCAGCAACCGCCCGACCAAACAGATCAGCTTTGCACACGAAGATGCTGTTCTGTCTGGCAGCCTGATCTTGCCAGATGCGCAGCATACAGGCCCGATTGCCCTTCTGGTTCACGGCGATGGTCCGCAGGACCGCTTTGCGGGCGATGGCTATTTGCCCCTGATCAATGCCCTGCTCGATCGCGGGATCGGTATTTACAGCTGGGACAAGGCCGGCGTCGGCGAAAGCACGGGAAACTGGCTTTCGCAATCCATGAATGACCGCGCAAACGAGGCCGTTGCAGCATATGAGGCCATCAAAACCGCCCATCCCGACAGCGGACAACAAATCGGCTTTGTCGGTTTTTCCCAGGCGGGCTGGGTGATCCCCAAGGCATCGCGGACGATCCCGGACAATGCCTTTAATGTCATCATTGGCGGGGCGGTGAACTGGCAAGACCAGGGTGCTTATTACACGCGTCAACGCCTGCTGGCTGGTGGCGCAACAAAAGCCGATATCACCCGTCAGCTCGAACGCAATCAGGTTCGCGACAGCGTGATCTTTGCGCCCGATGCAAGTTACGAAACCTACCTCGCAAACAGCAATGATCCATCACCGATGGCATCGGACCGGTACGAATTCGTAAAACGCAACATCACATCTGACGCAAAAGCAGACCTGGCAAAACTTGAAACACCGACACTTGCCATGTGGGGGCATGATGATCTGAATGTGGATGCAAAATCCGATGCGGATATCTATCGCGATATCCTGATCGGGCGACATCCTGAAAATGAGGTGGCTGTTATCCCCGATGCCACGCACGGGCTGCTAAGAAGCAATCTGTTCAACTACCAGCTCAGTCGCGAGATGCCGACATCCCGCCAGATGCTTTATGTTGCCCTTGGCCGGTATGCCTATGCGCCCGGCACCTTTGACAAGATCGCGGACTGGATCAAGCAGGTGGTTGCCCGCCCCTAACCCGACGCCCAGAGATCAAGGTACATGTTGGCTGAGGCTTCGACCCCGCACAGACAACGCAAGGCTCCGATGTAACTTATGCTGCGCAATCTGGATCGCATCAGGACACGCTGGCGCGTGGCCGAATGATCTTGCCACTTTTGCGCTGTTCAAAAAGATGCGCGATCCAGCCTGCCATGCGCCCAACGGCAAAAATACCAAGCCCTGCCCCCTTCGGCAGACGAAGTTCACGTTCGATCAAGGCCAATCCGAAATCAAGGCTGGGATGCTGCCCGGTATTTTGCGTGACCAGATTTGCAATGCGCGCCCAGAACGCATCGCCAGTCTGACCACAGGCCTGCATGAGTGCACGGGTTCGCGGATCGCCATCGGGATAGAGCGGATGACCAAACCCCGGCGGCACATGATCGGGATCAATCTTACCGCCAAGTTTTTCGACCTGATCCATCCACGCCCGACATCTCGGTGTCAGGCCGCCATGACGCGCACCCGACAGGGTCGACAACCCCGCCATCAGGGATGCCGGTATGGTCGCCCCGGCCGATGCGGCAACACGCACGGCATAGGCCGATGCATTAAGCTCGTGATCGGCACAAAGTACGAGGGCCCGACGCAACAGGTCCGGCGCATTTTCATGGGTTGACCATGCATTTGCCAGGACCAAATGGATCGGGCTTTTCCCGTCGTCTGAGACCCCGGCAGCGGCCAGGGCGCCCAGCCGAACGACCCGTGCGGCGATCGGGCGACCATCACCACGGGGCGATCCGGTCATCAGCTCTGCCAGCATCGCCACCATGCGCGGAAGCGCCAAATCATGTTTGGCCGCAACAAAGTCCGGCATGGCATTCAACACAGGATCGCATCGAAGTCCGGCCAAAAGACCCGCCGCGTCCTCAAGCGTCATGGTGTGGGACAGCTCGACGGCGTTTTGACCGCGATAGTAAAACTGCCCATCGGCAATGCGGGTAATGCCCGACACCAGGATCGGCTCCCCCCAATCAATGGTCGAGGCCGCAACAGATTGCCGTGACCGTCCACGTCGTTTGCGATCATGCAGTTTGGCAACGTCGCGCCGGTCATACAGGCTTTTGCGTGCATCACCCGGATGGGCAACAGCGCGCACAATACCCCGACTGACATAGGCGTAAAGCGTGTCGCGCGATATGCCGACCTGCGCGCACACATCTGCTGCCGACAATGTGCAGAATGATCCGTCATCGATTTTTTTCATATTGATTATCTTGATCAAGATTGACGGTTTGTCCAGTCCGGCATGATGCTTTGATCATTACTGGTTCCGCCCCCTGAGAATGGAAACGCCATCATGCCCAACCGGTTCACACCCCAGATCGCCAATGCCCTTGGTCTATCTGAAACACCTGATATCACAACCATCGGCACAGATGCCTTGCCGTCCTATTTCGCAGTCACCGAACTCGCCTGGGCGGGTATCGGGATGGCCGCCGCGATGATTTCAAACTGGCGCGCCCTTGAAACCGGATCAGACGCCCCGATAACGGTTGATCAGCGACTGGCGTCAAAATGGTTTAATATGACAATCCGCCCACAAGGCTGGACATTGCCAAACGTCTGGGACCCGCTGGCGGGTGATTATCAAACGCGTCACGGCTGGATCCGGATACATACCAACGCGCCACATCACCGCGCGGCGGCACTTTCTGTTCTGGGCGATTACGAAACCCGCGATGATCTGGCGATGGCTGTGCTGGATTGGCAAAGTGACATGCTTGAAAACGAAATTGTCGCGGCCAGTGGATGTGCCGCAACCATGCACAGCCTTGAGGAATGGCAGGCACATCCGCAAGGAATATCCATCGCTACCGATCCACTGATCTGCTGGGACCAGCACGCAAACACCAATGTCGCCCCCGCGTCAATTGACCCGGCCCGCCCGCTTCGTGGTATCCGCGTTCTTGATCTGACACGTATCCTGGCCGGCCCCGTCGCCGGTCGTTTTCTGGCGGCTTATGGTGCCGATGTGTTGCGCATCGATCCGAGGGGCTGGGACGAAGGTGCGGCCATTCCCGAAGTCACACTTGGCAAACGCTGTGCGGGACTTGATCTACGGGACCGGGAAGACCGAAAACTGTTTGAAGACCTGATTAGCGGTGCTGACATCTTGCTGCATGGCTATCGTCCTGACGCCCTGTCCGAATTGGGGTATGACGCCAAAACGCTGCGCGCGATTAACCCGGCGCTGATTGATGTGACGTTGTCTGCCTATGGCTGGACCGGGCCGTGGGCCAAACGACGCGGGTTTGACAGCCTCGTGCAAATGAGCTGCGGCATTGCCGATTGGGGGATGGAACAATCAGGGTCGAAAAAGCCCCTACCGCTTCCGGTTCAGGCCCTTGATCACGCGACGGGATATTTGATGGCGGCCAGCGCAGTTCACGCCCTGATCCGCCGCGCCGCCCATGGCGAGGTCACAACCGCCCGCCACTCATTGGCCCGAACGGCACATATGTTAAGCAAGACAGCGACACCTGACTGCCTTGGCATGATCGCCGCGGAAACAGATGCCGATATTGCCCCGCATTTTGAAAACACAGACTGGGGCCCAGCCCGGCGCATCGCCTTTCCGGTCAGTATCGCAGGAACACCGCATCACTGGGATCATCCGGCGGGAAAGCTGCATCGTCATGGCGCGCACTGGTAAGCTGTGATCAGGATCAAGTCCAAGAACTGTTACAAAACTTGACGGCAGCGATTTGTCTGCGCATAGTCCCCTGATCTCCGGGGGGGCCGATCGTAAATCGGCTGAGAGGTTCGGTGTTGCCGAACGACCCTTTGAACCTGAACCGGTTAAGACCGGCGTAGGAAGGATCGAATGCGCAGCACAGAACACGCGCCCCAGATGGCGCAAGACAATCCAACCAGATTTGATATTGCGCTCCGTGCGGCCCGCGTGGCTTTCAACGGCGTCGATATTTTCCATGATCTCGACCTGACCTTACAGGCGGGCAGTTTTACCTGTCTACTCGGCCCAAGTGGTGTCGGCAAAAGCACGCTTTTGCGCTATTTCGCAGGCCTCGTCGAAGGCGATGTTAGCGGTACCATCACCTGTTCGGACAACATCGCGCTTACCGGTCGGGTCGCCTATATGGCGCAACAGGACCTGCTCTTGCCATGGCGCAGTGTTCTCGAGAATGTGGTGCTGGGTGCTGTCCTACGCCACGAAAAACCCGATTATGAGAAAGCCTCACATTTACTGACCGAAGTCGGATTGCATGACGCGGCAAACCTCCGCCCGGCTGAACTGTCCGGTGGCATGAAACAGCGTGCGGCCCTTGCCCGCACATTGATGGAAGATCGCCCGGTCGTTTTGATGGACGAACCGTTTTCGGCCCTTGATCCGCTCAACCGCCTGCGCTTGCAGGAGCTGGCCGCACGGGTGCTGCGGGGCAAAACGGTGTTGCTTGTGACCCACGACCCGCTTGAGGCATTGCGCCTTGGCGATCGCGTGCATGTCCTGACCGGCAGCCCGGCCCGCTTGCAAGACGCCATCACGCCCAAGGGCCAAAGCCCGCGCAACATTGCCGATCCCGAAATCCTGGCACAGCAGGCCGAACTACTCGGCCAACTTGGTGCCGAGCGGTCGGAGGGCGCAGCATGAGCACGCAAAACAATCCTCATACCAATAAAAAAGCACTGTCGGAGCAACGCTGGCTGATCCTTGCGCGGCCGCTGATTATTATCATTGCGCTGATTGCCACTTGGCAAATGTTGGTGATTGTTACCGGTGCGCCGAAATACATGCTGCCACCGCCTGCAGATGTCTGGCATACCCTAATCGCGCGTCATGCCGTCCTGTTCGATCATGCGAAATATACCATCGCTGAAACCGTGATCGGCCTGTTTGCCGGTGCTGCCCTTGGCACGCTGGCCGCGATCCCTATGGCGCTGTTTTCGCCGGTGCGTTTCTGGCTGATGCCGATCCTTTTGGTTTCGCAGGCGATCCCGTTCTTTGCCCTGGCGCCGCTTCTGGTTCTCTGGCTCGGCTTTGGGCTGGCGTCCAAAATCGCCATGGCGGCCCTGATCATTTTCTTCCCGGTCACGGTTGCGTTCTTTGACGGCCTGTCACGGACCGAGACCGGCTGGCTCGATCTGGCGCGCACCATGGGGGCCAGTCGTTGGCGACTTTTGACCCATATTCGACTGCCCGCCGCCCTGCCCGCCTTTGCATCTGGTTTTCGCGTTGCCACCGCCGTTGCCCCGATCGGGGCGGTGATTGGCGAATGGGTCGGGTCCAGTCACGGCCTGGGTTATCTTATGCTGCATGCCAATGCGCGGGTTCAGATCGATATGGTCTTTGCCTGTCTTCTGATCCTGTGCGCGTTTTCTATCACGCAATATTTCATTGTCGATCGCGTGCTGCGCGCGGCCTTGCCATGGCAACCCGACAGCCTGAAACCGGTTCGGTAAGACACCACACGCCGGCCTGTTTGGCAGCGTTTTAAATCCTCATACTATTTATTTGGCGCATCTTACGGAGGTTCATCCATGTCACGCCTTAAATCCATGATCACCGCGACCGCACTGGGCGCACTTGTTCTTGGAACGTCTTCAACCGCCTTTGCCGCGGACAAGCTGGTCATTCTTCTGGACTGGTTTGTGAACCCCGATCACGCACCGCTGATTGTTGCCAAGGAAAAGGGCTTCTTTGCCAATCATGATCTGGATGTCGAACTGATCGAACCATCCGATCCGTCCGCCCCGCCACGCCTTGTTGCCGCCGGTCAGGGCGATGTCGCGGTGAACTATCAGCCGCAGCTTCATGTCCAGGCGGCCGAAGGCCTGCCGCTGACGCGTATCGGCACACTGGTTGCCACCCCGCTTAACAGCCTGATTGTCCTTGAAGACGGCCCGATAAAGGAAATCGCCGATCTGAAAGGCAAGAAGATCGGTTATTCCCTGGCCGGATTTGAGGATGCGCTTCTGGGCACCATGCTCGGCAATCATGGGGTTTCGATTGACGATGTCGAGCTTATCAATGTGAACTTCTCGCTTTCGCCGTCGCTGTATTCCGGCCAGGTCGATGCGATCATTGGCGGCTATCGCAATTTCGAGCTCAATCAGATGGAAATCGAAGGCAAACCGGGCAAGGCATTTTATGTCGAGGAAGAGGGCGTTCCGCCCTATGACGAACTGATCCTGACCGTCCGCAACGACAAGGTCGATGACCCGCGTTATGCCCGCATGCTGGCCGCCCTTGAAGAAGGCGTGCAGTACCTGATCAACCATCCTGATGACAGCTGGCAGGCCTTTATTGCCGCCTATCCGAACCTTGATGATGAACTCAATATCAAGGCATGGGCCGATACCCTGCCGCGCTTTGCGCTGCGTCCGGCAGCCCTTGATAAGGCGCGCTATGCCCGCTTTGCCGATTACATGGTCAAACAGGGTCTGATCACCGAAAGCCCGGCGCTTGAGAGCTATGCGACCGTGATCGAATAAAATTCAGTCCCCCCTGCTTTCGCAAGGCTCGCCCCAGCAACTGCGAAAGCATTGGTCTGCACCCCGCATGGGCAGACCACCAAGAAAGGCCGGAATGTGTGTCCCGCGTTCCGGCCTTTCGCTTGCGCAGGTCAAATTCCCAGTTACCTTATGGTCACCCGCGTAAAATGCAGAATGGCGACCACATTCAAACCGGATCAGGACCCAAAAGTGCAGCAGCAAACAAAACCAGCCCATCACACCGATAACGGCTTTGAAAACCGTCACCCCCTGCCCGATCCGGTCAAACGGTCGTTCTGGCATTTCCTGAAACGGCGCTATTTCGGTGATGATAACTGGCCGAAGGCCAAACATCAGGTCGGTAAAATCCCCACCGAAACACCTGATCATGACGCCATCCACAACCCGGATCCCAAACGCATGCAAGTCACATGGGTCGGCCATGCCACGGTTCTGGTGCAATATGGCGGGCTCAATATCCTGACCGATCCGGTGTTTTCTGACCGCGCATCACCGTTCAAACGCGTTGGACCGAAACGCTATACCCGACCGGGCCTTGCCATCGATCAGTTGCCCAAGCTTGATCTGGTGTTGCTGTCACATAATCACTATGACCATTTTGACCTGGCCAGCCTGACGCAGCTTGGCAATGCGCCGCGCTATGTCCTGCCACTGAAAAATGGTCCACTTCTGGAAAAGGCGGGCATTCGTGCTGATCGCTATGTCGAATTGGATTGGGATGAAAGCCATCATCACGATGATCTGAAAATCACCCATGTGCCATCGAACCACTGGTCAAGCCGCACCACGAAGGACCGCAAGGAAATGCTGTGGGGTGGCTATATCCTTGAGTTCGGCGATGGCTACCGGTTCTATTTTGTTGGCGATACCGGCTGGAACGAAGCCCTGTTTACGGAAATGGGCGCGATCCACGGCGGGATTGATTTTGGCCTGATTCCCATCGGGGCCTATGACCCGCGCGACTTCATGCGCAATGCACATTGCAACCCCGAAGAAGCCATTCAGATCATGCAGAAAATGGGCGTCAAACAGGCGCTTGCCATTCATTGGGGCACGTTTGTCCTGACAGCTGAGCCGGTAGATGAGCCGCCGGTCCGGTTAGCGGCAGCCCGTAAGGATAGCGGAATTGCGGATGGCGATTTCGTTGCCCCACCAATCGGGGCGACCCGGTTCTTTGATGGCAAAGCCGCACCCGCATCGACAACCACGCAAAAGGTCGAGCATACGGCGTCTGGCTCATAGCTGCCCTTTCAAGTTCGGTTTGGTGGTTTTTCAAACTGCATGCTAAGCATCAATGATTGCGTCACAAAACCGTAACATTGGTCGCCCCGCCATGAGTTTGACTGTCTTTCTTGCTGTAATGGGCGCTGCCCTGATGCATGCCGTGTGGAATGCACTGGTCAAGGGTGGCTCGGACAAATTGATGAACATGACGGCGATCGTGCTGGGTCATACGCCGATTGTTCTGATCCTGTTGCCGTTTGTTGACCTTCCTGCCCCCGAAAGCTGGCCTTATCTGCTGACGTCCCTTGGGCTTCATATCGGCTATCAGTTGTTTCTGATCCTGGCTTATCGTTTGGGCGATCTCAGCCAAGTTTATCCGATTGCACGCGGGTCTTCGCCGCTGATTGTTGCGGCGGTGTCCGTGTTGATCATGGGGGTTACCCTGCATGTCAGCGAGTGGCTGGCGATTGTTATCATCGGGGTTGGTATTATCAGCATGTGCATAACGCGACAAGCCGATGGCATGCGTAACCGCAATGCTGCCCTTGCCGCGATCATCACCGGTTGTTTCATCAGCAGCTATTCACTGGTGGATGGTACCGGTGCAAGGCTGGCCGGAACGGCGCTTGGCTATTACAGCTATCAGACGATTGGCATCGTTGTGATCTTTGCCGTGATCGTGACTTTTATGCGCCCGCGCATCCTTGCTGATATCGCGCGATCTGGCAAAAGGGTCTTTGCGATTGGCGGCACGGCGTCCTTTGCGGCCTATGCCACTGTGATGTGGGCCTTTACGCAGGCACCGATCCCGCTTGTGGTCGCCCTGCGCGAAACCGGCATTGTCTTTGCCCTTTTGATCGGGGTGTTCTTCATGGGCGAGAAGCTTAACCTTGTGAAGCTGTCCTCGACCATGATGACGCTGGGCGGGGCGATTATCCTGCGTCTGGCACGCAGCTTGTAACCGCCCCTACCCGATTCCAGTTTCAGGACACGCGATCAGACCCGTGTGCGCGGCACACGGCGGGTACCGTCTTCGAACCGTGAAAGCTCCATCCCCTTTAGCGTGATGGATGGCTGCCCGGTGGTGATCCATTCGGCCAGCACCTTACCAACCACCGGTCCCATGGCAAAGCCATGGCCCGAGAATCCCGATGCGACAAAGAAGTGTTTGGGGTTTTCGAACTGATCAATCACCGGCACCGCATCCGGGGTGACATCAATGTCCCCCGCCCAGGTATCAACGATGCCGACTTTCTTGATCTGCGGCAGGACCTTTTGCAGATTGCGCATGGCGTTTTTAACCCGCACCTCATAGGGCTCCGCCTGATTGGTGCGTCGCCCGATCATGGGTTGCCGTGATGCATCCGATCCCGGCATACGGTCCACCAGATCATCAAAGAACCGCTTGTTAAAGTGGAACTTGAAGGTCGCCCAGTTATCAAACAGTCCCGGCATGAAATCACGGGCATACTTGAACCGGCCCAGTGTCAAATCGATGTCGGTCATGAATTCATCGGCGATGTTCATCGACCCATCTGCGCGTTGACGAAACGCCAGACCAGCCGCCAGCGTGCCCGCCGCCGAGATATCGGGCACGGGTGTGGTGCGGATCACCGTCCCGCGCGTGGTTTGTTGCGGTAAACGCCGCCCGAACTTGGCGACGAATTTATGCGTCGCAGCCCCGGCCGCACAGATGACGTATTTGCATTTGATTTCGCCTTGTTCGGACACCACCGAACTGATTGCGCCGGCCTCTGTTTCAATCGAAAGTGCGCCGCAACCCTCGGCAATCACAGCACCCAATTCACTGGCGCGTTTGGCGATTGCCGGGGCGGCCTTTTTCGGTTCGGCCTGCCCGTCTGAGGGCGTGTAGATCCCGCCAACACCCGGTGCGGTGATCCCCGGTGTCAGTTTTTCGACCCCTTTGGGGTCAAGGACCTGGGTTTCGATGCCAAAGTGCTTGGTGTCGTTAATCCAGCCTTCGAATTCCGACATTTCCTTGTCATCGCGGGCGACGAACAGCACTCCGCCCTGGCGCCATTCCAGATCGGCATTTAGTTCTTTTTCAAGACCTTGCCAGATCTTGTTGCATTCAATCATCAATGGCAACTCTACCGGATCGCGGCCCTGTTGGCGGACAAAGCCCCAGGCACGACCGGACTGGTGTGACGCGATGGTATCCTTTTCCAGAAGCACGACTTTCATGCCGGCCTTGGTCAGGTAATAGGCGCTGGAGGATCCGTGAATGCCGCCGCCGATGACAACGACGTCGCATTCCTTGGGCAGGGTGATTTTGGGATAATTCGTCATGTGGGGACCTAAAGATCAATATTGGTGGCAAATCAATTTGGTGTGTGGCGGGAACCACGTTATGTTGCGCGCCAACAAATCTCAACCAAATCAGGTGCCACCATGTCTGATCATGCAAAAAAACAGTCCCCCGCCACCGTAAGTGCACAGGCGCTTGGCTGGGTCGATGAAGCCACCAAGTCCGTCACGCCGCCGCTTTATCCGTCAACCACGTTCGAACGCAACACGGATCTGAGTTACCATGACGGGCGCTGCTATACGCGCGCAGACAACCCGACCTATGATCAGGCCTGTGCAGTCCTGAATGAACTTGAAGGCGGTTCTGAAACCCGCCTGTTTGCCTCTGGCATGGCGGCCGCCGTTGCGGTTTTGCATGCGCTGAACCCGGGTGATCATGTTGTTGCCCCCAAGGTAATGTATTGGGCGCTGCGCAGCTTCATGCTTGATAGTGGTGTGCGTGCCGGGCTGAGCTTTGATTTTGTTGATAACGCCGATATTGCCGATTGGGACAAGCACATCGTTGCCGGCAAGACCAAGCTGGTGTGGCTTGAAACCCCGGCCAACCCGGATTGGCAAATCACCGATATCGCCGCTGTTGCCAAACTGGCCAAGGCCGCTGGTGCCGTTGTGGTGGTTGACAACACTGTTGCCACGCCGCTTTTGACCCGTCCGATTGATTTTGGTGCCGATATCGTAATGCATTCGGCAACCAAATATCTGAACGGTCACAGCGACGTTTTGGCGGGGTCGCTGACCACTGCCAAGGACAGCGAGTTCTGGCAGCGTGTTTGCATACAGCACGCATCAGGCGGTGCAGTTCTGGGCGTGTTTGAAACGTGGCTTTTGCTGCGCGGGATGCGCACCCTTTCGATCCGTGTGGAACGCGCCAGTGCCAATGCCATGGCGATTGCCAAGCATTTCGAAAACC
This sequence comes from Thalassospira sp. UBA4513, assembly GCF_002388495.1. Classification (NCBI taxonomy): domain Bacteria; kingdom Pseudomonadati; phylum Pseudomonadota; class Alphaproteobacteria; order Rhodospirillales; family Thalassospiraceae; genus Thalassospira; species Thalassospira sp. UBA4513. Next base: position 16,201 of record NZ_DGMR01000005.1, read on the forward strand.
ATCCGGAAATCGAACAGGTCCAGTATCCCGGCCTTGAAAGCCATGTCGGTCATGACATTGCCAAAAAGCAGATGTCAGGTGGCTTTGGAGGGATGTTGTCGCTGCGCGTCAAGGGTGGTGAAAAGCGTGCGGTTGATTTCCACAACCAATGCAAACTGTTTAAACGCGCGACATCGCTTGGCGGGGTTGAAAGCCTGATCGAACA
>NZ_DGMR01000005.1:16554-30700 GCF_002388495.1 Thalassospira sp. UBA4513
GATCTTGTTAACGACCTTGAAACGGCCTTGCGCTTAAGCAAATAAGACACATCCGTTTTCAATCAGGAATCAACTGATCGATGCCCAAGTCGATGCCGATCCAAATCGCAGTCAGATCATGGACACATGCTGTTAAACGCAGTGTCGGTATCTCTGTGGTTGCGCTGGCATCGACTATCCTTCCCGTCGCCCCGACGGTTGCGCATGATAGCAATACCCCCCGGGGCAGCCTGACCGACGTCAATGCCCTGCCCCCGGCGCCGGGTTTGATTTTTGACGTGGTGGCTGGCGAATACATCATGTTTGATGCGCTGGTCGAACGGCTATCAGGTCGCAAATACATCCTGATCGGTGAAAAGCACGACAATCCCATCCACCATCACCATCAGGCACAGCTGGTCAATGCACTTGGCAAGTCGGATGAGCGTGAACGCGCGATTGTCTGGGAAATGTTTACACGTGATCAACAGGCATCGCTTGAAGACAGCTGGCAGACGCTTCCGGTTTCGGAACTCGGCCCGGCGATGGCGTGGGAAGATCGAGGTTGGCCGTCATGGCATGACTATGCGCCGATTGCGCAGGCAGCACGCGATAACGGTTTGATGATGGTGGCGGGCAATCTGCCCGATGATCTGCTTAAACCCATGATCAGCAACGGCAACGATGCCCTGCCCGATGATCTGGCTGCCAAGCTTGATTTGCCAGATATGCCGACAGAAATACTTGATCGCTTCAATGTCGAAATCGCTGAGGGGCATTGCAATATGCTGCCCAAAAGCATGCTGGGTGGCTTTTCCGCTGTGCAGTTTGCCCGCGATGCGTCGCTAGCCCGTGCGATGAGCGATGCGGCAAATATTGACGGCATTGATGGGGCATTCCTGATTGCGGGTGCCATGCATGTCCGCCACAGCATTGCCACCCCCTGGCATTTGCAGCGCTATGAACCGGATATTGAGCCGCGTGATATTGCCGTGGTCAGCCTGATTGAGGCCGATGATCCCGGCCCGGACGCGTCAAGCATCGAGGATTACGCCATGCGGTTTGGCGCACCCGACGATATCGATTTCATGTGGTTTACCAATGACATCGCGCGTGGCGATCCGTGCCAGAACCTCGGAATGGGGCAATAACCCCAAAACCTGTTTAACCGGAATTTTCGGATTACTTGATCTTGCGCGGCAACCAGTCAGTGGTCGCAACCGGTTTGCCTTTGTGGGAGCGCATGACGCGCGGGCGCACGACTTCCTTGGCCTCGGGCGTGGTCGCGGTTTTGCGGACCGAGGCATAAAATTCAACCAGTTCGTCGAACGGGATGATCGTTCCGATCCCTTCCTTGTAGGCCTTGGTAAAGGGCGGATGATTGCGCACGGTCACGCTGAGATGTTCGACCGTGTGATGACCAAACTGCGCCCAGATGCTTTCAAGAAAATGGATGGTTTTCGGATCAACCGATTTTAGCCGCACATCAGGCCGGGATTCTTCCATCACGGCATAAAGGTTCGGTTCGACCGGGCCGAATTCCTCTGCCACAAAGATGGCGGGCATCAACATGTTGCCGTGATAGTTCGCGCCGTAATAAGCCTGCGCCAGATACAACAAACGATGCAGTTTTTGCGGCTGCAGATATTCGTTGTCATTGAGTGCGAGGTCAATGAACCTGAATGCGGCATCAAATACCGTATTGAGAACCGGCTTGTTCTTCATGCTGTGCCCGATGGTCATGGGATACGATCACGTGTTGCCAAGGATCATAAAACCTATGGCAGATACCAACAAGCATCACCGATCAGATTTTTAAATTTTCGGGGAACGTCGTGGTTTGAAGTACCTATGGGCAGGCCTTTTTAAACGGTCGCATCCAGATGCTTGCCGCGCACGCCCACACCGTGGGCCACCGCATTGACCACCGCATAAAACGATGTACCGCTATTGGCCGACAGATCAAACGGGATCGACGGATCAAGCAGGCTGGCAAAATCGATCTCGCTGGGCATATCGACAGCCCCCTCGCGATCACTTGCGCGACGCGCAGCTGACAGATTGCGCTGTTCGGTACGCTGGTCTTTCTGTTCGCCGGGATTACCCTGCCCCGATTGACGTTTGTTTTTGCCATCGACATAGGCATTAAACAGAATGCCGTCATCATCGGGGTCATAGGTATAGTTCTGAGACGATGCCTCAACCTGATTGTCCCGGTCGGCTGTTGCCACACCGCGCGCACCAGCAGGCGCAAGTCGGCCATACTGGCCAACTTGTGAAACTGTCTGTGCGTTTTGGACCGGTGCGATCATGTTCCTCTGCCTTGGCGAAAGACCAATATGGGCTAAGACCTAATTCAACACATGCATTATACATGAATATATAGTGATACGGCAGGAAATTCGCAATTCCTGCCACTCACCTCGGTTTCGCGTCGTCTTAATCGCCTTCGAATTCGACCAAGTGGAATTCTTCGATACCGCGATCGCGGATTTTCTGCGCCCCGCCAAGATCAGGCAGATCAATGATGAAGGCGCACCCTGCGACCTCTGCCCCGATCTTTTCGACCAGATCAATCGCAGCAAGGGCGGTACCACCGGTGGCAATCAGATCATCCATGATCAGAACACGACTGCCCGGTTTGACGGCGTCCTTGTGGATTTCGATGACGTCGGTGCCATATTCAAGTTCATATTCGACACCGACCGTTTCAGCCGGGAGCTTGCCCTGCTTGCGGATGGTGACAAAGCCGACACCAAGGGCCACGGCAACCGCCGGACCGATGACAAAGCCACGCGCTTCGATTCCGGCGATCATATCGATCTTCTTGTCCTGGAATTCGGCGGCGAAACTGTCGATCACTTCGCTAAGACCATATGGGTCCTCGAACAGCGTCGTGATATCCCGAAACATGATGCCCTTTTTCGGGTAATCGGGAATGGTACGAATCAACGACTTGATCGACATGGGATACTCCGGCCAGATATCAGGAAATACGACTTCGCAGATCAAAAGCCATGACTATCACGGCCAGATCGCATACGGCGTCACTTGATGCCTGAAACAGAGTGAATTGGCAAGGTACATCCCATCACCCGTACCTTGCCAGAGCCAAGCTTTAAAGCGCGTCAAGCCGCGTGCGGTGTGGACAGACGCGGGTTGATATGTGCGACAGACGGTACCGCCGCAACAAAGTCATTGGCGAGCTTCTTGCTGATTTCTGCGCGTGTTCCACGCGGCAAGCCCGTTTGCGCCGCCTGACGATTGCCCCAAACGGCCCGGTAAAGGCGATAATCATGGTCATTGATCTGACCGAATACTTTTTCGACTTCCATCAGAGTCTGGACGTAACTCTTTTTCATGTCAGTCATCCTGTTGCTCGTTGGTTTTCGACGGTTTTGCCCATCGAATTTTGTCGCATCCATTTTTGTGATGCGGCGTTTACAGAAGCCATATAGTCCTAACTTCATGGCCGCTCAACTGCAGCACGGTGACAAGATCAGGAAGAATTTGTGACAGTTTGCCCAATTCTTCCGATGCCGCAAAATCAGCCTTTCCTGAGGTTAGAAGATTTGTGCCAGTTTGCGGCTTACCAGCCATATAAAAACGGCCCGTCTTCAAAACAGAAGACGGGCCGAAAAAAATTTCGATCGATGCGCAAACGACGCACCCAGAACGCTAGGCTCAGAACGCTAGTTCAGTTTTTTGGCGGCTTCGGCCTGCTTGGCCTCTTCGTCGATCTGCTTTTGCAGGGCATCGCCATATTCACCGTATATCCGCCCCTCAAGCGACAGCTCCAGAAAACGGATGTAGTCGTTCTGGTCGGTGATCTTCGCACGCGCGACTTCGATCACGTCAAACGGGCTTGCCGCATCCAGACCGTATTTGCGGATCAGTCCCAGCATTTCTGCGGTGATCTGATCAAGCTTCTTGCGGGTGTCGCTATAGGAAAGCGTCATCAGATTGTCCTGTGTATCGAATGTGTTTTGCTGGGCTGCTTATGCCTGTTTGTCGTTGGGCTTGCAAGCCCCGCAACGTTGTAAACAGCCCGTCTGGCGATACGAACTATACCAATTCAATTCGCCCCGCTTGAGGCATATCAAAGCACTTTTTCCGCGATCATGCATGGTTCACAAGCCCGCGAAACAGAACAAAAAACATCCTGTTCCGTCGGGTTTATTGAAGCCTATGCCATCGGGGAGTTACCATGCGCATCCTGTCTGCCTTCAACGCCATGAGCATTCGCAAACGCTTTATGTGGGCGTCCGCATTTGGCGTCTCTACCACTGTGATTATTGCGCTTTTGATGATGACTGTGGTCGAGGAAAAAGCCATGGATGAAAAGCTTCATCAGCTAAGTGAAAACGAGCTGACGTCGCTGCATGCGCTGATTGTCAATGTGATGGCCGCCCGCCCCGATGATGTCGACGATATCGGCATTCAGGTTTTCAACAACTGGTTTGACAGCCGCAATGGCGACTATCCCGGCGAACTCTGGTCCGCATGGGGACCGACCACCATGGCCTATATGGAAGAATTCGGCGAGAAGCCGCTTAAAACCCCGCGCGACGAGATTGATATCGAGGCCATCGAAACCGGCAAGATGATTGGCCGTTATACTGATAACGGCACCTATCGCCTGTCGATGCCGATTGTGCTGGGTGAAACCAAGGGTGCGGATCGCGAAGTCTGCTTTAGCTGCCATGGCGCGATGGAGGCCGACACCGGCGACGTAATCGCCGTTCTGTCCTCAAGCCTTTCAGTTGCCCCCGAACAGGAAAAAACCAACCGTATCCTGATCGGTATTGTTCTGGGTGGTCTTGCAATCGCAATTGCCACCATCATTGGCATGCGGGTTTTGCTGTCGCGTATTGTCACCGGCCCGCTTTCTGATCTTGGCAATGACATGAATGCGCTGGCCGATGGCAATACCAACTTTGAAATCAACGCCCTGTCGCGCCAGGATGAAATCGGCGAAATGGCGAAATCGGTTGATGTTTTCCGCACCAATGCGATTGCCAAAAAGCAGATGGAAGCCGAACAAAAAGAAGAATCCCGCCGCCGTGAAGAACGCATGCAAAGCCTTGAACGCCATATCGGCAGTTTCGAAGGCGTGATTGCGCAAATCGTCGGTGCGGTTTCGGCCTCGGCCGAACGCATGCAGACCACGGCACGCGGTCTTGTCGACTCAGCCGACCGGGCCAGCAAAAGCGCAACCACGGTTGCCGCAGCATCCGAACAAGCAACGGTCAATGTCCGTACTGTGGCCGATGCTGCCGACCATCTGTCTGAATCAATTTCCCAGATCGGGGAACAGGCACAGCAATCAACCCAGATTGCCGCCGAGGCATCGCGCGAAGCCGCCCAGTCGTCCGAAACCGTCCAGGGCCTGTCGGAAGTCGCCAACCGCATTGGTGAAATTGTTGAGCTGATCAGTGACATTGCTGGCCAGACCAACCTTCTGGCACTCAATGCCACCATTGAGGCCGCCCGTGCGGGCGAAGCAGGCAAAGGTTTTGCCGTGGTCGCGGCAGAGGTCAAAAACCTTGCCAACCAAACGGCCCGCGCAACCAACGAAATTGCCGAACAGATTACGGCCATTCAGGAAGAAACCGGCAAAACGGTAAGCTCGATCGGGGATATCTCGGATGTGATCAGCCGCATCACCGAAATGGTCAACACCATCTCGGCCGCGGTTGGTGAACAGTCCGACGCCACCGACGAAATCGCGCAGAATGTCGAACAGGCTGCCATCGGCACCCAGGAAGTCAGCAGTAATATCGAACGGGTCAGCAACACCGTCGCCGATACTGATCAGGCTGCCCATCTGGTTCTTGATGTTGCCGAAGAACTTGGGACGCTGTCCAACGACCTGCGCGCGCAGGTTGATCAGTTCCTTGCCGACATCCGCAGCAGCTAAGCGTAAGCTCGCGCAGCAATCGTTCACAATTGACCGGCGGCAAGACAGTTGTTTTGCCGTCGGTTTTGTTTTTGGCTACCATCGGATGAACCGAACTTATGCCAGAAGTTGCATTGATCACGCCCCCTGCATCTGCCCCCGGCCGACGTTATCGACTTTGAATTGAATAAAATTAACTTCAAAACAACGAAATGCGGGCCTATTCTTACGTAAAATAATAATATTCTTTTTTCTAATGTCTGGTGTCTTTGACACACAAAAGCGCCATGTCGACGACCCGGGGGATTGTGGGGACAATGTCGTTTACGACGATTTTAGGCATTATGGTCGGCCTTGGCCTGTTTATCGGGTCGATCTTTATTTCGACCGATAACTATCTGGTATTCTTAAGCCTTTCGAGTGCACTGATGGTGGTTGGCGGCACGCTGGCCGCGACATTTATTGCCTATGAGGCGCGCTATGTACTGCTGGCGCTCAGACTGATTTTCAAGATTTTCCGCGCCCCGCAAATGGGCCGTGGCCAACTGACCGGCGAAGTCGGCCGTGTGGTAAAATGGGGCTATCTGTTGCAGAAAAAGGGTATCAACGCCCTTGAACAGGAAGCCGAACGGGTCGGCAAGGACGAACCGTTTCTGGGTTGGGCGATGGAAGTCGTCATCACAGGCTATGACGGCGAGGAAACCGCCGAGATGCTTCATAACGCCATCGATAATGCCTTTAGCCGCAACCTGGTACCGATTGCTATCCTTAAGAGCATGGCTGCCGCCGCCCCGGCCTTTGGCATGATCGGGACACTGGTCGGCCTTGTCATCATGCTTGATAAAATGGCCGATGATCCAACCTCGTTGGGGGCCGGTCTTGCGATTGCGCTGATCACGACATTGTACGGCATTGTTGCCGCCCGGTTCTTTTTCCTGCCGGCGGCCAGCAAAATCCAGCAGCGCGAGGAAATCATGCGTTTTCGCAATTACCTGATCGCTGAAGGCCTGATCATGCTGGCAGATCGCAAAGGCCCGCGCGCCATACAGGACAGGATGAATTCCTTCCTTGATCCGGCCATTCATTTCAATATCGACAAGTCGTCGAAGTAAGGGGATCGATCATGGCCCGCGGCAAGAGACGCCTGCAATTCAAGGAAGAAGAGCCGGTCAACGAGGATTGGCTTGCTACCTATGCCGATGCCATCACCCTTTTGATGGCGTTTTTTGTCATGCTGGTCAGCTTCTCCAAGGTCGAAATACCGATGTTTGAAAAGGTCCAGGCTGGTATTGCCGAACAGATTGGCAAGCGCGAAGTCGTGCGACCGACACAGGTGCTTGAAACAGATCTGCGCGATGTGGTTTTCAACATGGCGCTGGACAGTGCGGTCAATGTGTCGACCGATGACGAAGGCATTCTGATGGAAATGGGCAGCGCGTCGTTCTTCCAACCGGGGTCGGCTAACCTGACCAATGATGCTGTCCTGTTTCTCAAGGATGTCGGGGATCTTCTGAAAGAACCGCGCTATCTCGGTTTTCAGGTCGAAGTTGCCGGTCACACCGACGATAGCCCGATCAACTCACCGCGGTTCCCGACAAACTGGGATCTCGCGGCGGGTCGTGCCATCGCAGTTGTCCGGTTCTTTGCCGCCCTTGGCGTTGATCCCGACAGCAAACGCATGCGCGCCATTTCTTATGGCGATACCAAACCGAAATTGCCAAACCGCAATGATTTCGGCGAACCGATCCCGGAAAATCGCGAAGCCAACCGCCGGATTGAAATCCGTGTCTTCCCGAAATACTCCCGCGTGTTTTGAGGCCGAAGTTCAGATCCGGAAACTGGCACCGCTATTCGATGTGCAACACCATTTCATCGCGGGCGGCAAAGGCGCCTGACCAGGTGGCGTGTGCCTTTTGCTCGATAATGGTCATTTCCGCATCATCATGTTCCGGATCGTGATGGAACAGTGCCAGTTGCTTGGCATTGGCGGCCCGGCACAGGCGAATGCCTTCCTGCCATGTCGAATGCCCCCACCCGACTTTTTGCGGGAATTCTTCGTCGGTGTAGGTGCAATCGTAAATCACCAGATCGGCATCTTCGATGAAATCAAGAATGATCGGGTCCGGGGTTTCCGGATCATGTTCGGTATCGGTCACATAACACACCGCATTACCATCATACTCGACACGAAATGCCGTCGCCCCGTTGGGATGACGCAAGGGTGCCGTCTTGATCACGATACCGTCAGCGGGATGCAATTCATCCCCGACACTGAAATCCTCAAATGTCAGCTTTGATTGCATGGCGGACAGCGGCACGGGAAATGTCGGGTCGGCCATTTGCGCCGAAAACACGCGTTCCACCCCGCCCTGATGGGTCAGATGCCCCGCCATGACACGGAAGGACGCGTTTGGGTTATAGGCCGGCACAAAGAACGGAAATCCGTTGATATGATCCCAGTGTGTATGGGTCAGGAAGATATGGGCATGGGTGACATTGCGCCGGATCAGATCCTTGCCAAGGTTGCGGATCCCGGTCCCGGCATCAAAGATCAGGACCTCGTCACCGACACGCATTTCAATGCAACTGGTATTGCCACCATAAACAACATGGTCAGGTGACGGGCATGCAATGCTTCCACGAACGCCCCAGAATTTAACCTCAATCGCCATTCACCAAGCCCTGCTCAAGGATTGATTGCTTATCGCAAACACCAGTTATCACACCTTCAAACGATCACATCACATACTTACGAACCAATCATCGATTGCACGTAACATATTCAATTCACGCCAACAGTGCTTCCGATCACAGCGCCCATCAATTTATCGGCGCGTCCGCAATTGACCGCCACTTCACAGAGCCCAATCGAATTGCGGTAATGGAAAGCCGATCCTTCCGAAACGTCGGAGAAAGTCCGCGCCCCGGAAACGATATGCGCATTGATCGTGATTTTTTCATCAAGTGAACGCGCAGAAAGTCCCGTCATCAGGTTGCCATAGGGATCGACATAAATCACTTCGGCCAATTCATCCGGCCAATCCTGTGCCGGGCCGAACCGCGCATCAAGTGCGATCGGATGTGATGCAAAAGCCTGATCGGTTGCGACCCATGCGGCAACCGGGGCAAAGATATCCCGACCATGGAAGCTTGCCGATGCATCATCGGGCATCCAGTCAATGACCTTGATCGATACCTTTTCGGCACGCCTTATAATCATTTCAAACAAACCATTGTCCGGCCCGACATATGAAACGCCGTCGGCCGTAACGACAAGCCCCTGACGCGCACTGCCCACGCCGGGATCAACAACCGCCAAGACCACATCGCCCGCCTGAAATTCGCGGGTTAACGCCGCCAAAAGGTAACTTGCCGCCTTTGGGTTCCGGTCCGGCGCATCACACATCAGATCGCAGATCGGCACATCCGGCGCATGGCGCATCACGACCGACCGCATGGTGCCGCTATAGGGGCCGTTTACACCAAAATCGCTAAAGACAAAGATCATGGCATGTTACCGGAATATCGGTTGAATAAGGTTAGGCTCAGGATCTAGCTTGAAGACAACAACGCCGGTGGCAACATTTTGATCCCACCGGCGTTGTCGCTATTCTTTTAAGATAAGGTCCATGGACCCGAAGTGCTACTTGACTTCGCAGAACTGGCCACGTCGTTTCAGCTCCGCACACAGCGAGCTTGCCGCACCATCGCTTAGTCCCGTTGCCATCAGGCGGTAATAGGTGCCCTTGCCCGGAATGCTGGCGCGCGTCACACCATGTTGAAGCGGGGCAAGCTGGCCATAACGGCTGCTCAGGATCTGCCAGCCGCGTTCTGCCTGTGCCTCATTGCGATAAGACGCCAGATGAACGGATTTGGCGCCACTTGCCATTGCTGCAGGCGCGCTTGCCATTTCCTCAGCCGCCTGAACCGGGCGGCTTTCACCCGTGGCGACACGGCGAACAGGTTCACCGGAATTAAGCGTCATTGCCGTGCCTTGTGCCGGTTCGACAATGGCGGCCTCAATCGCGTCACGTTCGCGCTTGAATTCATCAGGTGTGACCAGCTTCATCTGTTGCAGGTCTTCGATGCGCGCAATCTGACGTGCGGCATCCATCAGGCCTTGCGGGGCTGGCGGCGGGGTTGCGCGTTGGCGCGGCTGGGCTGGCAATAACGCATCGAGAATTGCTGTGCGTTCTGCAACATGTTCCTGCACAGTAATTGCCCCGATCTGAAGCGCGCGGTTCAGTTGATTAAGGCGTTGTTCGACCTGTTCACCATCTGGCGGCGGGTTATTCAAGAATGCCGACGGTGCCGGTTGGCTCATCGGCAGCAAGGCACCAAGGTTTGCCGAACGGCGGGCGGAATATTCCTCAGGCGTGACAAGTCCGGTGGACTGTAAATTGCGCAAGATCGCAAACCGTTTGGCGATTGCCTCGTCCCCTGCCGACAGGGCTGCACCGGCCGGAACATCCATCGGCCTGGTTGACGCGCTGGTCATGGACGAGACCGGGTTGCCCGTCATTGGCGCGTTTGTAGCACGACCGGCGGCCACAGCCGCGGCACCATTGCCAAGGCCCGATGGCCCGCTGATGATTTGATCATTGATGCTAAGCGACCCCGGCAGGCCGCGCTGAAGCCGCGACAGGTTGAATTCAGCTGCATCACGCAGTGGACGGGGCTGTGTCCCCGTTGCCGACGACATCAGAACCGTACCCGGAGGGTTCATCGCGATCAGTGTTTCATATCCATCGCGCGCCCGATCCGGGCGGTTGGTATTTTGATAAAGAACGGATCGCCACAACATTGCATGGCCGTCCTGGGGATTTTTGCGCAGTGCCTCGTCAAAATACTTTTCAGCAGATGCATAATCACCGCTGGCCAATTGTTGCAGGCCTAGTGCCGTGTAATTGTCATCGGCAAAGGACGTTGCCTCGTCCCAGAAGTCCTGATCCAGCAGCGGCGCACAGGCCGACACCCACGAAACCATACCGATCACAGCAATACCCTTGCCGATTTTCAGCCAGTTCCCGGTCCGCTTTGCGGATACCTGCATGGCGCCAATCCCCTATTCCATAAAACCCGTTTTGGAAATCATGCTGTAGTGCCGGTTCATATTCCAGCAAAACCCGGCATGGACTTCCCCCATACAGCCTTGATTTTGCACCCTGCTTGCCAACAATTCGTTAAAGCAAATTAATCACTGTTTTTGACGCGACACTTGTCCTGCCATACGTATAGTTTCTATACATGGAATAGTGCTAAAGTGAGTGTCTCAACCATTAACCAGACCTTCAGAACATTATGATTTGATCAGACTTCGGTCTTCGGTGTATTCAACCGGCAAATAACCACTCAAAAAAACGTTTTCTCTTTCAGGGGTTTCGGCGTGATTGAACCGCAGCAATATGGCCAACAGGCTCTTCAGGAATACCTGTTGCTGGATTATGTGCAACGGCTGGAGACCCGTAAATACGGGCACCGGGCTGTACATATTCACCTGTCGCGCCTAAAGCCGTTCCACCGCCGCGATTATCATATCCGCGTTGCGACCAATACCTTTGAAAGCTATGTCAAACTCTATGTCGGTCGTATCTTTGTTCTGACCAACAATGATCTGATCTTTGTCTGGAAAGACAAATCGATTGCCGATGTCGAACCGGCTGTAGATACGCTGCGCTATCTGTTCCGCGATGATCCGCTGTCACAGGACGACAGTGAGGAAACCGGTTTTTGCACCTGGTACAACCTTAATACCGAGTTCCAGGAATTCCTGTTGCTCTGTCAGCACCTTGATGAGCGCGCAAAAAAGCTTCAGAAAAGCCTGAACATGCGCAGCGCCATCCAGCGTGAAAAAGACAACAACGTCCTCAACCCGATCACGGCCGAAAACCTCGGCGAACTTGAAGAAACCATTCACACAGCCGATCTGTCCGAACATATTCGCCAGCAGCCGGTCTGTGTCTTTGCCCATGGCAGTTCCAAGGAACTGCATCCGGTATTTGACGAGTTCTTTGTCTCAATCACCGATCTGCGCAACGCGCTGATGCCCAATATTGATCTGGCGTCAAACCGCTGGCTGTTCCAGCATATGACCGAGACACTCGACAAACGCATGCTGAACTACCTGTGCAAGCGGACCTTCAAGACGCATGCAAGTTCGTTCTCGATCAACCTCAATCTTGGCACCCTGACGTCCAAGGATTTTGACAAGTTTGATGAAACCGTGCGCCGCAACTGGCAGGGCAACGTGATCATCGAGCTTAATCAGGTTGATCTGTTTTCAAACCTTGAGACCTATCTCAGGGTGCGTGACGATTTCCATGAGCGCGGCTATCGCATTCTGATCGACAACCTGACAGTCGAAGCCCTGTCGTTTGTTGATCGTAAACGCCTTAAGGCAGACTTCATCAAGGTCGCCTGGCGCGAAGAGATGACCGATAATGTCATCCGCAAAAAATACTCGGAAATGGACAGTTTGGTGAAGAACTCCGGCCGGGAACGTGTGATCCTGTGCCGTTGTGATTCACCCACCGCAATCAAATTCGGCCAGTCGCTTGGCATCACCCTGTTCCAGGGCCGCTATATAGACAACATGATCGCCCGGCAACGCCGCGCCAAGCGCGACGCCAAAAAGCCCGTCAGACCTACGCCGACAAGGCCAACCGACGACAAGCCGACGCGATAACCGACAGGCGCCAGACATCCTCCTGACAAACCGGTCAGGAGCCTTGGTTTACCAGCAACCACCTTCATTTCACCTCTTGGCAAAACGGGAACAAAAGCAGTACACATAAGCATGTTGTACGCGCTGTGCCCGGATTGCCATCACAAATGGCGACAGCATCTTGACCGACCGCTCCCCAAAAGCGGTAGCGGGTCCTATGTGCCCTGCCCGGTCTGTTCCTGCAAGCGCGCCATCGCCCACCCGGAACTGCCGGAGCTTTCGATTGGTCATCTTGATTGCGATGCCTTTTATGCCTCGATTGAAAAGCGTGACCGGCCGGAATTGATCGATCAGCCCGTTATTATTGGCGGCGGTCATCGTGGTGTTGTTGCGACATGCTGTTATGTTGCGCGCAAATATGGTGTTCGGTCCGCCATGCCGGCCTTCAAGGCACGGGAACTCTGCCCTGATGCGGTGTTTTTGAAATCCGATATGAAAAAGTATCAGCGCGAAGGCTATCGCATTCGCGACATGATGCGCGCGCTCACCCCCGATATCGAACCACTTTCGATTGACGAGGCCTTTATGGACCTTACCAACGCCGCTGAAACCCATGGCAAATCGGCGGCAGAATGCCTGATCGACCTTCAGGCGACAATTAAGCGCGAAGTCGGCATTACGGTCTCGATCGGGCTTTCCTATAACAAGTTCCTCGCCAAAATCTCGTCCGACCTCAACAAGCCGTTTGGCTTTTCCATGATCGGGCGGGGTGAGGCGCTTGATTTCCTGGCCGACAAGCCAGTGCGCATGATGTGGGGGGTTGGCCCCGCGATGGAGCGCAAACTGCACGCAGATGGCGTTACAACCATCGGGCAGTTGCAGGAAATGGACATCCATACCCTGAAGGGCCGATATGGCAGCATCGGCAAGCGGTTCTTTTACTTCTCGCGCGGTGAAGACAATCGGCGTGTGGAGCAAAGCACGGAACGCAAAAGCCTGTCTTCGGAAACCACCTTCAACGAAGATATCGCAAGCCTGTCCGAGCTTTCCGAGATCGCCACCCGACTGACATCGCGGGTCGCAAGCGATCTGGCGCGCAAGGAAATCGCTGGGCACACCGTGATCCTCAAACTGAAATCGTCGGACTTCAAGCTCCGCACCCGCAACATGCGCCTGACCTATCCGACATTGCGCGAAGACGTCATTCTGGATGCCGCCCTGACCCTGCTTAAAAAGGAAATAGATGGTACACGCTATCGGTTGCTTGGCGTCGGGGTCACCGACCTTTACGACGCCGACATGGCCGATCCGGTTGATTTGTTTGCCGGTGATATCGCCGCCATCACCGACGATGCCGCGCAGTCAGACGCAATCACACCCGAAACCCCGCGCATGGTCATCGATCTGCCCCGCCCGACGGCGGAACAACTCCGCGAAAGCCTGACACGGCGTTATCGGCAACACAAAAAGATGGCACCACGCCAACATAAATTTCGTTTCTAGAAACGAAATCGCGCAAAAGACAATTGATGCGCGGCGCGACATTTGCGCGGCAACATATTGATTTATATTTGGAAAAAGATGGCGTCCCCTAGGGGATTCGA
>NZ_DGMR01000005.1:30863-41836 GCF_002388495.1 Thalassospira sp. UBA4513
CTAGGCCTCTAGACGAAGGGGACGCAGCGCGTTAACGAGGCCGGTTTTTAGCGATTGGGTGGGGTCAGGTCAAGCGGCTTTTTCGCCCCTGTGACGTTTTTTTTAATCGCTTGGCGTAAATGATGCCATTCCCGACCAAATACTGAAAAACCTTGGCACACTGTTTAACCAGACGGTTTATTGGCTACGACGTCGGGTTCCAATCCAGAAACTGATCCCAGCCACAGCAAGACCACAGCCCAAAAAGACAAACATCGCCTTGTAACCGGTATCCGGGTCGGCCTCATAATGGCCGACAATCAGCCCGGCAATGCCCTGAAGGACGAACAGACCACCAAAGGTCGCCAGATTGATCGTGGTCAGTGCCCGGCCAATCTGATGTTCGGCCACCGCCTTGCGCGATGCGGCGTAATTAAGCGTCGCACTGCTGCCAAGGAAGCCGTGCAGCAACATCAAAACCATGGCGATGCCGGTCCCCATCGGTCCGACAAAGGCCTGCAACAGGCAGGCAACCGCCCCGACCAGCACAGCAAAGACAATCAAGCCACGGGTATTGTCAGGCATCATCCGCGACAGTTGCCCGTAGGTCGGCGGACCAATGATCATGCCAATCGTCATGACCAGAAGGATATTGCCAACCTCGACCGCGCCCAGATCAAACACGTCATGCAAATACGGCCCGCCCCACAAGCCCCGCACCGTCAGGATCGTCGGATAACTGAAAAACGCCACCCCCGACAGCAACCAGACCTGCCGGTTTGACCAGACCGACACCATACCGCGCAGGACATCACCGACACTTTCCCCGCGCTGGGCATGGGTTGCATGTCCCGGCGGGTTGTCGCGGACCAGAATGAAATCAAGCACCACCGCAATCAGCGCAATACCGGCCAAGCCATAATAAACCGCCCGCCAGCCATAGGCCTCGACCAGTGTGGCAAGCGGCGTTGCCGATGCGAGAACGCCCATCAAACTGAACGAAACGATCAGTCCGGATGCGGCGGCAAACTTTTCGGGTGCGGTCCAGCGCGCGGCCAAAACCAGTGCCGACATGAAGGCCGCCGAACAGCCAACGCCAATCACCGCTTGGCCTGCCATCAGGCCCAGTACACTTTGCGCATTGGCAAAGATAAAGACACCGGCCACGGTGACCATGGTCAAAAACCCGTTGGTCAGGCGTGGTCCATACCGGTCGAGCAGCACACCGACGGGGATTTGCATGAGCGCAAAGGCAAAATGGAAGCTGCCCGATATCAGGCCAAGCTGTTCGGGTGTCACGGCAAGCTGTTCACGAAGCGGCCCGGCAAGCAGCGCCTGGGCAGAACGGAAAAACTGACTAAGCGAAAAGGCCAGCATGATCGGCATCAGAACGATCAGAAACGATCCGAGGCCATGCTTGGGCGTCGCAGAGGTGGGTGTGGGGCGCGAATTTTGTGTCATGGTGCCTTCAGGATTAGTCTGATCAAACCATAACGGCAAGCATTTGCAGCATCATAGCTGCCCTGCCCAGGGCCACGTCGCTAGACCGGCAAGGCCACATCATCAATGATCAGCTGCACACCATCACGCCCCTGCCAGCTATCGCGACGCAAATGCCCCAAAACATGCAACGGGCGCCCGCCATGCTTGATCAGGGTCTGCCCCATATCATTATCAAGGCATCTGAAAGCAATCGCCTTAAGCCGCCCCTGCCCGTTTGACCCGGTCAGGATACAGCGCACATGATCCTGTCCGACAACGTCGGCCTTGACCGCCCGGCAATCGACAAAGGCAAATCGGGGCTCGGCATTGCCTGCCCCGAACGGACCCAGCTTTTCAAGTGAGTCGATAAGCTCAAGTGTCGCGCCCTTGGCATGAAGCGCCCCGTCGACGGTGATCGTCGGGCGAATATCATTTTCGGCGATTATCTTGGCAAAGCGTTCCTCAAGGAAGGCCTCGAACGCGTCAAGCTTTTCGGGGTCAAGGGTAAAGCCCGCCGCCATATGGTGCCCGCCACCATTGATCAAAAGCCCGGCCTGACGGGCCGCGATAATCGCATCGCCCAGATCAATCCCGCGCACAGAACGCGCAGACCCCTTATAGACCCCGTCAACCTTGCCCATCACAAGCGAAGGCACGTGATAGCGATCCTTAAGTCTGCTTGCGACAATACCGATTACGCCGGGATGCCAGTCATCGCCGCCGACCAGCACCATGGAGCCGACTTTTGACTTGCCCTCCACCGCACTGATGGCCTGATCAAGGACGATATCCTCGATTGCCTTACGCTCACGGTTATATTCATCAAGCCTGCGGGCGATATCCTGCGCCTCTGCGGGGTTCTCGCCCGAAAGCAGGGTAGTGCCCAGAAAACTTTCGCCAACGCGCCCACCGGCATTCACACGCGGCCCAAGGACATAACCCAGGTGATAGGCACTCGGCACTTCGTTGACTCCGGCAATATCGGCAAGTGATGTCATGCCGACATTGGACCGGTGCTTCATCACCTTAAGGCCCTGGGTCACAAACGCCCGGTTCAATCCGCGCAACGGCACCACGTCACACACCGTTCCAAGGGCAACCAGATCAAGCCAGTTGCGCAAATCGGGTGCGCGAACGCCCTTCTTTTCAAGCCAGCCGCGATTGCGCAATTCGCGCAACAACGCCACACAGACCAAAAACGCCACACCAGCTGCACAAAGATGCCCAAGCCCGCTTTCATCATCCAGCCGATTGGGGTTCACGACCGCGACCGCAGGCGGCAATTCTGGCTCTGCCGCGTGGTGGTCGACAACAATGATTTCGATCCCGGCATCGCGGGCTTCTTGCAGTGGGGCATAGGCGGTCACCCCGCAATCAACCGTCAGGATCAGTTTGGCGCCCTTGCGCTGCAGCTCCAGAAGGGCTGTCGCATTCGGGCCATAGCCCTCTTTCATGCGATCGGGAATATGGACAGGAACATCAACGCCAATGGAGCGGAAAAACCGTTTCAACAACGCCGTACTGGTCGCGCCATCGACATCATAGTCGCCAAACACCGCAATCCCCTCGCCCGCCTCAACCGCATCAGCAATGCGCGCGGCGGCCTTGTCCATATCCTGCAAGCTGGAAGGATCGGGCATCAAATCGCGCAGTGTCGGTGACAGGAAACTTTCGGCGTCATCAAGGTCAATGCCGCGCGCGGCCATCACCCGGCCAACAATTTCGGGCACGCCGAAACGCTGCGCAATCGTGGTTGCCAATCGCTCGTCATTTGCGCGTTCCCGCCACCATTTGCCGGTGACGGATCGCTCGATACCCATAAAAGTCTTTTCTTGTGAATGTTCTGTCATGCCCTATGGAATAGCGCAATCTCAGGCGGTCTGAAACCGGATATTTTGCCAATCGATCAAACAGCGCCGAGAGTTCGAAATCCCTAGCCGGCCGGGTTTTCGCCGCACCATTTCAAAACGTTCTCGGCGTCTGCTGCGGGATCATCGACGGGATAGAACACCTTGGTAATCTTGCCATCATCAATGACCATGGTCAGACGCTTGAACAGGCGCATGCCATCTGCCTCGAAATCCGGCATCGCCATGGCTTCCTTGAAGCGATGGTCAGCATCCGACAGCAAGGCAAATGGCAGATGAAGGCGCTCGGCTGCTTCTTTTTGATAATCGGTTGTCTGGCTTGAAAGCCCGAACAGGTTTTTGACCCCGACCGCACGCAATTCCGCGGCGTGATCGCGGAACGAGCAGGATTGCGGTGTACAGCCCTTGGCACCGGGAATTTCGTTCCAGCCTTCCGGCGACGGCACGCCGGGCTCTGCCGTGCGCGGATAGGCATAGACAACCGTACGACCCGCCAATGTCGACAAATCAACGGATGTGTCATTGGTTGCAGACAACCCCATCGCAGGCAGGATCTGCCCCGTCAGGCGTTCAATTACATGCGCGTCACTTTCTGAACTCATCATGATCCTCCCGGGATACAAGAGCGGGCTTTTGTCACGAACAAGGTGCGGCCCTTTGGCTATCAAGATAAGTCTGAACTCAATGCTTAAAAAGAAGCATCGATTTCGTATTGTGAAAAACATTTTGCTTCATCACACCATTTGCCTGCGCGGCAAAGCTGTGCAAACTGGTGCAATAACAAAAACGGATACGCGCAATGCCCCACAAAAAAGGTCTCAGGATCGGATTAACCATCCTGTCCGTACTTGCTGCCCTGATGTCGATGCCAATGGTGATGTTTTCACCAATGATGTTTGACGCACCGGGCTCAGAAGAAAACATCTTCACCCAGTTCCTGTTTTTCAGCGTCCTGGCATTTCCGGTGCTCTGCCTTCTGGGTGGCATTCTGCCCTGGATATTCAAACGCCACCCGAAGTCGATCTGGCTTTATGGGCTCAGCGGCCTTGCCATCGGGCTTGTCATTCTCGCAATCGTGCTGCTGTCGGTTAACTGCGGCGGTGACTTCGCCTGCTGATCAGACGATGCCTTCGTCCGCCGCGATCAGAGCCAACCCGTGTGCCACCGACAGGAACGGCTGGCCGATTTCGATGCGGTCCTTGCCAAAGCGGTCTTCGAACAGCTTGCGCACAGCAGGGACATAGGATGTGCCACCGGTCATGAAGACCTTTGAGACATCACGTGCATCGACACCGGCCTGATCAAGGCAGTTCTTGGCGGCCAGTTCGATCTCGGCCATGTCGGGTGCAATCGAGGCTTCGAAATCGGCACGGGTCAGTTTTTCTTCGATCTCCACCCCGCCATGGGCGAATTGCAGAATGGTGCTGTCATTTTCAGAAAGCTCTGCCTTGGCCTTTGACACCGACTGATAGAGGTGGAAGCCCATTTCATCTTCGATGATCGCCACCAGATCTTCGATATCATCGGGCTTGGTTGCGGACCGGATCAGACCTTTGATTTCGTTGATGGTTTTGGGCTGGTTCATCATCGCCAGTTCGTGCCACCGCGAAAACGCCGTGTAATATTGCCGCGGAACCGGCAGGATCGCGCCCATGGATTTATATTCCGATCCAAAACCAAGGCGTGGCCAGACGGCCTTCTGGATGATGCGATAATCAAACCGGTCACCCGCAACACCAAGACCAGTGTGCGAAAGCGGCTGCACCCCGCGAATGCCCAGTCCCGGCGTAAAGCGGATCAGCGAAAAGTCACTGGTACCACCGCCAAAGTCGGCCACCAGAACTGTTTCGGGTTTATCAAGTTCACGCCCGTAATAATAGGATGCCGCCAATGGTTCGAACACCATGGCCTCGACATCAAAACCGGCCTGTTCATACGCCGCACGCAAACGCATTTCAGCAAAGTCATTGTCCGGATTATTTCCGGCAAAAGCGACAGGACGCCCGGAAATGACCCGCTGTCCCAGCCAGCCAAGGCTGTGTTGCGCGAAGTGATGGATCTGCGTCAGGAACGTACCAATCAGATCTTCGATGGAATAGTTGGTCCCGAAGATATCCGTCCCTTCGAAATCCTTGGCCGCCAGATAGGATTTCATCGACTGGATCAGGCGGCAATCGTGGCTTTCCTTAAGGTATTCCTCAATCGCGAACGGGCCGGAACAGCTTTTGGTGTGGGTCGGCGCATTCGGCGCCTTCAGGTCCTGATCTTCCCAGAAATACAAAATGGTCCGATAGGTATCGAAGCTTTTGGTGCCGACCTCGAACGTGGCGGATTGCACGTTTCCTGCACTGTCTGCCACGGCAAGAACAGAGTTCGTCGTTCCGAAATCAAGGGCAATAATTTCCGACATCAGGCAGGCTCCGGGATTTGGTGTTGGTCACAGGGGGCGGAGGATGTAACGCAGTCCACCTGCCCCTGCAAGCCATTAAACGAAAAAAGGGAGTGCCGAGAATTACATCAAGGCACTCCCTTTTCGAAATTTGCGAACTGGTCGCTTATTTGTACCAGATTTTCCGGCTGAAATCGTGCACCGCACGGACATAACGTACAGTACCAGACTGCGAACGCATCACGATGCTTTCGGTTTCGGCCCCATTGGCAAAGCGACGCACGCCGCGCAGCATCGCACCATCGGTCACACCGGTTGCCGCAAACATGACATTGCCCTTGGCAAGTTCGGTCAGCTTGTATTTACGGGTCAGGTCTTCGATGCCCCATTTTTTCGCGCGCGCGATTTCGTCATCGTTACGGAAAACAAGACGGCCCTGGAACTGACCACCGATGCAACGAAGGGCTGCTGCGGCCAGGACACCTTCCGGCGCGCCGCCGGTACCCATGTAAAGATCAATGCCCGAGGTTTTCTGAGAAGTCGCGATCACACCGGCAACGTCGCCATCCCCGATCAGCATGATGCGTGCACCGGCTTCGCGGGTTTTGGCAATGATTTCCTGATGGCGCGGACGATCAAGAATACACACGACCAGATCTGCAACATCGCAGCCCTTTGCCTTGGCAAGGCTTTTAAGGTTTTCGGCCGGGCTGGCGTCAAGATCAACAACATCATCCGGAAGACCACCGCCAACGGCAATCTTTTCCATATAGGTGTCCGGCGCGTTCAGGAAGCCACCCTTTTCGGCCATGGCAACAACCGCCAAAGAGTTCGGGCCGCCCGTCGCGCAAATGGTCGTGCCTTCAAGCGGATCAAGCGCGATATCGATTTCCGGGCCTTCGCCGGAGCCAACTTCTTCGCCGATAAACAGCATCGGGGCTTCGTCGCGTTCGCCTTCGCCAATCACGACCGTGCCTTTGATATCCATGCTGTTAAGCGCATTGCGCATGGCGTCCACGGCGGCCTGATCGGCTGCCTTTTCGTCGCCGCGTCCCATCAGGCCAGAGCACGCAAGTGCCGCCGCCTCGGTCACGCGAACCGTTTCAAGCGCAAGATTTCGATCCATATCTTCTTCCTCGTATTGCTGATGTGGGGTCTGGGGGCCCCATCTCATTGTTGTCTTTTTATTTTTATGCTCGGTTTTCTGTCCAAGCTATACAACATCGCCCCGCATCATGGCAGATACGGGGCGAATATGTGTTGTTCATTTTGTTAAGATGCGAAGCTTTCAATCCGCATCAGAACCGGCGGCTGTGAATTGCTTTCAAAGGCTGCAATATCATTCACCGCACCCGACATGGCGGACTCAGTCGTTTCGTGTGCCACGATAACCACCGGTACAACACCGCCTTCGGTTTCGGCCCGGCCATGCTGGATCATGGACGCCATCGACACCCCATGCTTGGCAAGGGTTGCAGTCACCTCGGCCATAACGCCGGGGCGGTCCCACACCATCAGGCGCAGGTAATAGGCACCAACATGCTTTTCGAGCGACGCACGCACGTTTTTCTTAAGGCGATCTGCCGGCAGGCCAAACACCGGTGCCGCACGACCAGCCGCGATATCGACGATATCGGCAACCACCGCCGATGCGGTCGGACGTTCGCCCGCCCCGCGGCCCTGCAGGACCACTGGCCCGACATAGTCGCCTTCAAGGGCCACCGCGTTAAACACGCCCTCGACCTTGGAAATCTGGGTTGCACGATCGACCATCACCGGGGATACGCGCTGCTCGATGCCTTCGGCCGTCTGTTTGGCGATACCAAGCAGTTTGATGCGATACCCAAGTTCTTCGGCAAGCTGGATATCAAGCGCTGAAACGCTTCGGATGCCTTCGACCGCAACTGCGTCAAAATCGACTTCGACCCCAAAGGCGAGGCTTGCAAGGATCGCAAGCTTGTGCGCGGCATCAATGCCATCGACATCAAAGGTCGGATCAGCTTCGGCATAGCCAAGTTTCTGTGCCTCTGCCAGAACGTCGGCAAAGTCACGGCCCTGTTCACGCATCGTGGTCAGGATATAGTTGCACGTGCCGTTCAAAATGCCGGTCACGCGCGAAATCTCGTTACCAGCCAGACCTTCGCGCAATGCCTTGATCACCGGAATACCGCCAGCGACCGCCGCCTCATAGGCGATGGTGACATTGTTGGCATCGGCAATCCGTGCAAGTTCCGCCCCCTTAAGCGCAATCAGCGCCTTGTTGGCGGTCACAACGTGCTTGCCATTTTCAAGGGCGGCCTTGCAGGTGTCATAGGCAATACCATCTGATCCGCCGATCAGTTCGACAAGGATGTCGATTTCCTTGTCCGCGGCAAGATCACGGGCATCATCATACCAGGTCAGGCCTTCGGTCGAAAAACCACGATCGCGAGTTCGATCACGCGCCGATACCGCTGTGACGACAATCTGGCGACCCGAACGGTCTGTCAGAAGGTCGCGATGTTCACTCAGCAGTTTAACGGTTCCGGCACCGACCGTACCAAGGCCTGCCACACCGATTTTGACGACGTCTTTCACGATAACTCCTTGTCGCGTGGTTACATCTTTGGCTCCGCCCGTGATCAAAAAAAGATCACTGCGCCCTGATAACAGAACGCCCGGGACATGTCCCGGGCGAAACACAGAATGCTTTATGAGATATCAGACGGATTTCTTCAACAGTTCACGTGCAGATTCTGCATCGGGGCATTTGGCAAAGAACTGTTTGATGTTGCGATTGGCCTGACGAATGCGGTGCTTGTTTTCCACAAGCGCGATACGCACATGGCGATCACCATACTCGCCAAAGCCAAGACCCGGTGCCACGGCAACGCCTGCTTCCTGCAAAAGCAGCTTGGAAAAATCAAGCGATCCCAGTTCGGCAAAGGCATCGGGGATCGGTGCCCAGGCAAACATGGTTGCCGCCGGGCTTGGGATTTCCCAACCAGCACTTTGCGCCCCTTCGATGAAGATATCGCGGCGTTCGCGGTACAGATTGCGGAATTCCTCGACACAGTCCTGCGGACCATTGAGGGCCGCGGTTGCGGCGACCTGAACCGGGGTAAAGGCACCATAATCAAGGTATGACTTGATGCGGGTCAGTGCGTTGATCAGCTTTTTATTGCCGGTGGCAAAACCGATACGCCAACCCGCCATCGAATAGGTTTTCGACAACGAATAGAATTCAACGGCGATATCCTTTGCACCCTTGCACTGCAGGATCGAGGGCGGCGGATTGCCATCAAAATAGATCTCTGAATAGGCAATATCCGACAGGACATAGATTTCATGCTTGCGGCAGAAATCGACAACTTCCTGATAGAACGCCAGATCCACCACAAGGGCGGTCGGGTTGGCCGGGAAGTTCAGAACAACCGCACTTGGTTTCGGGACCGAGTGTTTCACCGCGCGATGAAGCTGATCCATAAAGCTTTCGGTATTGAACGTCCCCTGATCATCATGGCCAATCGGGATATGGCGCAATGCCGCGCCTGCGATGATGAATCCGAATGCATGGATCGGATAGGACGGGTTGGGCACCAAAAAGATATCGCCGGGGCTTGTGATCGCCGCAGCCAGGTTTGCCAATCCTTCCTTGGAACCAAGGGTCACAACGGTTTCAGTTTCCGGATCAATATCGACGCCAAAGCGACGACCGTAATAGGCCGCCAATGCCTTGCGCAGGCCGGGAATGCCGCGCGACATCGAATAGCCATGGGTGCGCGGGTTCTGGACCGTTTCAACCAGCTTGTCGACGATATGCTGTGGGGTCGCCGGGTCCGGGTTGCCCATGCCGAAATCGATAATGTCCTCCCCCGCTCGCCGCGCCGCCGCCTTCATCGCATTTACTTCTGCGAATACATAAGGCGGTAGACGTTTTATGCGGTGGAAGTCCTGCGACATTATCCTGTTTCCTCGTCAAATCACTGAAATTCGAATTTTATGCGAAAAGCATATCCTCGATTTCTCGAAAGTTGCGTTTAGGCCCGATATTGAGGCCATTAATAGCGTACAATTCGAAGGATGTACCTTTTCTTGAAATCATACTCAACGAATTAATGCGCGGAAAATACGCATAAATGCGATTTACGGCGGGTAAAGGACCGGGTGACGTCAGGCTGACGGCAAAAACCCGACCATTTCCGGACGTACGATGCCCAAACGCAAAAAACGCGGAAGGATTTCTCCCTCCGCGTTTTGCTGTTTGGTTCTGAACTGTTTTGATCGACGTGATCAGTAATCCAGATAAATCTCGACACGGCGGTTGCCGGCTTCGCCCGCCGGAACGCCTTCGTAGTAGCGCGGATCGGCCGAGCCATCCGCCCCGACAAAGATTGCATTCGGATGGACGCCAAGCTCAATCAGGCGCGACACAACGGCCGCGGCACGGCCTTCGGACACACGGCGGTTTACTGCCAGATGTTGTTCAAGCGACATATTGCCGGTACGCATCGACGCATGACCAATCACGCGGATAAAGCCGCTGGTCTGCTGCCAGGTTGCCGCAACCTGTTCAAGCACGTTGTAATCAGCACCACCAAGGTTGGTCGAACCGTGCGCGAACTGGATCTGTGCGATCTGCACTTCACTGACAGCCGGGCCAGCCTGATCAATCGACTGCACGCCAAGACGCGATGCCAGCGCATCGTTGGTGACCGTCATGTCATAAGATGCGGAGTCGCCATACATCGGCTCCGCCCCGCCCAACTGGCTTTCATCGACGATCACCGAACCATTGTCGGAATACATCGAATAATCAAATTCCTGGGTCTGCACTGGCGCCGGTTCATTGGCAAACACGCCCTGACCTTCGGCCAGACGACGCTGATACTGATCCATGACCGGATCACCAGACGATACTGGAGTACCCGCACTCGTCTGTTGTGCAGACTGTCCACTCTGCGCTGCCTGTGCAGCCTCATAGGCTGCCAGCTGTTGGGCCCGGGCATCGGCCCCCTGTGCCGCAGTCGGTGCTGCAGGCGGGGCTTCCGGTGTCGGGACCGGACCACTGGAAGGTGATTTTGCATTCCATTCGTCAGCAATCTTGGAGCCGCTTGGCGCAGAGGTGACCGCGCTCGTGGTGGCAGTTGCCGCCGCAGAACTGCCGGTATCGGCCATCGAACTGCTGGAAACCGGTGTTGTCGGTGCCGGATTGATCGCGGGTTGCGACGCCGGTGCTGCCGGTGCGGCTTGCAGCGCGTTCACAGGCGGGCTGC
>NZ_DGMR01000005.1:41919-79226 GCF_002388495.1 Thalassospira sp. UBA4513
CTTTGACGGCGGCCACCCTGCTCATACTGGGCATTCTGGCGGTCTGCGGCGAGGCCGGCAACCAGTGCATCACGTTCTGCATCGCCGGTGACAACCGGTTTAGCGGGCGTGTCGGAGAGGTTCGGGTATTCGCCATCTTCACCCGGAATGGCTTCGTCGGATTTGACGGCGCGCTCTTCATCTTCGCCATCAAACATGTCTCCGACGGATTTGCCCCACTCGACCGGATTGATCGCATCGGGAACCGAAGAACAGGCGCCAAGTGTCAGCACCACAGCCAGGGCCGAGCCCGTCTGCAGCAATACCCGCAGCTTCCCCCTTGCAGTCTCCTGCCAAGCCCCCTGCCCGGTGGTCGATTTCAGAACGCCCATTTCTTTTCGCTGCTCCAAATTCAGTTGGACGACGTCTGCATTAAATCAATCCGCAAAAACGTCACCTTATAATTCTTGTACTACCCCTAAACGACGCGCTAGGCTAAGGCCATGATAAGCTTGGGATCAAGCAAAGTTTCAACCCGGAACGTCAATCGGATACCCGGAACATAGAACGTCAAAAGTCTTGCGATATTGCAAAGACGCAAAAATGTTCTGAAGTTACCTTGTATCCGCGGCGGTATCATAAGGGAATGCCCCATGAGCGATCAACAGGCCATCGAAACTGAAAACAAACATCCGGATCCCGAAAAGCTCTCTGCCGCTATGGCAGAGATTGCTGAGAAAAGTCAACGACTTGTGTCTGAATTCCTGGCAAAGCAGGCAGAAGATCCGGAAATATCCGACCCGGACCCACTTAATATCGGCTCTGCCTTTGCCGAATTGACCACGCACATGATGCAAAACCCGGTCAAGCTGGTCGAAGCCCAGATGGAGCTTTGGCAGCAATATTATACCCTGTGGCACAATACCACCCTGCGTATGATGGGCGAAGAAGCCGAACCGGTTGTCTCCCCGCAAAAGGGGGATCGTCGATTCCGTGACGAGGCATGGGAAAACAATGAACTGTTTGATTTCATCAAGCAGTCATACTTGCTGTCATCCCAATGGATGCAAAACGTTGTCCACGACGTGGACGGGCTTGACGATAAAACCGCACAGAAAGTCGAATTTTACACCCGCCAATTCGTCGATGCGATATCGCCGACCAACTTCCTGATGACCAACCCGGAAGTCATACGGACCACAATCGAATCTGGTGGTGAAAACCTGCTTAAGGGGTTGCAAAACCTTTTGGAAGACCTTGAACGCGGCAAGGGCAAACTGCAAATCCGCATGACCGATCTTGATGCCTTCAAGGTTGGCGAAAACGTCGCCACCACCGAAGGATCAGTTGTCGGCAAAACGCCGTTGATGGAACTTCTGCAATACAAGCCAAGCACCGACAAGGTTGCAAAACGCCCACTTGTGATCGTCCCGCCATGGATAAACAAATACTACATTCTTGATTTGCGCCCGGAAAACTCCTTCATCAAATGGGCGGTTGATCAGGGCCACACGGTGTTTGTCCTGTCCTGGGTTAACCCGGACAGCGAACTTGCCGAAAAATCGTTTGAAGACTACGCCAAGGAAGGCGTTCTTGCCGCCCTTGACATGATCGAACAGGCCACCGGCGAGAAAGAAGTCAACGCGATCGGCTATTGCCTTGGCGGCACGCTTCTGGCTTCGACCCTGGCCTATATGGCGAAAACCGGGGATGACCGGGTCAAATCTGCGACCTTCCTGACGACGCTGACCGATTTTGAAAAGTCGGGCGAACTTTCGGTCTTTGTGGATGACGAACAGATCAAAAGCCTTGAACACAAGATGTCCAAAGAGGGCTATCTTGACGGGCGCGATATGTCGATGTCGTTTAACATGCTGCGCGCCAATGATCTGATCTGGTCGTTTGTTGTATCCAACTACATGCTGGGCAAGGATCCGTTCCCGTTTGATCTTCTGTATTGGAACTCCGATTCCACCCGCATGCCCAAGGCAATGCACAGCTTCTATTTGCGCAATATGTATAACAAGAACCTGTTGCGTGAACCGGGCGGCATCAAGATCTTTGGCGAACCGATTGATCTGCGTGACATCAAAATTCCGGTCTATTTCCTGTCAACCCGCGAAGACCATATCGCACCGTGGCAGGCAACCTATGCCGGGACGCAATTAATGTCAGGCCAGGTGAAATTCGTGCTGTCGGCATCGGGGCATATTGCCGGTGTGGTCAACCCGCCTGCGGCCAAGAAATATTGCTATTGGACGTATAATCGCAATCCGGCCAACCCGGAAGACTGGATGGCCAAGGCCGCCCAGCATGAAGGATCCTGGTGGACCGATTGGCAAAACTGGGTCGGCCGTCGTGCCGGTGGCAAGGTCGATGCCCGCAAACCGGGCGATGGCAAGCTTAAGGTCATTGGCCCGGCACCGGGTGAATATGTCAAAGTGAGCTTGTCCTGATCTGATCGCAGACCACCCTGACACATTTTCACGGTCTGCCATCACGGCAGACCGTTTTCTTTTATCCGAATAGATCCAAGGGAATAATGATGGCCCACACAATCGGCTTTCTTGGCGCTGGCCGCATGGCATCGGCGATGATCAAACGCCTGCTTTCAAAGGGATATGACGTCAAGGTCTGGAACAGAAACAAAGCCAAACTTGAACCGCTTGTTACCCTTGGCGCGGTCGCCTGCGACACACCGGCAATGGCCGCCAAAGATGTCGATACCGTAATTTCATTTATGTCTGATGACGCGGCAGCACGATCTGTTTGGCTGGGCGATGATGGTGCGCTTTCCGCCATGCGAAAAGACAGCATTGCGATTGAATGCTCCACCCTGTCACACGGCTTTGTGCTTGAACTTTCAAAAACAATCGAGGCTGCTGGTGTTCAGTATGTTGACAGCCCGGTAACGGGCATTCCCGCCGATGTTGAAGCCGGCAACACCATCTTTTTGATCGGAGCTGCGTCTGAAACCCTTGATCGCGTTACCCCGATCCTCAATGACACCGGCAAAAAGACCATTCATTTCGGTCCAATCGGATCGGGCACGGTTTACAAGCTGATGCACAACTTGCTCGGCGCTGTTCATATCGCCGCCGCTGCCGAACTGGTTGCGGTCGCGCAAAAGGCGGGGCTCGATGGTCAAACCGTTGCCGATACCTTTGCCATCGGCGCAAACGCCAGTGGGTCCGGCCTTATGACCGTTCCCGGCATGGTCAGCGGCAATCATCACGAAAACATCCATTTCACCAATGCCTTGCGCGCCAAGGATGCATCCTATGCCCTTGCCTTGGTCAAGGACCTCGGCATGTCCACACCCGTTGGCCAAAGTGCCTATAACGTCTTTGAAAAGGCAACAAAGTCCGGCCTTGGCGATCTGGCGCAAAGTGCGGTGATTGAAACGCTGAAAGCCTAGTTTGCTTTGGCCGCCTGTTGCTGTTCCAAAAGCGGTTCATAGCGCGCGTCGGTCAATGTCTTGAGGAAGGCGACAATGGCATCGATGCGCTTTTCATCAAGGGCATCGCCCTGCTCAAGCTCTTTAAGCGAAATGGTTTCGGCCACTTCCGGCTCCCCCCACGGCTTGCCGGTTTCCGGGTTGGTCTGATTGATCTCGGCCTTGCTGTTATATTTGTTATAGAAGCGAACCACCGTCTCAAGATCGGCAAAGACCCCGTTATGCATATAGGGCCCCGTCACCGCCACATTGCGCAGTGACGGGGTTTTGTATTTGCCACGATAGGCCCGGTCGTCGATTGCTGCGTTATCGAGCAACCCGTTATCGGTAAAACCGATATCCTTGCGGACAGCATCGCGCGTTGCGACATTGCGCGGCACGCCGATATTGTGGAATTCGTAATTGGTGAAAGTTTCGCCCTCTGAAGTCGGGCTGGTTTTCAGCATGTGGCAGGTATTGCAATTGGTAAATTGCTGCGAAAAGAACAGGACACGACCCAATTCTTCCTCAGGCGTCATTTTGTATTCGCCGCGCAGGAACCGGTCATATTTGCTGTCGAACGGTGCGAACTCATCACCCTCTTCAAAGGCGGCAATTGCCTTGGTCATTGCGCCATATGCTTGATCCGCATCCGACCAGACATTATTGCCAAACAACGCCTTGAAGCCTGCAACATAATCGTCGTCTTCGCGCAGACGCGCAACCACACTGGCCTTGTCCGGCATCCCCATCTCAATCGGGTTCAGCGGCGGACCACCGGCCTGCTCAGCCAGATCCATTGCCCGTCCATCCCAGAACTGGCCACCGACCGCGACACCATCTTCGCGCACATGAAATGGCGGGGAGAATTTGGCATAGCTTGCGGTCGGCGCATTACGATCGCCAAGGCTTTCGCCATCATCGCCCAATGAAAACGCCCCGCTTGCGACATCGACCCGCGGATCACGGAACCCCGTCGATGGATCGTGGCAGGTGGCGCAGGACATGGTGCGATTGGCTGAAAGGTTGGTATCGAAATAAAGTGCCTCGCCCAGGTCCGCTAAGCCTTCAAAGGGTGACTGCGCCTCTGTGGCCGTCGCAACTTCCGACACACTCGCCGTTTTGCGATGTCCCGTATCGGCAAGCCGATGCAGCATCGCCGACGCATCTTCCGCCAAGGCAGGACTACCCGCATAGCAGCCCATAAGGGCGAAAACAGAGGTTAGATGCAGTGACGAACGAAGATTGTGGGGCATCGAAAACACTTTGATTTGGTCGATTGTTGGATGAGGTTGACGCAGTCGCTCAATCGCGAACGCTTTTCATTTACACCCACACAATTGCTCCTTGCCTTGATCAAAGTCAATGGCTGGCTGCCTTTGGCTTCCCTCACATCCGTTTATTCAAGCGCGCAGCGACCAAAACCGGCATCACAGGACATCAGTCCAGATGATCGCTGCCTCGCATGCATTGCTGGTGGATATTATGCCAGATCCTCGGGGATTGATTTGACATATTCCTGCGCCAGATCCGCATAGCGATCAGCCGACACCTTGAAGAACTCGATTTCTTCCTGCGTCAGATCCCGCACCTTACGTGCTGGTACCCCGGCCCAAAGCTCGCCTGCCGGAATGCGTTTTCCCGGTGCCAAAAGCGCATTGGCACCCAGCATCCCGCCCTGCTCAATCACGCAACCATCCATCACGGTCGCGCCCATGCCGACAAAGCTTCGATCTTCAAGCGTGCAGGCATGAATGATTGCTGAATGGCCGATCGTGACGTCATCGCCAATATAGGTGCCGAACTTGCCCTTGGCGACGTGGACCATGGTCAGGTCCTGAATATTGGTGCGCGATCCAATACGGATTTCATGCACATCGCCACGAATAACACAGCCAAACCAGATGCCGGTCTCCGCCCCGATTTCAACATCACCAATGATCGTCGCATTGGGGGCAATGAAGGCGGTTTCATCAATGGTGGGCTTCACCCCGCGATAGGACAAACGCATGCTGTGGGACCTTTCACAAACTGGCATTCAATTAATTGCCGTCACTTTAAAGTTGATCCGGCCAGCATGAAAGCCCGCTTTGGCAAAATTCGACCATTGCCCGATAAGCTTCGCCGATAAAGAAAAAAGGCGGAACCAGATGGCTCCGCCTTTAATTTGTTGTTCGCCGGTTCGCTTACGGGAACAGCGGCTCGATCTCAAGGCCCATGGTTTCGGGCAGGCCCAGCATGACGTTCATGTTCTGAACCGCCTGACCGGATGCGCCTTTGACAAGGTTGTCTTCGACTGCAACGATGATCACGCGGCCCGGCACACGATCCTTGACGACCCCCATCAGGACATAGTTAGACCCACGCACATGGCGGGTCTGCGGTGTGACACCAAATGGCAGAACGCGCACAAACGGCTCGTCGGCAAACCGCTTTTCAAGGGCGGCCTGAATGTCCTCAGCCGTGGTGCCGTTGGTCATTTTGACATAGATGCTTTCAAGAATACCGCGGCTCATCGGCATAAGGTGCGGTGAAAAGTTCACCACAACATCACTGCCGCACGCCCAGGCAAGGCCCTGTTCGATCTCTGGCGCATGGCGGTGCCCACCGGTGCCATAGGCATGAATGCCTTCGGTCACTTCGGCATACAGCGTCATTTCCTTGGGCGCGCGACCAGCCCCGGTCACACCGGACTTGGCATCAATGATGATGTCGTCAGCATGCACCAGCTTGCCTTCCAGAAGCGGCGTCAGTGCAAGCTGCACCGGGGTCGGATAGCAGCCCGGATTGGCAACGACACGTGCCTTTTTGATCTTTTCACGGTGTAGTTCGGTCAGACCATAGACGACTTCCTTCTGCAGATCCTGGGCTGCATGTTCCGCGCCATACCATTCCTTGTAGGTCGCCGGATCAAACAGACGGAAGTCTGCCGAAAGATCGACAACCTTTACATGTTCAGGCAGACCGGCAATGACTTCCTGTGTCGTGCCATGTGGCAACGCACAGAAAATCAGATCGACGGTCGACCAGTCAGCCTCGGCAATCGAGATCATGGTTGGCAGTTTGATATGGGCAAGATGGGGGAAAACCTCCCCGAACGGACGTCCGGCGCGTCGGTCTGCGGTCAACAGTGTAATTTCCGAAGCTTCGTGATGCGCAAGAATGCGAACCAGTTCCGCCCCGGTATAGCCACTGGCACCGAGAATTCCGACTTTGACCTTAACGTCGCTCATTTCTATTCCTACTCCATATTTAGCACCTGCTCGAAAACAGGCATTGATAACGCCCGGATGTTGGCAAACAAGCCCCGCAGATGCAAGCAATTAGGCGGGAAATCCCCCTTACGATTTGCAATATTCCCATGCGCTTTGCTCATGGTTGCAAATCATTGCGCCCTATTTCTTACGCTCACGGCGTACGGTATCGGGACAGGCTCGCGCATCCTCGGGCAAAACGGTATAGAATTTCTCGATCTTCTCGTAGCCCGTGGGGCTTGCAACGGGATAGCTTGCAACATAGCGCGCGTCAGACAGCCCGAAGTCACTGGCCTTTAGCCCGGATCGTTGCAACCACATACGCCGATGGGCATCCGACACCACCACATCCGGGTCATCCACCAGAAAAATCGCATCGCGCGCCAGCCGGTCATTGTATTTGTGATGCGTCGGCAGCCAGGCGGCCAGTTGTTTACGCAGCTCACCCGGGCTTGGCACATTTCGCGTGCGTGTGACGAATTTTGTCATGCGCTCAACAAGATCGCTGATATCGCCGGGCGGGACGGAGCCATGGGTTGCACGGTCGATAAAAAAGGCCAGGTCAATCTCGGTCGGATCGCGATTGATCACCGGTTTCAGGGCGTTATATAATTTGAAAAATCGCGCTATCTTGCCGCCATCGGCATTGGCCGCGTCATATACCCGGTGATAGGCCGCCTGCACCTCATACCGCGCGCCATAGGCGGCAAAGCGTTTTTCGAAGGCAGTACGCTTCCGTTCATCAACCCAGATCGCACAGAGTATATCAAACGCTGCATCATTGTTGCCAAGTGCCAGGCGATGCATATCCTCGGTAAACGGTCCAAAGACGTTTTGCAGCAATCCGGGATTGGCGCGCTCGGCGGCAAACAAAATTTGCTGAATTTCCGCCCCTGCCCCGGCGGTTGCGCCGCGCGGCCCCCATGTCAGATAGGCGCGCGGGTCATTGGTATGGCAATAGGGATCGCCTTCAAGGAAGGTCTTGCCGCTGCGGGGATTTCTCGACTGGCAGAAATTGAACTGGATGACGTCATAGTCCGTGCCCTCCAGCGCAAAAGTCAGGTGATTAGCCCGTGTGATGGCATCAGGTGGCGGCAACTGGCCTGGCATTAATAACTGCCAGAGCCCGATCGTGATCGCCCCATAACTTTCGGCCCCGACCGCGGCCCGAACAGCCGCATTCAAGCACGGCTGCAGATCAATGATCGCCTGCCGTGTTTTCGCCCCGACAACCCCATCCGGCGCGCCATAGCTGCTGGCCGGTTTGCCCGCACATTTCGCCGCCTGCGCAAAAA
The DNA here is from genome assembly GCF_002388495.1 of Thalassospira sp. UBA4513. NCBI lineage: Bacteria > Pseudomonadati > Pseudomonadota > Alphaproteobacteria > Rhodospirillales > Thalassospiraceae > Thalassospira > Thalassospira sp. UBA4513. The sequence continues at coordinate 49,884 of NZ_DGMR01000005.1, forward strand.
GCCGTTCCTGAAACACCGCCACCGCGCCATATCGCCCCAAGGTCAGCGCCCGGTTTTCAAACCGGTATAGAACCTGTGACAGGTTCTCAGCTGTTGCCGGAAGCACTGCCCCAAAGGCAATGATGCAGACAAGCGCGAACATGGCACCGGCACGGCACGCTGCAACTTTGATACGCGTGTGTGCTCGGAGCATGTTGATCAGCCTTAGTGCGTGAATTCCAAAAGGGGTTTGGTGAACTCAACCTGCGGATATTTGATGAGGCTGTTTAACGCGCGGCGCTGCAATGCCTTACGTTTGGTCGTGTCGGCAACCAAGTCACATACCGCATCGACCAAACCGGCATAGGGCACATCAATGACCCCTTTGCGGAATCGATCCTCGATCACGGTTTCCGGGTTTACTTCCGCGACAACCGCCTTGGCGTTGGTCAAAAGATACGAAACGCGCACAATCTCGAAGATCTGGCTTTCGTAGAAATGGTGATTCAGAATGACTTTTGACCGCGCGATCCACTGATCACGTTCCTTGCCATAAACGCCCATCAGGACCTTCAGGTTGAGCCCCTTGGCTTCAATCTGGCTTAGGATGTCGCGCCGGCGTTCATTGATCGATCCATAAAACAGAACGTCAATGTCCTGTTCGACGCTAATATCGATCCGCTGGAGCTCTTTCTGGAAGCCAATCGGCAAGTAGCGGACCTTTTCAGCCCCCAGCGCCTTGATGACCTCGATATTGGCCGGGCTGTAATCCCAGATTTCAAGGCCGGACTCAAACCAGCCCGTCAGTTGCTCCCGCCATTTCTCTCCAACACCCGTAAGCTGCTCGGTATTAAGGATAATCGTTCCCTCTCGCACGGCGCGCAGAGCCGAAACATCAAGCAAATGCGCCCCGACAATAATATTGACCGCTCCTTGCATAAACTGATTGGTCTGGATCTGCGCCGGATGCCCCGCCTCGCGGATCGAATACATCAAAAGCTCGGCCAACTCCGCAAACGCCAGCGAATGAATATAACCCGGAGGCTGGACGATGCAGATGTTGTAGCGGGAATTATTGGTCATTCTTGAGTTACCCTTATCGGGGAGTATTTATTTATGCGAGGCGACGACATAAATTTCGCCAGCGATATCGGGGTATCGCTCCCCGAGCTTCATAAAAGCCTCCAGCATCTCGGCAGTCCAATTTGCTTCAATCTGGCTGTTGGAAACAGGCTTCAACCAATACCCACCGAAATAATCAATGTTATATCCGGACTGATAGAATGCCTGGCGGAAGCTTTCGGGATTAAATACTCGACGATGACCGTGGTGCCTATCGAGGTCGTTTAACTCATCCTCAGCCTGCAAGAGCCCCATAATAACCCCAGCCTGCCTATGCAATGAGCGGGCATTTGGTACGGCTGCAAACAAAATACCATTCGGAGCAAGGAACTTCTTCGCGACTTCAAGAATCTGAACCGGATTGTCAACGTGTTCAAGAACATGCCCGAGAACTATGTTGTCAAACTTGCGGTCGGTCTCGAAGTCTTCAAAAAGGCACGTAATGACCTCTATGGACGGATATTTTTCTTTCAAACGCTGGCTGAAAAATTCCGACCCGTCGACACAAACGACTTCTTGCCCGAGATCAACAAGATGGCCTGTCATCAAACCCTCTGCGGGTCCCATTTCAAGAATGCTACCCGGCAAAACAAATCTGCGAAACACCTCAAACTCGTAGTGTATGGTCGCAGCGTTTGCACCTTTGTCATAAAGCGAGTTATTCGCTATGTGCTCAAGCCTGCTTTTTTCCTCGGCATCCATAGTGGATCTCCTTAAATGCGCTCAAATCTGTTTCATTTATCCAAGACGGCGCCAAAGATGGCGTCCCTGACCTCAAGCAGTGAACTGTGCGGACGATCCACTCCCAAACCAGCGAGAAAGGTTGGTGAGCGCTGTCCTGTAGAAATGGCATAGAACGGTGTCCCAGTCCTATTGGCAGCGGCAAAATCGGTTTCACTATCACCAACAAAGCCGGCGAACGAGTGCCGGGACAGTACGTTTGATTTTTCATCGACAGCACAAAACGGGGATACACACTCAACACCTTTGAAATAACCCCTGATCCCAAGACGCGAAAGTTGCTGCAAAAGCAGCCGTCTATTTTGCCGCGCTGTCAGCAAAATCAATGTTTTCCCCGTTTTCCGAAAACTATCAAGTACTGTCACCGTATCGCCAAAAAGTGTATCGAGGCTTAACCAATAGGGTGTCTCTATCTCCTGAATCCAAGCACTGGTAATCTCTTTTGCCTTATCTTCATTCAAACCCATCTCCAACAACGCTGCCAATGTTGAGATGCCTTCGCGCTTCTTTTGCCAAACTGCGTCTTCCACGAGATGCACATCAATGCGTTTTGCAACAGCTCGCAAGAGTGTCATCTGGCGTTGTCGAGCGGTTATAAGGGTACCGTCTAGATCAAAAGCGTAAATCATTGACGATGAGCCATTACGAACTCGGTATATTGCCTGGTCACGATAAACTCTTCATCCACTGCAAGCTGGCGAACAAACTTGCTGTAATTCTGTCCAGTGCGACATGCAAATGCTGCAGCTAAAACATCGAACCCGGCACTACATGTGATCGCGGTCCCAGCCCCGGATCGAACATTCAAATCGGTAATCGCCCACCCGTTCCTGGCCCTCATCGCCTGAAAGCAAATCGTGCCGCGTTGCTGCAAGCCCTTGCCAATTCTTCGCGCAATATCGGCAAGCTCAGGATCGAAAAAAACCCGCGCCTTAGTACACACGCCCGATTTGATTTCAATCCTTTCGCGGCAATAAGCAAACGATACATCCATTTGCGCATCGTAAAAACTGTCAACCGTGACCTCAGGACCTTCACATACTTCCTGAATAATCAGGCTTTCGAGTTCCGATTTTGAGAGATCACTTAACTCTTCGACAGATACTTTACGGGCCCCCTTGCTGCCAAAACCACTGCGAGGTTTGACAAAACACTCTGCCTGCGGTGAAAGTCCAACCGGATCAATGATCTTAGGCGTTGGTACACCGATGCTTTTCAGAAACTGATCGGCAAGTTCTTTGTCTATGCATCGCGCATATAGTTCGGAACTCCAAACATCAAGACCACCAAAATTCGGATCACCGATAATATTTTGCGCAACAAGATGCTCTTCGTTCAAGATTGGAACGTAAACATCAATACCTTCTGAAAGTACGATAGTACGTATCTTGTTCTCGTAGGCAGGATTGTCTGCGAACGGAACCTGTACAAATATATCAGAGAGCAGCGAGGCGGTTACCAACTCCGGCGGATTTATATCCACAGAAACGATACGGACCTCATCGCCCCAAACAGCACGAAGTCTGCTTGCAATGGCAAACGATGTACCGGTCCCGGCCGCACCGAGAAGAATTGCCGTCATGACGTTATCTCCGTCAACCTTCTCCAATCATGTCGATGTCCAGAGCTATACTGAACCTTAAAATTATTCGTTAAGTTTTTGTCTGCGCTATGAAAAGATGTACAAGCATCAGAGATTTTTCTGAAATTAACACGAAAGCAAAGTTCTGGTGGTTAACTTTGGAAGATCGAAACATGGGATTTTGATCATATGAGCATTCATCTGTGCAAGATTGTCGAGCTACCCAAAATCTCAAACAGTCAGGGGAACCTGACCTTTATTGAGGCAAACAATCATATTCCGTTCGACATACAGCGCGTCTATTACCTTTATGACGTTCCTGGTGGTTCTGTAAGAGGTGGCCATGCACACAAGAACTTGCACCAACTGATTGTGGCCATGTCGGGAAGCTTTGATATCGTGCTTGATGATGGCAAAGAAAAAAAACGCTTCCATCTCAACCGCTCTTACAATGGATTGTACATATGCCCCATGATTTGGCGAGAGCTTGACAATTTCTCATCCGGATCGGTCTGCATGGTATTGGCTTCAAACTTTTATGACGAAGAAGATTACCTCAGGGACTATCATACCTTTCTAAATGCAGCCGCGGACAGATAGTTCAGATTAATAAAAAGACATTCGAAAAAGGGAGACAGTGGCAAAAGATGTCTCAAACCCCATTGGTTTCAATTGTAATACCCAGCTACAAGCCTGAGTTTTTTGAACAAACTCTAAGGACGGCGATCGGGCAAACTTATAGTAACATCGAGATTATTGTGTCTGACAACTGCCCGACGGAAAATATTGCGCAGACATGCGCGCTCTTCAATGGAGTTCATTACTACCGAAATGAATTGAAAGGCGGGCAGAACATTTTGGACGCGATATTTTCCGCAAAAGGAGACTACATCAAACCACTTTTCGATGATGACTTACTTCATCCATTCTGCGTTGAGCGAATGGTTGAAGCATTTCAGTCGAGCTCAAATACTAGTATGGTGTTTTCTGCATCAGCCACAATCAATAACCAAAACAAACGTGGGAAAGAGAGACGCCCGGCAAATCAAGCATTCTTGATTGACGGCAGGGAACTTCAAAGGCAGATGATTCTTAGCTTCCAGAACTTCGTCGGGGAGTTTTCAACAATCATGCTCAGAGGAGAAACTCTCAAACAGTATGACAGGACCAGCTCACTGACCTATAGTGACACTATTTACGCAAAAGGTTTAAGTGACGTTGTCTTTTACTGGAATACTACCCTCGGGCATCAGGCGCATTATATTGATGAAGAGTTGAGCTATTTCCGTTTCGATCCGCAGCACAATTCAAACTCCAACCCAGATAGCAACCCCGATTTCGTGTTTGCAATCACAGACTGGATTGACCTGCTAATCGCCTCACACAAGAACGGCGTTATCACTGATAGAGAACTGGCCACTCAAGGTGCAAAGCAAGCAAGGGCGCTTAGTGGTTATTGGTCAAGGAAATTCCCTGACGTTGCAGAATTCGGCACAAAGTTCGAGAATTATCTGAAGAGCATAGCAAATAAGTAGCCGGTTCTGAGTCTCACTCGATGTTAAAATGCCAACTGTATCCGTGAACCATGATGAGCAGGAAAAGCGCCGATGAAAGTTGATTTTCTCGATCCGGGTCATACGTACCGCGCGATCAAGACGGACATAGACGCCGCTTATCAACAGGTTATGGAATCCGGCTTTTACATCCTAGGCGACGCTGTTGAAAGTCTTGAAGATACATATGCAAACTACTGCAATGTCAAACATTGCGTCGGGGTAGCAAGTGGTCTTGATGCACTGGTGCTTTCCCTGCGTGCACTTGATGTTGGCCCCGGCGACGAAGTTATCGTTCCGTCTCATACTTTTATTGCGACCTGGCTTGCCGTTTCGCAGGTTGGTGCAAATCTCGTTCCCGTCGAACCGCGCGCGAACAGTTTCAATATCGATCCCGAACAGATAGAAGCTGCAATCACACCAAAAACACGTGCAATCATTCCGGTTCACCTTTATGGGCAACCCGCTGACCTTGACCCGATCCTTAAGATATCGGAGAAACATGACATCCCAGTGATTGAAGATGCCGCGCAAGCGCATGGGGCCTCTTATAAAGGCCGCAAAATCGGTGGACACGGAACCATCGCAACATGGAGCTTTTACCCGGCCAAAAACCTCGGTGCGTTTGGGGATGGCGGCGCAATCACCACAAACGACGCAGAACTCGCAGAAAAGATAAGAATTCTGCGAAATTATGGCTCCCGGAAGAAGTACTTTAACGAGGTGAAAGGCTTTAATAGCCGCCTAGACCCGCTGCAGGCAGCAATGCTTGAAGTCAAGCTTCGACACCTTGATCAATGGAACAATTTGCGCAAAGAGCAAGCCACAGTTTACTTAGAGGAATTGCAAGACAGCAACGTCATTCTGCCTGCAATCCCGGAATGGGCGGATGCGGTATGGCACCTTTTTGTCATACGTCAGCCTGAACGTGACAAGCTGCAAAGCTATCTTGCCCAGCATAACATTGGTACCGGCATTCACTATCCGGTGCCCTCCCACAGGCAGCAAGCATACGCTGACAGTCTCCCGGCAAACGGCAACTATCCACTTGCAGACCAATTTGCCAAAGACGTGCTTAGCCTGCCAATCGGGCCGCATCTCGGTACTGACCAGTGTCGCTACGTAGCAAAGGCAATTAGAGACTTTTCTGCGAGATAGCCCCGGATCCGCCCATTCACATTTCTATTTTCGGATCGTCGAGATGGAAAAACTCTGTCAATTTCGGCCAATCTGAAACAATCGGATGTCGTACTTGCATCCATTCCTTGAGCAAAAGGCTGTTATTTAGCGACACTCGCTTGAGGTGGTATAACTTGTCCACAATTTCGGCCTTGTCCCCGAATTTGTTGCCCAACCAATTCTCCGTGGGATGCAAATAATGAACGTTATACATTCGTGTATTCAGGAATAGCTGAACCAATCGCTCAATCATAAATGGTCGATGATCAAATTTGCGGTTCCGATGGTAACCAGCACTTGCAAAATAGACCTTCTTGAACTCTTCGTCGGTCTTCGCCAGACGGTCAGCGATATCCAAATACAAGTCAAGGAAGCGCACCAAATCACACCAAAATGCGCGATTAGCGATGATGTACGAAGACATACAGAAGGTGTCTACAGGCAACAGCGATTTGGTTATTTGCCCAAGCTCAAGCTTCGGAAAAACAACCTTGAAACCACCATGCCCGCATGCAATCGCTTGCTCCAAGCCGTTGGCAAACAAAGCGTTATTGGCAATCGCAGGATTAAGGATGATGGCGTCGACTTCCTTACGTCGGGCTTTCGCGATCTCTGCCATAAGATGATCATAAGGAACTCCTGACTTCCTTAGAAACTTCCAGGAAAACACGCCCACAAGATCGTCTTCGGTTTCAAACGGATTTTCTTTAAGAAGCTTTCGGAAAAGATCCAACTCCAACAGATCGCTCTTGGCGTTGAAGCTGACATCCCAAGGCTCGAAAACCTTATCGTCCAACTCGTCCAAGAAGGGCTTCTGACTCTCATCGTACCAGGATACGCGGATTTTCAGGTTACCGTTGGAGCTCATCTTTACCTCAAACCTCTTGAAATTTAGCCCACCATAATCACAAAAGGCTTAACTTACACTTACAGCAAGAAGCCATCTCACAGTGTACAATCCTCCATATGAACGACAGACGGTTTACTTAATATCGCCAACCGATACCGCCCGACCTTCTTAAACCCAAGCGCTTCATAGGCTTTCGCCGCCGCTTCGCTGTCGGTTGACAGAATAGCACGTTTAACGCCCCGCGCCCGCACTGCCAGAAGCGTTTTGGCAACCAGGATACGAGCATAACCGTTGGAGCGTTCCTCGGGCGGAGTCCAGACGGGGCCGACTTGAACCATATCAGGCAAGGTTGCGTTAAAGCCGGATAGCGACACCGCCTTGCCGTCGACAATCAGGCCCCACATCGTCCGGGCATCCAGTGCATGGACAAGGCGTGAAGCGATTTTGCTATCAAGGCTTGGTGTGTCTTCCGCGCCAAGTGCCTCGATCTCATAGGCGCGCAACCAGCGCAGCAATGTATTGCGGTCAATCTTTTCCGCATCAACCATCTGAAAATCATCGGCGCGGGCGTTTTGCGGCACGATCAGGTTGGCAAGATCAAGCTCGTAAAGCACATCCGATGCATTGATCGCATAGGGCGCGTCCTCAAGCCCCAGTTGGCAGAGCATATCCTGCGCCGTATCAGCATCACCAAACACACCTGCAACCGGTTTCAGCGGGTCTGCAACAAACGCCGCCGTCAGTTCCTTTGGGATAGCCTTCTGACCGCCGGCCTCGACAAAGACATTGCCATTGCCAAATTGCGCGACAATCGCGCTGATGCTGCCATCCGGGGTCACTTCCCCAAACCAGTTGCCAGAAAGCGGGTGACGACGTCGTTCGATACCGGCAGTTCGCAGGTTCCCGCGCAGCACCATGCAGGTCGCTGCATGATTGGCAAGAAATGCGTTTGCGGCATCAAAATCGGCATCGTGCAGCTTTCTGTACTGCATATCGGGGGTCCCTTTCTTTGGGCTTCAGGTAAGTGCCAAACTTTCAAATTGGCATAAAAAAAGACCGCTCCATTAGCGGCCCTTCACATATCGCAAGGTTATCCAACAGAGGTTCAAACAGTTATGTTTTGAAAACTCGTCGCATCGTTCCAACCATTGGATCACACCTTAAATTCAAAAAATTATCGCGTCAGAGATTTGTTAATATCACAACCTTCCGAATTTTCGATCCCTCTTTTTAAAATTCTTTGGTGCCAACAACATCGGTCTGAATCCGGCATCCGAAAACAGCAACTCAAAAGCTGATTTTCAATTCGGTTTGCGACAACCTCGGAAAGTGGTATTACCAATACAAGGCACATTTTATTCGGAGTTGACCTCATGCCAGTGATTACCTGCGTCGAAGACCTGAAACGCATCTATAAACGGCGCACACCGCGCATGTTTTACGATTACGCAGAATCCGGAAGCTGGACCGAGCAGACATTCCGTGAAAACACTACCGATTTTCAGGAAATTCACCTGCGTCAGCGGGTCGCAATCGACATGGCCGGTCGTTCCACCAAAAGCCAGATGATCGGTCAGGATGTTTCCATGCCCGTCGCCCTTGCCCCGGTCGGACTGACTGGCATGCAAAGTGCGGATGGCGAGATCAAGGCTGCGCGTGCGGCAGAGAAATTCGGCGTCCCCTACACGCTATCGACCATGTCGATCTGCTCGATCGAGGATGTCGCCGAAAACACATCCAAGCCGTTCTGGCTACAGGTTTACACACTGAAAGACGACGACTTCATGAAGCGCCTGTTTGACCGCGCCAAAGCCGCCAAATGTTCGGCCGCGGTCATCACAGTCGATCTTCAGATGCTGGGACAGCGCCACAAGGATCTGAAAAACGGCCTGTCCGCCCCGCCGAAGCTGACTTTCAAATCGGTTACAAACATGATGACCAAGGTGCAATGGGGCCTTGGCATGCTCGGCACCAAGCGGCGGTTCTTTGGCAACATTGTCGGCCATGCCAAGGGTGTTGCCGACGCGTCATCGCTGAGCACCTGGACCGCCGAAGCATTCGATGTATCCCTTGATTGGGATCGCATTCGCGAATTCCGCAAGATGTGGGATGGGCCGCTGATCATCAAGGGGATCATTGATCCGCGCGATGCGTTGGAGGCGCTGAATGTCGGCGCAGACGCCATCATCGTTTCCAACCACGGCGGACGCCAGCTTGATGGCGCCCTGTCCTCAATCCGGGCCCTGCCGGCGATCATGGATGCCGTTGGTGACAAGATCGAAGTCCACCTTGATAGCGGGATCCGCTCTGGCCAGGACGTGCTGAAAGCCTTGGCACTTGGCGCAAAGGGCACCTATATCGGGCGCGCTTATGTTTATGGTCTGGGTGCGATGGGCGAAGCCGGTGTGACCAAGACGCTTGAGCTCATCCAAAAGGAGCTTGAAGTGTCCATGGCGCTGTGTGGGCATACGGATGTGACCAAAGTGGATCGTGACATCCTGATGATCCCGCGCGATTTCTCGGACCGCTGGCAATAAGCAACAGGTACGCCTTGATACGAAAGAGAAAGCGGCGCTCTCCTATGTGAGAACGCCGCTTTCTTATTGGCTTTCGCAAAAAGAAAAAGCGCCACCCGAGGGTGACGCTTTTCCAAACAGTATCGCGAGCCTGTTGCCCGAAAACGACTTAACGTTTCGAGAACTGGAAGCTACGACGAGCTTTGGCGCGACCGTATTTTTTACGTTCAACAGCACGCGAGTCACGGGTGAGGAACCCACCAGCTTTGAGTGACGGACGCAGTGCCGGCTCGAACATGGTCAGTGCACGGGAAATACCGTGACGAACGGCACCGGCCTGACCGGAAAGACCGCCACCGGAAACGGTGCAAACAACGTCGAACTGATCTTTGCGATTGGTTACGCCGAACGGCTGGTTGATCACCATGCGCAGAACCGGACGTGCGAAGTAGTCTTCGAACTCACGGCCATTGACGGTGACTTTACCCGAGCCCGGTTTGATCCAGACGCGTGCAATTGCGTTCTTACGACGGCCGGTTGCATAGGAACGGCCCTGTGCGTCGATCTTCGGCTCCGGCAGGGTGCCTTCTGCAGCAGCAGCAACTTCGCCGCCCTGTGCCAGATCCTTGAGATCTTCAAGAGTTTTGGTGTCGGCCATTATTTGCCACTCCGCTTATTCTTTTCGTTCATAGCCGCTACGTCGAGGACTTCCGGCTTCTGAGCTTCATGCGGATGCTCGGTACCAGCATAGACGTGCAGTTTGGAAAGAACCTGGCTGCGCAGCGGGCCACGGCTCATCATACGCTCAACAGCTTTGATGATGACGCGTTCCGGATGCTCACCGTTCAGGAGCTTGTCCATGGTGCGTTCTTTGATGCCGCCCGGGTAACCGGTGTGCCAGTAGAACTTCTTGTTCTGAAGCTTACGGCCAGTCAGTTTGACTTTTTCGGCATTGACGATGACGATGTGATCGCCACAATCCATGTGCGGGGTAAACATCGCTTTGTGTTTACCACGAAGACGGTTGGCAACAACGGCTGCAAGGCGGCCAAGGACGACGTCTTCTGCGTCGACCACGAACCATTTGCGCTCGATGTCGCTCGGTGTCGCAGTGAAGGTTTTCATTATTTCTATACTCGAAAACTGGGTTCCACGGAGGGAATGTTCCCTCGTTGAAAGTCGGCGCATTATGCCAGCATCCAACAGGAAAACAACAGGAATATTTCACATTAAATCAATGACTTAATGGTTGAGGTATTATTTTACCACACAAATTTAGCCTATTTTTCGGCCGGCGGCATCGCATAAGTCCCGATCACATGCGCACAAAGGCTGTCATCAACGGCAGATCGAATATGGCATTCGGCAATCAAAAGCCGCCTGCCCGCCTTCAGGATTTTGGCCTCTGCAATCAGATCTCCGGGCTTTGCCCCGGACAGGAAATGAACCGTCGCCTCGGTCGTTACCGCCAGATCCGCCTTGGGGACCACAAGCCACGCCACGGCATACAGTGCAATATCGGCCAGCGCAAAGATCGCAGGCCCGGTCACCACATTGCCCGGACGCAGATAGCGTTCCTTGAATGGCAGACGCAGGATTGCGGTATCGTCTGAAAGGCTTTCGGTCCTGACATCCATATCGCCGACAAACGGGACCTTCTCGCGCATGATGGCATCAAAGTCGGCTGGCGTTACACCGGTCCGGGTCACGGAACTGTTCATGGCTTGGATGGCCTCCCTCTGGAGCTGCTTTGACGCAGCATTTTTGTTTCAGGGAGATAGCCTGACATAACGTTTACGTTAACGTCAACAATTTGCGCATACACAGACCGCTTTTAGGGGACATCAGATCCCCAACCACTAGCGGGTCAAAATCCCGGCCACGTCGGTATAGATCGCCACCACAACACACAAGATCACGATTGCCACAATCGCCGTTGCGCCGAGCCCGGGCAAATTTTCACGCATCCACTCACCGGGCGACATACCCGGCCCTTGATCGGATTTTTGCCTGAACCGGGTGTGAACAGGCCCACGCGAAAGATCACGCAGCGGTTTGTCGACTTCGTCGTTGGATGCCCAGTGAAAACGGTTCTCAGGCAAGTAAACAGGCTGACGGTCTTCCTGACCGGTTTCGTCATACATCATGGCGACTTCACAGCATCAGTTGCTGCCTCCTGCAACAGGGTGAACTGTTATCTCGCCCTGATCCCGGCATCTTTTCCATCATGCCATGATCACGGCGGCCCCCGCCTCGGATGATTTCGCTCTATCTTCCCCGTACCTTGTTCTTATCGTTGCGCAACGCGCAAGGCCTAGACAGCCCTGACGTCAAACCACCGAATTCCTCACTAATATATGGAGATTAAGGCAATCGTTCGGCAATAGTTTTTTATCTGTGTTATCTGCCGAGAATTGCCGAAAATTCGTTGACCGTCAGAACCAGAACATAGCCCACAGCCACCGCTGCAATCATGTAGGCTGCCAACCGCGCGATCATCTTGTTAAAGCCCAAGGGTTCACCTGGCTGTTTAGGCCCCTTCGATGATTGCCCTTTTGCAGATCCCGACGACTTTCCCTGCTTTTGCAAAATCGCCTGACGTTTGGCATCAAGGTCTTCATGCAGGGCCCAGTTGTCTTCGCTATCTGGCAGATTGATGCGGGACTTTCGAACCTCGGTCTCTTTCAGGTCGTCTACCCGGCCTGCAATGTCATTGCCGACATCGCCGCCCTGGCTGTCCTTTTCCCGAGTCCGATCAAGCAATGTCTTACCGCCATTCAGGCTGTCGACATAGTCGTCATAGGCGCTACGTTCCTTGTCGATGGCAGCCCTTTGGGCAGCTTCATGGGCTGCAAGATCCTGCGGTCGCACCAATTGTCCGCCCCCTGCGCCGGCCGCGTCTGATGCGTCAGATTTCAGCTGGCTATCGTCTGGCAGGAACATCGAAACAAGCCCGCTTGCCTTGTCCGGGACATAGACATGGCGATTAGGTTTGACCTTTGCCGCGGCAACCGCAGCCGGATTTTTCACATCAGCGCGCTTTTCACTCTTAACCGGCATGGTTGGCTTTGGCCCGATCATGGCTGGAGGACGCAGATCTTCCTCGATGACAGGATCGGGGGCATCACCGGCGTCTTCGTCTTCAGGATTGATCTTGGGTTTGGGCATCAGAAAGGCTGGAATATCAAAGCCGTTCTGTAAAAGACGTGCACGGGCCTCTGCGCGATATCTTTCAAGATCGCGTTCCATCATGTCCTTGCTGTCAAACCGCTTGATGGGCGTTTCACGCACGGGTTTCGTCAGCCGCACAGACTCACGGACTGTCCGGGTCGGAACAAAGCGCCCCGGTGCCCGCCCCCGCCGATTTGGGAAATCTTTACTCATGCACAACCACTTGCCGAATTAATTTTTATTGATCAGGCAAAGACAGAATAACATTCGGCACATCCCCAGGGTTTTATTATTGGCACAGGCCGCTAACCCTTTGCGTGTAATTCTACTACGGTATACCGTGTTTTAAAAATCAAAAAACGTCAAACACATACAGCCATCCGGGAGGCCCGCCATGACCGTTTCCACAACCGAGCCAGAGCTTGTCACACGCACAGACAATGACGGCTTTGTCACCCTGACGATGAACAACCCCAAACGCCGCAATGCCCTGTCGGGGGCGATGATGACGGCCCTTAAGGACGCCTTTGACAAGATCGCCAAGGAGACCACCGTCAGATGTGTCATTCTGGCAGCCGAGGGGCCTGTCTTTTGTGCCGGGCACGACCTTAAGGAAATGAATGGCATCACTGAGTGTGATCAGCATGCCAGCCTGTTTACACAATGCAGCGACCTGATGATGACGATTGTCAGTCTGCCGCAACCCGTCATCGCGCGTGTGCGCGGCATGGCAACAGCAGCCGGTTGCCAGCTTGTCGCCAGTTGCGATCTGGCTGTCGCCGCCAACAGCGCCAAGTTCGCCACCCCGGGGGTCAATATCGGCTTGTTCTGCTCTACCCCGATGGTCGCACTTAGCCGCAACATTGCCCGCAAGCATGCCATGCGGATGCTTCTGACCGGCGATCCGATCAATGCCGAAACCGCCTTTGCCATGGGACTGGTGTCAGACGTGGTCGGTGATGATGAACTTGAAGAACACACCAATGCCTTGGCCGCCGGGATTGCCGCCCGGTCGGGCATGACGGTTCGGCTTGGCAAACAGGCATTTTACAAACAGCTCGAAATGCCGCTGTCGCAGGCCTATTCCTATGCATCCGACGTCATGACGGCGAATATGCAAAAACATGATGCCCGCGAAGGGATCGGCGCCTTTATCGAAAAGCGCCATCCGAGCTGGCGCCACGAGTAGACTGCCCTATATCCGGCAGATTACCTTATGATGGTATTTGCAAACCCTTCGGAATGACGCATTCTGTCAACAGATACCTTTTTCGGAGTACGCCCCATGTCGTTTGAAATCTGGCTTGCCTTTGCTTTTGCCTGTGCTGTGGTTCTGGCCATCCCCGGCCCGACCATCATGCTTGTCGTGAGCTATGCCTTGGGCAAGGGTAAACAAACTGCATGGGCAACGGTTCCGGGGGTTGCACTGGGCGATCTCACCGCAATGACGATCTCGCTGGCCGGGGCTGGTGCGTTACTCGCGGCCTCCGCCGAGGCGTTTACCGTGCTCAAACTCGTTGGGGCGGTCTATCTGATCTATCTTGGTATCAAGATGTGGCGTGAAAAGCCCGAAGCCCTGCATGACAACCCGGATGCCAAACGCAACCGTCCGTCGCGCATGTTCCTGCAGGCCTATATCGTTACCGCCCTGAACCCCAAAGGCATCGTTTTCTTCATCGCCTTTGTGCCGCAGTTCGTGACTGCTGGCGATCCGCTTTTGCCACAGTTTACGATTATGACCGCGACCTTTGTCATATTGGCCGCCATCAACGTTGCGATCTGGGCGGTAATGGCAAGTGCGCTGCGTGAACGGTTCCGCCACCCATCCGCCCTGCGTCGCCTGACACGCATCGGAGGCGGGGTGATGATTGGTGCTGGATTGCTGACCGCCCTCACCCGCCGCGCAGCGGGCTAAGCAGCCCACCCCGCCCAAAAGACCGTCGCCTCCTCCAATCGTCAAAAATTTGCTTCAGGCGATTGGTTGGAGGTTTTCCTATATTTACCGCAATATTATAACCTTTAGATATATAAATACCCGTATTATTTGGTATTCACATAAACTCAAAGTTGAGTTTAGATGATCTCCGCAAGTCTTCAGAAGAATGAATATTTATAATTCTTCTAAGAAAAACAATAGATAGGCGGGGAAGTGTGGACATGCTGAAATCTTTGAAAATAGGTCCGCGACTAAGTATCGCGATGATCTTTATAACCTTTGCGACGGCATTGGTGATCGGGCTTATCAATCTTTCCATTGAACGTGACATTGTCGCAGGTGCTGAACAACGCGAACTGCGCGTCAATTTCGAAAAGTTGCGAAGTGCGCTGGACATGGAAGCCGCTCGTGCGCTTGCGATGGCGGATTTTGCCGCAACCATCCCCGCCGCCCAGAAAGCCATGGCGGAAGATGACCGCGATACGCTGGCCGATATTTTCGGCCCTGGCTTCGCTGAACTCAAAGAAAACCATGGCGTGCGTCAGTTCCAGTTCCATAAGGCCCCGGCGATCTCGTTCCTTAGGGTTCATAAGCTCGATAAATTCGGTGACGATTTGTCTTCGTTCCGCAAAACAGTGGTTGAAACCAACACAAAACAACAACCCATCAGCGGCCTGGAAGTCGGTGTTGCCGGTCTTGGCATGCGCGGTGTCACGCCTGTTTTCAACGATGGGACGCATGTCGGCTCGGTTGAATTCGGATTATCCTTTGGTCCGGCCTTCTTTGAAAACTTCAAGGCACACTCCAACACCGATGCCGCCCTTCTGATTGACCGTGACGGCACCTTTGAAGTCTTTGCCTCCACCTTCCCCGAAGGTTTCCTTGATATTGCATCGCCCACACTTGCCGCGGCTCGTGACGGCGAACAGATCCTTGCCCCGCAGGATGCCGAGGGCACCGAACTGGCCCTGATGGCGCGCCCGATCACGGATTTTAGCGGCCAGAACCTTGGCATTGTCGTCATGGGCATTGATCGCAGTTTCTTTGCAAGCGCGATCAACGACGCCACCACCCTGTCACTGGGTGTAAGTATTGTAACCCTGCTGGTCGCACTACTGATCGCCTTTAGCGTCAACCGGTCGATCTCTCATCCGATCCGGGCCATGACCGTGGCCATGAACAAGATCGCTGGCGGCGAACTCGACACCGAAGTCCCGGCAAAGGATCAAAAGGACGAAATCGGCGAAATGGCCAGCGCGGTCACAATTTTCCAGACCAACGCACAGCGCATGAAAAGCCTTGAGGCCGAACAACAAGAACTGCGTCGGAAAAACGAGGAAGAGAAAAAGACTCTCGGTCGCAAGCTTGCCGATGAATTCGAAAATACAGTCGGGGCCATCATCGACGGCCTTGAAAACGCGGCACGCGAAATGGACGACGCATCCCGCGTCATGTCCGGCACGGCTGATGAAACGACCCAACAGGCAAAGATCGGCATGGATGCCGCGCAAAATGCATCGAACAACGTTGCGACCGTTGCCGCCTCGTCCGAGGAACTGTCTGCCTCCATCACGGAGATCAGCCGTCAGGCCAACCATTCAAGCGAGGTAGCCGCCAATGTCTCGAACAAGGCAACCAGCACGCGCGAAACGGTGGATGGCCTTGTCGAGGCCTCAGCACGTATTGGCGATGTCATCGCCCTGATCAACGACATCGCGGCCCAGACCAACCTTCTGGCCCTGAATGCCACGATCGAGGCCGCCCGTGCTGGCGAAGCTGGCAAGGGCTTTGCGGTTGTCGCCAACGAGGTCAAAAACCTCGCATCCCAAACCAGTCGCGCGACACAGGAAATTTCCGAGCAGATCGAAAGTATCCAGAACGCGACCAAGCTGTCCTCAACCGCAATCAACGAGATCACCGATATTGTCGGTGAACTTAACGAAAGCGCATCCGCCATCGCGGCGGCAGTCGAAGAACAGGGCGCTGCGACTCAGGAGATTTCCGGCAGTGTTGAAAATGCTTCTGTCGGGACCAGCGGTGTGACCGAAAGCATCAGCTTGGTCAGCGCGGCTGCTGTCCGGTCGACCGAAAGTGCCGATACGGTTCTGAAATCGGCCCATGAACTGATGGAGTACTCGGTCAATCTGCGCCGCGAAACCAACAACTTCCTAAGCAAGATTCGCTCGGAATAATCACACCAACCCGGTCCACTGTCAGTCAGCCGACGGTGGACCGGAATTTCACGAAACCACAGACATTGCGGGTTATGCCACTTAACGCGATGATGCCTCGGCGGTGACGCTGCTATTCCCAACGAGCCGGGCAATCCAGCTCCGTGCCGGTTTATCTCGCCCGAACAAAGAAATCACACTGATCGCGACACCGGCCAACACCACATTCCATGCCGGGCGTAACGGCCACATCCATTCAAGATTGGCTGCAACCACGCGATCGGCCGGAATACCGGTCGCCAAGGCATACCAGGCATATTCAATGCCGGCTGTTGCCAACCCGGCAATCACCGCAATGACAGACAAAGTCACAG
The DNA here is from genome assembly GCF_002388495.1 of Thalassospira sp. UBA4513. Classification (NCBI taxonomy): domain Bacteria; kingdom Pseudomonadati; phylum Pseudomonadota; class Alphaproteobacteria; order Rhodospirillales; family Thalassospiraceae; genus Thalassospira; species Thalassospira sp. UBA4513. The sequence goes on from NZ_DGMR01000005.1 coordinate 67,058, forward strand.
TAGATCTAAGCGACCATCCCCGCCAATGGGCAAAGCGATATAGCATCAGGCCAACAAACATCCCGGCCATCAGCGTTGCTTCACTGACATCGACCTTGGACTGCAAAAAGAAATGCACCACGCCAAGCACGGCAATCGGATAAACCAGTTTATGCAGGCGCCCCCACTTGGCCCCCAGTCTGCGCATCGCTGATTTGGTGGACGTCGCGGTCAAAACCGCCAACCCGATCAGGGCAACAAACCCGATTGTCAGATAAATCCGCAAAACGATCTCGCTGGCAATGCGGCCAACATCAAGATTCTGGCTGATCGCATACAGGCCAAAATGGATCACCACATAGCAAAAGGCAGCCACACCAACTTGGCGGCGCACCTGTACCAGTTTAGAAAATCGGGTTATGCGGCGAAGCGGTGTCACCAGAAGCGTGATCAGTAATATCCGGATGGTCCATTCACCACTTTGCAGAATGGCTTCCTTGACCGGGATGGTTGCCCCGCCCTCGGCAATGACCGGCCACAACAACACGATGCCGGGCACAAGAAGTGCAACAAAGACAGCCAGTTTGAAAAAGGAAAACCGCCCGGATGGATCAAGCCATGGATACATACAAAATAACCCTGTCAGGTTTCGCCGATCCCCCAGTCAAAAAGCATTTGGTGGTCGCCGTCACTTAAATTGCCATCAACTTTCCGCGAGGGCAGCCATTTGCACGCCCATGATAAGCTTACTGACGCATATCAAAGTTGCAGGAAGCCACCACTCATATAACAATCATATACAGTGATCACCCGAAGTGGATGAACCCAAATGGCCGAATTTCAAAATCCCACCGATCCGGAAATCAAAGCGCTTCTGGAAACGACAAAGACCATCGCGCTTGTGGGCGCCAGCCCCAAGCCGGAACGCCCGTCAAACCGGGTGATGAAGTTCCTGCTTGATCAGGGATACAGAGTTATTCCGGTCAATCCAGGTCACGCTGGTGGCACCATTCACGGTCAGACTGTTGTGGCAAAGCTTTCCGATATCGCCGATCCGGTCGATATGGTCGATATTTTCCGTAACAGCGAAGACGCGGCTGGCGTCGTCGATGATGCCATCGCAATCGGCGCAAAGTCGGTCTGGATGCAGCTTGGCGTGATCAATCCAGAGGCCTTCGCAAAGGCCAAGGCAAACGGCATGACCGCGGTCATGGATCGCTGCCCGGCAATTGAACTGCCGCGCCTGGCCTAAAGCACCGGTCCAACAGGACGCCATCGCATCACGACAACAAAAAAGGCACCGGATGATCCGGTGCCTTTGTCGTTTCAAAATATCTTTGAAAAGCTTAGCTGAGCCCGCACTGCGCAATCAGATCCGGGACAAGGCCCTGGTTGCCGATAAATACCGGCTGCACGGCACTGGTCACGGTGTATGCCGTGGTTTGCTCATCAACAATCGTGTCGAAGTGACCGGCTGTTTCAAGTACCAGCGACATTACGCCATCCGGCTTGATGCGAAGGGCAGCAAATCCGTTGGCATATTCGGTGCGCGCGCATTCGCGACCCAAAATAACATCGAAACGATTGATCAGGGCATAACGCGGATTTTCAACCAGATCGTCACGACCAGAAACCTCACTCGGCTTCACGCCGTATTTCGGCACATATTTCGCAAAGTTCGTTTGCGACTGGACGATGTAACCATCCGGGAAATAAACCGCGACATCCTCTGCCAGCAGGATACGATCCCCAATGACCTGGCCAGAACGCAGAAGTTCCTTGATTCGCGTGCCCGGAATTTCACCGGAGAACGCATTGAAACGCAGGGTCTTTCCGTCGCCGCGCAAGTCAGCGAAATAACGTTCAAACGGAACGACCGGTGTTTTGTCTGCCGCGCGCGCAGTCGGCAAGACCGACATGGTTGCAACTGCCAGTGTAGCAACTGCAAGAGCAACGCCCCCCGAGCGCCGCGAAAAGACCGTCTTGATGGCCTTCAGCATTTGTCCCCGCCTCTCACTTAAATCAGGAATACAATCCAGAGATTATTCACATTAATCCCAAATTCAACACCTGTTTCCGCGAAAAATCGCCAGATCGTCAAAACCAAATAGAAAAACAACGAGGTGGCATTATACCACCTCGTTGCCGAAGATTTGGTAAATGTCGGTGATTAGTCGACAGAAATCGTCACACGACGGTTACGCGGCTCACGAACACCATCCGGAGTCGGGATCAGAAGATCGCCTTCACCAACAGCATCCTGCGAAACCATGTCGCCTTTCACACCGCGACCGGTCAGCTCGCCAAGGGCTGCTGCGGCACGACGTTCGGACAGACGCAGGTTGTATGCTGCCGGACCGGCGGCATCAGCGTGACCAACGACGGTGATATCACCCATCGAGGATGCCCACTGCTCAGCAGCTGCATCAAGAACACGCTCGGAAACCGGGGTGATCGCAACGCTGTCAAAATCGAAGAAGATGGTGAACAGACGCGGCTCAGCAGCGGCAACCGGGGCTACAACAACGGCCGGCTGTTCTGCACGCAGCTCAGACATTGCAGCTTCGAAATCTTTCCAGCACTGGCTGATCAGCTCGGTCTGCCAGCCTTCTTCGCTTTCCTCGACCCAGCAGTCAAAGCGAGACTGTGCGATCGCTGCGGTTGCCGGCATTGCTTCGCGCTTGCCGTCATCAAGAAGGGCCAGAAGTTCGTCACGGACGGCGCGTTTCTGTGCAATTTCCTCATCAGAGAAGCGCCAGTTTGCCGGATCTTCCGGAAGAACGATGGTGTCACCGCTTACGCGACCGGCTTTCTTCGCAAAGAAGTCGGCATCGAAGAAGTCATACCATTCGTCAGCTTCGCGCTGTGCGTATGCAAGATATTCGGCCTTAAGCGCTTTACCGAAGTCAGTGGTCGGCTCTTCGGACGAGAGCGCAGACGAGACCGAGCTGCTGTAGGTGAACGGGTTACCGCCGTAAGGTACCGCGGTGCCGCTGTTGTCCACACTGCTACATGCACTCAGAAGCGCAACGCCACCAAGAGCACAAAGAATTTTCGGATTGATCTGCATGTCTTACCCCTGTCATTAAGGTTGTTCTTCAGCTAATAACTTAACACCAATGATGGTGGAATTATGGTCTTAAACGAACAGAATTCTGGTTTGTTCCAGCCATCTAAAAAAAAATGGTGTTGGCGTCCTACTTTTCAAGCGCACTCAAACCTGTAATGCTAATCCTCTCATACAGAAGTATGGTTGGCAATCAACACAATTATGACACGGAGCGGACGAGGTTCAAATGATCGAAACCGATGTAGCGACCATCACAGAAATGCTTAAAGGATTTGCACTGGGCTTTGGCCTCGATTTGCTCGGCGCTGTGCTGATACTCATTGTTGGCTGGTGGGTCGCCGGCCGGGCGGCTGCATTGGTCCGCCATTCCCTAAAGAGTACAAAGTTTGTTGATGCGACGTTAAAGCCGCTTGCATCAAGCATTGTACGTTACGTGATTTTGATTTTCGTAATCGTCGCCGTTCTGTCGAACTTCGGCGTTGAAACAACCAGCATCATCGCCGTTCTCGGTGCCGCTGGTCTGGCAATCGGTCTTGCCCTGCAGGGGACACTATCAAATATTGCCGCCGGTGTCATGATTCTTATCCTGCGTCCGCTCAAAATCGATGAATTTATCGAAGCTGGTTCGATTTCAGGCACCGTTGTTGAAATAACATTGTTTACCACCTTGCTCAAAACGCCGGATGGTGTGTTTATTTCTGCGCCGAACTCGCAAATCTGGAATAGCGCGATCAAAAACTATTCGCGCAACCCAACCCGCCGCCTCGATATCAAGGTTGGCATTTCCTACGATGACGATGTTGATGCGGCCCTCGAATTTCTTAAAAACCTTGTCGCATCCGATGAACGCGTACTGAAGGATCCGGAACCGATGAGCTTTGTCGCCACCCTTGGCGAAAGCTCGGTCGATCTGACCGCACGCGGCTGGGTTGCAACCAGTGAATTCTGGCCGACCTTCTTCGATCTGACCCGTAAATCGAAAACGGAACTCGAAGCGGCTGGTTTCTCTATTCCCTTCCCACAACGCGACCTGCACGTTATCGAAAGTGCAGAAACCGCAAGCACCGCAAAATCCATTGCAAAGCCGGCCGCCAAACCTGCGGCAAAAACTGCAGCCAAGAAACCGGCAACCCGTTCACGGTCGACCGCATCGAAAACGGCGACCAAAACCACGGCTGCGAAAAAGCCGACAGCACCCAAAAGCTGATCTTCTTTTTCACAGAACCGCATTTCGAAAGAGGCCCAGACGGGCCTCTTTTTTATTTGGGTGACAGACGCTACAACGTACACCACGTCAACTTCCTCGCACGTAGTACCCCGCTGTTACCCGCCCAGCTTGTATCAGGCGTATAGTTCCCTGCCCTTGCCCAAAGGCGGCAAATGAAAACAAGCGGGAGGATAAAACATGTCTGCGAAAAAAATTCTGATGATCACCGGCGACTATGCCGAAGATTACGAAACCATGGTGCCGTTTCAGACGTTGCTTGCGGTTGGACATCATGTCGACGCCGTTTGCCCGGACAAGAATGCCGGCGATACGGTTGCAACGGCTATCCATGATTTCGAAGGTGATCAGACCTATAGCGAAAAGCGCGGCCACAACTTTGCCCTGAATGCCGATTTTGCGGCGGCGCGAGCCGAAAACTATGACGCGCTAGTCATCCCCGGCGGTCGTGCACCGGAATATCTGCGTCTGAACGAAGATGTCATTCGTCTGGTGCGTGATTTCCATGCTGCCAACAAACCGATCGCTGCTGTCTGCCATGGTGCGCAACTTCTTGCAGCAGCCGATATCATCAAGGGTCGCAAGGTTTCCGCCTATCCGGCCTGCGCACCTGAAGTCAAACTTGGTGGCGGGACCTATGCCGACATTGCCATTGATGATGCCTGCATCGACGGCAATCTGGTAACCGCACCGGCTTGGCCGGCACATCCAAAATGGATGGCGGCTTTCCTCAAGGTTCTTGGCACTGAAATCAATTTGTAATGTATCGGCGCCCAAACGGTGATTGCGTTTGGGCGCCATTTGATCGACCATTGCGCCAAACAAAAAGAAAACCGCTGCACATCTCGTAACAGCGGCACAAACAGGAAAGGGCGTTCAAATGTGTCAGATTTATTCTGGAACTGACCCGGAACTTTATCAGTCTGTCAGCCGGTCTGTGCGGATCAATGGTGTTGTTACAAGCCTGCGCCTGGAGCTGCGTTTCTGGCAGATTCTTGATGAAATCGCCGCGGGTGAAGGTTTCAGCACCCCGCAGTTTCTCGGCAAAATCCACGACGAGGTCGTCGCCCAACGTGGTGACATCCCGAATTTCGCATCGCTTGTGCGCGTGATTTGTACCGTATATCTGGAAAAACAGGCTGGCCTGCATGTTCATGTCCCGGCAAATACCGCGACATCACAGATGCTGAGCTAACCACACGCCAAGCGCATCGGCAGCAAAGCTCAGGGCCTGAACCCTAGTTAAGCCAGGAAGAAAGTTCGCGCGTGCTGAAGCCGCCGCTGGTCATGATGCTGGGCGTCGCGTTGCGTTTCAAGGTCGGCTCGGCCGGTTTGATGATGCTGTTGCGGCGATGCATGCCCGTAGCCGCCCCGAAATCGATCTGTGACCGCCCAACAAGATCAGCCGCCGTAATACGCGGCCCGGATGCATCAGCATTGCCCGATGCATTGATCGGCGTTTGCTTGGCATGTGGCAGCTGCTGTTTCTGTTTTGCCTCGTAGATCCAGCGCAATTCCTGCTTCAGGGTCTGGTATTCCGGGGTATCGGGTGCCGAATTGACTTCATTGACGATCTGAAGCTTTACCATCTGCGGGAAACGATCAAGGCGTTCCAGCAGCATGAATTTCACACTTGGACGCACTGCGTCTGAGCGCATCAGTTTCATCACCAGACGGCGATAGATATCAATCCTAAGGTTGCCATTTGATGCCAGTTCGATGAATTCCTCGACAAACTCGCGCGCGGCCATCTTGCCATCCAGCAACGCGCGCAGGTTATCCCCCATCGCCCGGCGATAGGCTTCGCGGATCTCCACGACGTGATTGGAGGCGCGTGTGCGCACAAGATGGAATGCTTCTGGGCTGAATGCGTTCTTGGTCAGAAGCTTGGCGCAATCGGCAACCAGTTCATGCTTGGTTGCCTCGGAAACGACTTCAAAGACCCCGGTAATCAGTTCCTTGCATTTGGCATGCGGTCCCATACGGATCGCAGCAGCCAAGGCCATCGGGCTTTCTGGATCCCTGGTTGCGATCACGGCAAGGGCCAGTGGATCGTCATATTGCATCAGGGCAAGGTCGTTGCTCAGCAAATGTTCCGGCATCAACAGACGCTGCTGCTTGGCCGCCCCGGTCACGGTAAGCGGCTCGCCAGACAGATAGCTTTCCTTGATGGTAAGGGCATGTTTCAGCCCGTCATAAGAGATGCCGTGATTGCTGCTCATGGCACTCAGTCCTCTTTGAGACCTTTGGACCGCCTGTCAGAGACGAGCCCCTCGAGCCCGCCACTGTTGCGCCCGCTGCGCGGTCGAAGTCCCTGACCGCGCGACATGGTCCTGCCGCTTGGCTTTGCCGTCTGTGCAGATGCCGGCGCAGGTTCGTTTTCTTTTTCGACCTTCATGCGCGAAGCTACAGGCTTCATGTCGCTAAAGAAATCGATGTACCAATCCATATCGGCAGCTGCCATCGCAAAGCGACCACCGGCCGCCGGGCTTTCGATTGCCGATTCAGGGATACCGTTACTGATCTGCAAGACGACTGCTGCAGGTGCAGTCATCCCTGCCCGCCATGCAAGGGCTGTGATCGCCCGGGCACTGCCGGAATCAAGAATTTTGGAAACGGCGTTGGCGCGGATTTGCGCGTAATGGGCAAGTGCCTGCACCACCAGCGCATCATCATTGCGCGACAGGGCATCAAGCACATACTGGTCAATCGTCATCTTGGCATCTGTTGCCTCAATGACATCGTTGTCGACCATTTCATTGTCTGCGATCTCGACAACCATGTCTCTATCACGCGACGGCATCAGCACCCGGTTTTCAAAACGGGCCTTTTCAATCCTCTGACGGACCGACTGGCGCAACGCACGGGCAACCTCGGTCCGCATCCGGCCCTGCTCGACCAGCGTGTCAAACAGGGACGCCATGATGAAATGGGCAATGCGGCGCTGGGCCTGACGCGAAATTCGGTTCTGACCACCGAGGATATCGTTCTCCGGCGCCTTTGACTTTGTTGTCTTTTCAACGAAATGCGGCGTCATCGGCACAACGTTCCGCGGCGCGTCATCAGATGACAGCAACCGGTTCAACAAACCGCCCTTTTCCTTTTCCGCCTGCTGCTCGATCAGGCGGGCCTTGGCGGCGGCCTCAAGCTCGGCGCGTTCACGTTCGGCTGCGGTTTGAATGAATTCACCGCGCCCGCGCATGATATCAAGGAAGTCGGAATCGCTCAGAAGCTCGATATAATCGGCAATCGACACCCGGCCAATCGCCTGAATATCCTGACGTAAACGGTTGGCCGCCTGACGGGTCATGTACGGGGTATGACCCAGTTCCTGTTCGATCAGCGCAATCACCTGCGGGCGATAACAGTCGCCCATATTGGCAATCGCCGAAACGAACTCGTCAACCATTTCCAGTCTTTCGGACGGGCTCAAATCTGTCAGATGCCGACGCAGACGGCGCGCCACATCCATGCGCACGTCGCTGTCAAAATCAGGTACATCCTCGGCATCGTCCAGCGCGTCCAATTCAGACGAAAGACGGGCTGCGTGTTCAAGGGCCGATGCATCGGCGTTATTTTCGGAAACATGTCTGCGGGGAATCGCGCGACCCTGAACGCGACCTGTATCAGATCCAAACGTTTCAGGTGCGATGGTGCGAACAGTGTCGGCCAGATCACGCAGCTTGGCAGAGGCTTTATCATCAAGCCCCCCATCGCCCGCATTTTTCTGCCGATTGAACATCCAACTCAGCATTATCGCAGTAATTCCCCTGGTCCCGTGCCTGGCGGCGTATCGGCATCGACGTTGCGATGCCTTATTTTTGTGTTTTGTCAGAACAGCTTAACCCAAACTGACAGTGATACACAACCAGACAAGGCGTCTAATTTTCATAACCCAATCTCAAGGGCACATATCAACAGACAGAGCCTTGATTACAGAATGACTATCGGCGCAAAGACTCAAAAAAACATTAACGATACAGGGGTCTATGCCCCCTCCTGCCCATTGCCATCGAAAAACCTGCGCGCCGACGGACTTCTGGCAATCTGCGCAAATGAAAACGGGCGCCCCAAAAGGACGCCCGTCATCGAAAATCGTTACACGCACTCACTTGCGTTAATTATTGCCGACCCATGCAATGCGCAGAATATTGGTCGCACCCGGCGTTCCGAACGGCACACCGGCGGTGATAACAAGCGAATCACCCGGTCCTGCAAATTCCTCACGCTTTGCCACTTCGGTGGCGATTCCGACCATTTCGGCAAAGTTGGTCGCATCGCGGGTAAAGACCGGATGCACGCCCCAACACAAGGCCAGACGACGTGCGGTCTGAATCCTTGGGGTCAGGCCAAGAATTGGCACTTCCGGACGTTCACGTGCAGCACGGAATGCCGTCGACCCGGAAGATGTATAGTTAACAACTGCCTTCGCCCCGATGGTGGTCGCCACCTGACGGGCGGCTGCACTGATTGCATCCGGGGCGTTATGTTCCGGATCCGGGCGGTTGGCGTCACGCATCCGGTAATAAAGCTCATCCTGCTCCACACGGCGTAGGATACGGTCCATGATCGAAACGGTTTCAAGCGGATATTTGCCGACCGCACTTTCGGCTGACAGCATCACCGCATCGGCACCGTCATAGATCGCGGTCGCAACGTCGGATGCTTCGGCACGGGTCGGGGCCGGGTTGGACACCATCGAGTCAAGCATCTGGGTCGCAACGATCACCGGCTTGCCGGCTTCGCGGCACGCTTTGATGATACGTTTCTGCAGGATCGGCACATCTTCCGGCGGGCATTCGACACCAAGGTCACCACGGGCAACCATGATCATGTCCGACAGATCGACAATCTCATCAAGGTGATCAATCGCCTGCGGCTTTTCCAGTTTGGAAACGATGGCTGCACGGCCCTGAATGATCTTGCGGGCCTCGGCAACGTCTTCGGGACGTTGCACAAAGGACAGCGCCACGAAATCAACGCCCATCTCAAGACCGTAATCCAGATCGGCACGGTCCTTTTCGGTCAGCGGTGAGAGCGGCAACATCACATCCGGAAGGTTGACACCCTTGCGGTTGGAAAGCGGCCCACCGGTAATGACGGTACATTCGGCCGACTTGTCGTCGCATTTCTCGACACGCATGCGCAGCTTACCATCATCAAGCAGCAGGTTCGCACCCGGCTTGATAGCTGCATAGACTTCCGGATGCGGAAGCGACACACGCTTGTTGTCGCCCGGCTTCTTGTCCATATCGAATTTGAACGTATCACCGGCGGTGAGTTCAACTTCACCGTCGGCAAAGGTACCAACACGAATTTTCGGACCTTGAAGATCCATCAAAATACCGATCGGCCGGCCGAGTTTTTCTTCGACGACACGGATCGCTTCAAAACGGGCCAGATGTTCTGAGTGTTCCCCATGCGAGAAGTTCAGGCGGAACACATCCACACCTGTCTGCACAATTTTCTCGAGGATTTCTGGCTTTGAACTTGCCGGCCCCAGGGTCGCGATGATCTTCGCCTTACGTTGACGGCGCATCGGCTGCTACCTCTTGTTATTCGGTTTACACGTGATCCTTCCCGCTTCGGCCTGCATCTGCGGCGAGACGAAAAGGCGTCCTGATCTTTTCTGGGGGTAACCCCTTAATAATCAATCAGCCCCTATTTGAACAGGGACTTTTCATTAAATGCCTTTACAAAAATGTGATTTTTCGCTGGACAATTACAAGAAGCACCTTCTTTAAAGAACCCGTACCGGTGAAACGTGCCGGTCAAAAACGAATACCCAACAGACCAATTTTACGGCGCAGACAGGACCCTTTTCATGAGCAAATGGCACCATCGCTTTCTTGGACTTGCAGCCCATATTGCAGACTGGTCAAAAGACCGTAGCACCCAGGTCGGTGCGGTTGTCATCGGCCCGAAAAAAGAAATTCGTGCTGTCGGCTATAACGGGTTTCCGCGCGGGGTCGATGACGAAGTCGAAAGCCGCCATCAGCGTCCGGAAAAATACGCCTATACCGAACATGCCGAACGCAATGCTATTTATAATGCCAGTTACACCGGCACATCGCTTGATGGCTGCGCCCTGTATGTGACGCACTTTCCGTGCTGCGATTGCGCGCGCGCAATCATCCAGGCAGGCATCGCCGAGGTCTATGTCGACAAGTCAAAACTGACCCCGGACTTTCTTGAACGCTGGGAACAAGATATGAAGATATCGACCGAAATGTTCGAGGAGTCCGGTGTTGCCGTTAAGGTGATTGATGACGACGGCGTCACCAAGCCCATGAAATAAAAAAGATCTTCCTCTTTACTATTGAAAAAAAGGCCCAATATTGGGTGTGTTCAAACCGGACACGAGCATCAAAAACAAAAAGACGTAAACGTCGTTTGTTCTAATTTTTCAGCTGGCTTGGGGTCAGTATTTGTCAGATTTTCGGGCTGAACACAGAGTGGTTTGGCCTTGCTGGAAACCAGACAAAGGTATAAGGGTTTATATATCAGCAACTGTTTAGATTTGCTGCTGTATCCCCCTGAACAGCGACGCATTTCGTGATGATGCTCAGGAACCGAGGCCGGATGAACGCGAAAATAGACTTTAGTAAGATTAGTTTTCTGATCGTTGACGGGGACAAGATTTCAGCTCAGGTGGTCTATGACACGCTCGCCTATCTCGGAGCCAGTCATATACAGCGTGTAAAATCGCCGAATAATGCCTTTGACGTACTACGCACCGAAAAAATTGATATCGTGATTTGTGAATGGCGCTTGCGCGGCATGGATGGCCTTGAATTCCTCGATGTCATGCGCAATTCGACCAATTCGCCAAACCGGTTCATTCCGGTGATTATGCTGACCGCACATTCCGAGATGCGTTATGTGACGACGGCACGTGACCTTGGGATTACTGAATTTCTTGCCAAACCCTTTAACGCCAAGGCACTTTACAGCCGTCTGGTTTCGGTCATCGCCCGACCAAGACGTTTCATTAACACTGGAACGTATTTTGGCCCGGACCGACGTCGCAGACAGGTCCAGTTTGATGGTCCTGATCGTAGGAGCCTTGACGAATGACCCATTATGACTGGGGAAGCGGAGCCATCGTGAAGCCGGAAGAACCTAAGAAAAAGAAGAATGTGCAGATCATCCCTGCGCAGACCGATCTGAAACGCAAAGCTGTCAACTTCATCAAGGGATTTGACATCAACCTGTCACCTGAACAGCTTGAAGAGCTCGAACAGGTTGTACAGCGCAGCTCCGAGACCTTTGTCCGTGACATCGGCAAGGACCTGATGGAATGCCGCAAACTGGTAATCAACGCCCTGCACGACAAGCCCAAGCGGCCAGAAGCCATCATCGCGGCAAATGACCTTGCATATTCGGTCAAGGCCCTGGGCGGCACTTTCCAGTATCCCCTGATGACGCAGATCGCAAAATCGATGGAAATCTTCGTTGCCGACCGCACCACGGCCAACGAAAAACAGCTGCTGGTGATCCAGCTTCACATCGACTCGCTTTATGTCATTCTGGCCGGCCGCGTGACTGGTTTTGGCTCAACCGTCGAACAGGCAACTGTCGCGGCTCTGACCAAACTGACCGAACGCTACGCAGAACCGCGCGAGTAGCCCCACACCTCTTGACCGCAGACGATCTCGCTCACTGGGCAGCATTTCACAATGCAGTCTCAGGTGGTGCTTATGTGCGCCTTGCAATCCCAAACATCCCCCTCACCTGCCCGCCTTACCAAAGCCTGACAGGTGAACTTTAACGTGCCCGATGCAGGGTCGGTTTCTACCGCCGGAAGAACGCGGCTAAAAATTGAAAAATCTTGGCAAAAAAGCGCTTGCACCACCTTTGACCGGCTGCTAAAAACCGCGCCACGCACCATGCGG
>NZ_DGMR01000005.1:79435-79652 GCF_002388495.1 Thalassospira sp. UBA4513
TTTCGCTGGCGCTTTTTTGTTTTCCACTCGCTTTTTACACATTTACGCCACCCCGGATCGAGCGCTTTTCGCTGCGAAACAGGCGTCGCATCGAGGCTGCCAAGGACGATCAGACTGGTAAATTTCCGGTCCGTCTTTTTTTTGCAAAAAAGCCCTTGCCAGACCGAACCACCCCTTATATAAACCGCGCCACGCCATGCGGGTGTAGCTCAGTTGG
>NZ_DGMR01000009.1:0-65647 GCF_002388495.1 Thalassospira sp. UBA4513
CGCCGGGCCTTCCAAATACAGCATTCATATTCCCTATAAACACACGACTTTGAAAACCCTCGACCTTAACCGGTCGGGGGTTTTGTCGTTTCAGTCTTTCAGAATTTGGTGTGCTGCCACCTCACAGCGCTGTGAGGATATGTGTGGAATGTCTCACGCCTCTTTGACTTGGCGTGTGCGAATGGTGCAGTGACGAATTTGCCCATCGCCCTTACGGTTAAATCATCACCTGGACTTGAGTGTCCGCATTTAACCGAAGGGAAACGACGATGAAAAAAGCAATGGTTCTGGGTGCAGCATTGAGTGCTGCTGTTTCAATGGCTGCGATCAACCAGGCTGCAGCCGATGGCGCTAAGGAAAAATGTTTTGGCGTGTCGCTGGCGGGGCAAAATGACTGTGCTGCCGGTCCGGGCACGACCTGTGCCGGTACCTCGACGGTCGATTATCAGGGCAATGCCTGGAAACTGGTTCCGGCCGGTACCTGTGAAGATATGAGCTTCACCACCGCGGATGGCCGCGAAGTCATGGGCAGCCTGGAAGCGCTGGATCGCGATATCCCGCAGGGCTAAGTCCTGCAATCCCCCAAGCCCGACCCTAAGCCTAATCGCGTCCCAACGGACGGTCAGCACAGATCTGCATATGTCTCCCCCTGTCCCGATGTGCTGGCCGTCCACCCGCGTAAACGGCGAAAAGATAAGGTTGCCCCGATATGACATCGCTGACACAGCTTCCTGACCGTGCAGGTGTTGGCTTCAAGGCCGAGCACGCCCAGGACATTTTCGACAAAGCCCCATCTGTGGGCTGGTTTGAAATCCATCCGGAAAACTACATGGTTGCCGGTGGCCCGCGACTTGCCATGCTGGAAGAGCTGTCTGCGCGCTATCCGGTCTCGATGCATGGGGTCGGATTGTCGCTTGGCGGCGGGGAGCCGTTGAACAACAACCATCTGGCAGACCTTAAACGTCTGGTCGACCGGTTCAATCCCGCCATGGTGTCGGAACATATCGCATGGTCCGCCCATGAAGGGCTTTATATGGCTGATCTGCTGCCGACCCCGATGACGAAAACGTCGTTGGCTCAATTGGTGGATGCCATCAATAGTGTGCAGGACTTTATTGGTCGACGGATCCTGATCGAAAATCCGACGTCCTATGTGCCTTTGCCGCAAAACTCGATCCCCGAATTGGAATTCATCACCGAAGCCGCCGCACGCAGTGGCTGTGGGCTGCTGATTGATGTAAACAACGTTTACATATCGGCCCATAATCTGGGCTTTGATGCCAATGCGTTTATTGATGCGGTGCCCTGTGACCTGGTCGGTGAAATTCATCTGGCCGGGCATGAGGAAGACGCCAACCCCGACGACAATGTTTTGATCGATACCCATTCCCGGCCGGTGGCCGATCCGGTTTGGGATCTGTTTGACCGTCTGATCGCCCGGATCGGGCGCAAGCCGACCCTGATTGAATGGGATAATGATCTCCCAAGCTGGGATGTGCTGGCGCGTGAAGCAGCCCTTGCTGACCGTCATCTTGAATATGCCGTGGACGCGCAGTTTGAGGCCGCGTCATGACGGAGCTTAAGGCATTTTATGACGGCTTTAGCGATGCCTTGATGGCCCGGGAACCCGATGCAGTGCCAAGCAGTGTCGCGGACGGTTATGCGCACCGTTTCGCGATTTACCGCAACAATGTCCATCGCGGCCTGTATGACGCGTTGGGGGCTGCTTACCCGACCGTGCGCAAACTGGTCGGGGATGTTTTTTTTGATCAATTGGCACAGGGGTTCGTTCAATCCGAAACCACACGTGCCGGATCGCTTGCCCTTTATGGGGCTGGCTTTGCTGACTTTCTGGCGAACCACCCGGTACGTGATCGTTTGCCGTACCTGTCTGATATCGCAAGGCTTGAACGTGCCCGGCTTGAGGTCAGCACATCCGAAGACGCCAAACCGCTCCTGGCCGAAGAGCTCGGCGGGCTTGAAGATCAGCTGGAGGCCATGACACTGCGCGCACACCCGGCCTGTCAGATCGTGGCGTCGAAGTATCCGGTCTTTGCCATCTGGAATGCGCAAAACCCGGTGAATGGCAACGAGGTCGGCAAAACCAGCATCGTGCAACGCGCTGAAACCGTTCTGGTCACACGTCCTTATATGCAGGTTGAAATGCGCGTGATTACCCATGGGCAGGCGGCGTTTCTTGCGGCGCTAACGCGCGATGGTTTGAGCCTTGGCGAAGCCTGTGCCCACGCCCTTGAGGCCGATGCGAATTTTGATGTGATGGCGAGCTTTGCCGCGTTTTTAACAATCGGGGCATTTGATGCCCGCGTTAATATCCCGAGAGGAAACGGGCATGATGATGCATAATGTAATCGGCGGTTACGCCCGTCTTGAGACGAAAATGGATGCCCTTGGCCGGCGCGATGTTATTGGCATTGCCAGCCGGGGGCTTTTTGTTCTTTTGCTGCTGCCTTATTACATCAACAGCGCGATGACCAAGATTGATGGCTTTGGCCTCAGTGCGGGCGCATTCGCGCAGATCCTGCCGCCAATTGCCGAGCAGTATCTTTACGATACCTCTGCCATTCCGTTCTTCCCGTGGTACCTGATTGTCTGGGCCGGCACCCTTGGCGAGTTTGTTTTGCCGATCCTGATTGTTGCCGGCCTGTTCACCCGCCTTGCAGCCCTTGGCATGATTGGCTTCGTTGTGGTTCAGACGGTGGTGGATGTTGTGTTTCACGGTGCCGCACTGGGCGGGCTTGCCAATGGATTGCCGACCGAGCTGATTGATCACCGCCTGCTTTGGATTTCGCTTCTGGTAGCACTGGTCTTTGCCGGTGGTGGCAAGCTGTCGGTGGATCGGTTCCTGTCGCACCGACGCGCCTGATGGGTGTTAGATCGGTAGCAACATTGGCGCCATTGATGCGACCAAAAGCACGGCCATGATGATGTTAAAGATGCGGGTTCGGTTGCCCTGACCAATAAAGGATCGCATGGCCGCGCCAAACAGCGCCCAGCTTGAAATGGATGGGATGTTGATCAATGCGAAGACGGCGATCATTACCAAAAGCCCCTTTATGCCTGCTGACGGCACGGTGTAGGTGACTGTTGCGATCAGGGCGACAGTCCAGGCCTTCGGGTTCAGAAGTTGCAACATTGCGGCCTGAACAAATCCGATGGGCTGTGCTGTCGCCTGTTCTTTGGTTTCAAGCGATCTGATCTGCGATATCTTGTAGGCAAGCCAGAGAACATAGCCAAAGCAGATAACACGCAGGACATCCTGTGCCATTGGAAAACGTTCCAAAATCTCGCCCAATCCCAGGCCCACCACAAACACCATCGACAGAAAGCCACTGCTGATGCCAAGGATCAGCGGGATGGTGCGGGCAATGCCAAAATTGGCGCCCGAGGCAAGCAGCAGGAAATTGCCCGGACCGGGCGAAACGGACATGACAAAGGCAAAGCCGATCAGGGCTGTCAGGTTTTCAGGGCTCATGATTTGATCATCCATCTGGGTATGTGGTCTGGTGATCATTGATCATTTCCGGGGACGCGTCTTTGCGATAAGCTGCCAATAAATTATCAGATCGTTCCAAATCGCGATGATGGATAAAATGCAGCAAGATGTGCTTAGTGACGTTTGCGCCGGATTACGGTTGCGCAGTGATCTGTATTTCACGGCGGAGCTTGCCGGGGATTTCAGTGTGCATATCCCGGCGGATGGCGCGCGCATCCGGTTTCATCTGGTTTTGGCAGGCGGGTGCAAGCTTTTGCTGTCTGAAAATGCACCACCAATTGATCTTTGCGCAGGTGATCTGGTTCTGGTGCCAAATGGGCGTGGGCACATTCTGTGTGATGCGCCGCGAACAAAGGCGGTTGCGTTGTCTGATGCGATGGCGGTCGGGTTTGACCCGGTTGTCGGGGTCTTGCGCAATCAGCTTGAAGGCGCGGGGGATGTGAGGCTGTTATGCGGGTTTTGCGCCTTTGATGACGATGAGCGTCATCCGGGTTTTGGCCTGATTGAGGATCATGTGATCCTGCGCGCAGAGGACCCGACAACAGAGGCGCAATCCTCAATCGTTGCGATGATCGAGACCCTTGCGCAAGAAATACAGCCCGGTTGGCGCAGTGCCTTGGCGCGCCTGATGGAGGTCCTTGTGATTGCGCTTATGGCAGCGCAATTAAAACGCGCCAATCTGCCGCAAGGTTTCCTTGCCGGATTGGCGGATAAAAAAATCGCACGCGCACTTTCAGCCATGCATGCCCAGCCGGAACGTGACTGGACCGCGGAGCTTTTGGCCAAACAGGCCGGGATGTCGCGGACGCGTTTTGTTGTGCGGTTTGGTGCGTGTGTCGGGATT
The DNA here is from genome assembly GCF_002388495.1 of Thalassospira sp. UBA4513. Taxonomy (NCBI): domain Bacteria; kingdom Pseudomonadati; phylum Pseudomonadota; class Alphaproteobacteria; order Rhodospirillales; family Thalassospiraceae; genus Thalassospira; species Thalassospira sp. UBA4513. The sequence goes on from NZ_DGMR01000009.1 coordinate 4,359, forward strand.
GCACCAATGCAATATCTGCAAAATTGGCGGATGCGCCGGGCCAAGGCGCTTTTGCGCGATACCAACTTGTCGATGGATGAGGTTGCCTTGCGCTGCGGCTATCAATCGATGCCGGCATTTTCGCGGCGGTTTAAGGCGCAATATGGTGAAGGGCCGGGGGCGTTCCGGCGGGGATTGTGGCAGCCGGTTGCGGGGCAATAGGCCCTGTTTCGAAGGCCTATTTTGCCGCAAACCGGTCGTTCTGGGCGCTCGCATCGCGCAGGCTTGCGAGGTATTCCTGGCTGATCTCGTGGACCGCCATGATATGCCCGTAAAGCAAATCTTCGGCCGCCTTGACGTCGCCCCGCAGGATGGCATCGACAATGCCCTGATGCTCTTCGTGTGAGGATGCAAGGCGCGACAGGCTTTGGAACTGCACGCGGCGGAACGGGGCGACGCGCCGACGCACCGAAAGCGTAACATCGACTAGCACATCATTATGCGTGCCACGATACAGCGTATTGTGGAACGACCGGTTCAACGTTTCGTAACCGTCGCTATCACCCAGGCGCACTGTTTCGGCCAATTCATGGTGCAGGCGTTCAAGATTGTGGCGCTCACCACTTGTCATGCGCTTGGCCGCAAGCCGCCCGCAGGTGCCTTCCAGTTCGGCCATGCTTTCAAACATCGCCGTCAGCCGTTCCGGGGTGGCCAGCGAGACATAAACGCCGCGATTGGGAATCTTTTCGGCAAGTTCGGTTGCAGTCAGAAGCTGCAAGGCCTCGCGCACCGGCGTGCGTGAAACGCCAAACCTCTTGGCCAAAAGCGGTTCTTCCAACCGCTGCCCGGGGGGGAGCTTTCCTTTGACGATGTCATCTTCCAGCGCCTGACAAAGCTGTTGGGCGATGCCGACCTGCTCGGTCTGTTCGGACGGGGTGCTGAGCGCTTGGCGAAGCTCGATCATCTGAAGTCGATACCCTTCTTGCGAGGTTTGGTTGGGCTCTTATTGATCAAATGTATACACCAATTTTCAAGGCAAGGCCAAGTTTCTCAAGGGTTGTAAAATCCGCACATTTTTTCGCGCCAGTTCCTGCATATTTATTGTGCAGTAAAAATGTGCATTGCAATATTTTGACTATTTAATTGGCATTTCGAACATCAAAGAATAAGAGGAATTTTATTAAGTCATTGAAAAATATGCAATGGCATGTGTGTTGCAAGATGTATACACAGTGCGGAATGCATTCCGTTGAGATCACGTTTCAGAGAAATAGCTATCTCTATCAGGGAGACATCAATGACAAACATTAAACGGCGCGATTTTCTGACCAAATCGGCAATCGGTGCGGCAGCAACCGGTGCAGGCGTTATCGCCGCACCAAGCATCGTTCGTGCGCAGGAAACCTTTAACTGGAAAATGACCAATGCCTATGGTCCGGGTTCACCCTTTTATGTGACCGGTCCGGGCAGCCCGGAAGATTTCTGCAAGCGCGTGACGGAAATGTCGAATGGTCGTCTGAACATTCAGCATTTCGCCGCTGGCGAACTGATCCCGGCGCTTGAAGGTTTTGACGCGGTTCAGGCCGGTACGGTCGAAATGAATGCGGCCAATGCCTATTTCTGGGCGGGTAAAATCTTTGCCGCCCAGTATTTCACGACCGTGCCATTTGGCCTGAACTTCCAGGGTGTGAATGCCTGGCTGTATCATGGTGGCGGGCTTGAGCTTTGGCATGAAGTTTATCAGCCATATGGTCTGGTGGCCTTCCCGATGGGCAATACCGGCGTTCAGATGACCGGCTGGTTCCGCGAGCCGATTGAAAGCCTCGATGATTTCAACGGTCTTAAAATGCGCATCCCGGGTCTTGCCGGGAAGGTCTATCAGCAGATCGGCGTTGAAGTGAAACTGCTTCCGGGTGGGGAAATCTTCCCGGCACTGGAACGTGGCGTGATTGATGCGGCCGAGTTCGTTGGCCCGTATCAGGACCGTCGTCTGGGCCTGCAGAAAGCCGCCAAATACTACTACACCACCGGCTGGCATGAGCCGTCCAACGTCACCGAACTTCTGATCAATCAGAAAGCCTGGGAAAGCCTTCCGGCTGATCTGCAGGCGATCGTCAAGAACGCCGCACAGGCGTGTAACCTTGATAGCCATTCCTGGTGTGAAGCCAACAACGCAGCCGCCCTGCGTGATCTGGTCGAGAACTTTGGCGTTACCGCGCAAACCCTGCCCGATGATGTTGTGACCAAGCTTAAGGACATCACTAAGGATACCCTTGAAGCCGAAGCAGCCAAAGACCCGATCACCAAAAAGGTCCATGACAGCTTCATGGCGTTCCGCGACACGCACCGTGAATGGGCCGCGATCAGTGAAAAGCCCTATCACGGGATCATTTCATCCAAAGGCGGGATGAGCTGATATGAAGTCGACCCGTACTGAGCCGTTACCGGACCGTGTCCTTGGTCTGGTTGTCGATATTGCCGGATGGGGCGCTGCGATCAGCAGTCTTGCCCTTGTTCTGGTGGTCGGTGGCAATGTGTTGCTGCGCTATCTGTTTAATTCCGGAAGTGTGGCGATGCAGGAACTTGAATGGCATCTGGTGTCGCCAATTGCCCTGATGGGGATGGCCTATGGCATGCGCCATGGCGGCCATGTGCGGGTCGATTTCCTTTACGAACGTCTGGGCCCGCGGGCCCAGGCGATCATCGACCTTTTCTCGGCCGTTTTGATGGCGGTGCTGGGTGCTGCGCTGATCAGGTTTTCGATCCCCTATGTCGAGCAATCCATCATGATGGGCGAAGGCTCCCCCGATCCGGGTGGCCTGCCATATCGCTTCTTGCTCAAGGCCTTTATTCCGATCGGGTTTGGTCTTTTGCTGCTTCAGGCGATTGCCCAGGGCCTTATGAATTATCGTCAAATCGTTGCGGGTAATCGCAGCAATCCTGCCTTTGATGCACCTGATGCGGTCACGCAAACCGGTGCAGGAGACTAATCAGACATGACCGGAAATGAATGGCTGGCCATCGGTATGGTCGGGGGCTTCTTTGGCTTCCTCGTGCTTGGTGTGCCAGTGGCGATCTCGCTTGCGATTTCGGGATTTGCCTTTGGGATTATGGGGTTTGGCACCGGTTTGTTTAACCTGTTGCCGGCACGCGTTTACGGGGTTGTGACCAACTATACGCTGCTTGCCTTGCCGCTTTTCATCTTCATGGGGGTGATGCTTGAAAAATCCAAGCTGGCGGAAGAACTGATTGATGTGATCGGTCACGCCATGGGGCGGCTCAAGGGCGGCATGGGATTGGCCATCGTCATCGTTGGCGTTTTGATGGGCGCGTCTTCGGGGGTTGTCGGCGCGACCGTGGTGACGGTTGGTCTTTTATCCCTACAGCCCCTGATCAATCGTGGCTATGACAAGGGAGTTGCGAGCGGCGTAATTTGCGCATCGGGCACCCTTGGGCAGATCATCCCGCCCAGTCTGGTTCTGATCCTGCTGGCTGATATTCTGGGTGAATCTGTTGGTACACTGTTTGCCGCCGCCATGGTGCCGGGCTTGATCCTGGCCGGGATGCTTGGCCTTTATCTTGTGCTTCTGGGGATTTTCAAACCCGACATGGTACCCGCCATCCCCAAGGCTGAACGCGACGCCATGAGCACGCAGCAATTGCTGATCAAGATTGCCAAGGTGGTCGTGCCGCCATTGGCACTGGTCTTTGCCGTGCTGGGTTCCATCGTTGGCGGGATTGCCGCCCCGACCGAGGCGGCATCGATGGGCGCACTTGGTGCGTTGTTGCTCGCCCTGTTTTCCGGGCGTCTGAATTTTGGTGTGATGCGCGATGTCTTGCATGACACGCTGATCACCAGTGCGATGGTGTTCTTCATTCTGATCTGTGCGCAACCCTTTGGTCTGGCCTTCCGTGGCTTGGGCGGCGAGGGGCTTGTTCATGCGATGTTTGAATGGGTGCCGGGTGGCGACATGGGCAACCTTCTGTTCATGATGGCCTTGATCTTTGTGCTTGGCTTCTTCCTTGAATGGATCGAGATTTCCTATATCGCGCTTCCGATGTTCTTGCCGGTGTTCCTCAATAGCGGGATCGACATGGCATGGCTTGCCATCCTGGTGGCGATGAACCTTCAGACCAGCTTCCTGACGCCGCCGTTTGGCTGGGCGTTGTTCTTCCTTAAGGGGGTGGCGCCGCCATCTGTTTCCACGGTCGATATCTATCGCGGGGTGATACCGTTTATCGGTATTCAGGCACTTGCCCTGATCCTTCTGTTTATCTTCCCGGAATTGACAAGCTGGTTGCCAAATCTGATCGGCTGGTAGGCCGGTTTGGAAAACAGGTATTCTACAATGTGAAAAGGCGCTGAACGGAAACGCAAAACAGCGCTATGAACAAACCGGGCATGTCGCAGATGACGCGGCATGCCCGCAAGCATAAGGCAGGGAGATCAACTGATCATGTTACGTTCAAGAACCGCACTCGGTGGCATGGTCACCGCACCCCATCATCTGGCGTCTGAGGCCGGACGTGACATTCTGCGCGAAGGCGGAAATGCGGTCGAGGCGATGATTGCCGCCGCTGCGACCATTGCGGTTGTCTATCCGCATATGAACGCGATTGGGGGTGACGGTTTCTGGCTGATTGCCGAACCCGGCAAGGACCCGGTTGCCATCCGGGCATGTGGCGGGGCCGCAGGCCTTGCAACGCCAGACTTTTACCGCGAACAGGGCAAGGCCGCGATCCCGGCCCGTGGTCCGCTTGCGGCCCTGACAGTTGCTGGTGCGATTGGCGGATGGATCAAGGCAGCCGAGGTCGCGGCATCAATCGGCGGCAAAATCCCGCACAGTCGCCTGATGCGTGATGCGGTCCATCATGGCAAAACCGGGGTGCCGGTTACCAAATCACAGGTTGCCCTGACCACGACCAAAATGGCGGAACTTCAAGACTCACCGGGCTATGTTGATACCTACGCCGCCAACGGTATTCCGGCGATTGGCGATGTGCTGAAACAGCCAGCCCTTGCCGCAACGCTAGAGCAGCTTGGTCAGGTGGGTTTCGATGATTTTTATCGCGGCGATATCGCGCGAACCAATGCGCGCGGGCTTGAGGCGCTCGGAAGCCCGCTTCGCCTGACCGATTTTGAAGCCTATCACGCCAAAATCATGACGCCGCTTTCGGTCAAACTTTCAACCGGGACCGTTTTCAATATGGTCCCGCCGACCCAGGGTGTGGCATCGCTGATGATCCTTGGCCTGTTTGATCGCTTGGGATTGTCCGGCGCGACACTGGACGGGTTTGACCATGTCCATGGATTGATTGAGGCGACCAAACGTGCCTTCCTGAAACGTGACGCCCATGTCGGGGACCCGGACCGCATGAGCATCGATCCGATGTCGCTGCTATCTGATGGAATGCTCGATCATGAGGCGGCCAAAATCGACATGAAAACAGCACTTCCTTGGCCGCATGTCGCCAAGCCGGGCGATACCATCTGGATGGGGGCGGTTGACGCCAACGGTGTTGCCGTCAGCTATATCCAAAGCATATTCTGGGAATTCGGATCGGGCGTTGTGGTGTCCGAAACCGGCGTTCTGTGGCAAAACCGCGGGGCGAGCTTCACGCTCCATGATGGCCCCAATCAGCTGGGACCGGGCCGCCTGCCATTCCATACGCTCAACCCGGCCTTGGCAAAGCTTGATGACGGATCGCTACTGACCTATGGCACCATGGGCGGCGAGGGACAGCCACAAACCCAATCGGCGGTCTTTACCCGCAACGTGATGTATGGGCAGGACCTGCAGGAAGCGGTCAGCGCGCCGCGCTGGTTGCTGGGCAAAACATGGGGCGAAGACACGACAACCCTTAAACTCGAAAACCGCTTTGACCCGGCCTTGATCGAACAACTGAAAACGGCCGGTCATACGGTCGAAGTCGTCGGGCCCTATGAAGATATGATGGGCCATGCGGGTGGCTTTCGATTAAAGCCCAATGGCGTGATGGAAGGGGCCACCGATCCGCGTGCGGATGGTTCTGTTGCAGCACTTTAGGCCAAATCAAAGCCCCGCAAATGCGGGGCTTTGTTGTTTTAGGAAAACTCCCACTCAATCACGTGCCGATACGTCTCGCCGGGTTTGAGCCACGGGCTTGGGAAGTCCGGGTTGTTGGGGCTGTTGGGGTAGGTTTGCGGTTCAAGGGCGATGCCGCCTAATGTGTGAAGCGGCACGCCGTTTTCGGTTTTCATTGCATCATTGAAATGCTGTGCGAGGTAAAATTGCAAACCGGCCTCGGTCGAAAACAGTTTGATCGACCGTTTGCTGTTGGGATCGGACAGGGTGGCGATGTGGCGTAACTCGCCGCGGGGGCCGGTCAGGCAGAAATTGTGATCAAAGCCTTGGGACGCGTGCGGCAGCATATCGGAAATCCGCGCCGCGCTTCGGAAGTCATAACCGGTCCCCATAACGTCGCGGATTTCGCCCGTCGGGATCAGTTTGTCATCAACCGGAAGCCATTGATTGGCGTTGATTTGCAAGACGTGATCGCCGGCCGTTTTATCAAACGTGCCCGACAGGTTCCAATAGGCGTGACTGGTCATGTTGACCGGGCAGGGTTGATCGCAGGTCGCGGTGATTTCAAGACGCAGGCGGTTATCGGCAACCAGTGAATAGATCGCAGATGCGCTCAAATTGCCCGGATATCCCTGGTCGCCATCGGGCGAGGTCAGTTTAAACGTAACGCTACGTTCTGTTTGATCGGAAATGGTCCAGAGCCGCCTGTCAAAACCATCCGGTCCGCCGTGCAGGTGATGTTCGCCTTCATTGGCGGCAAGCTGAACAATATCCCCGTTTTCATCCCGGTAGCGCGACTTTTCGATGCGGTTGGCATAACGCCCGCACACCGCCCCGATATAGCTATCCTGATCAAGATAGGCGGCATCATCAATCAGGTTAACCGCGATATTGGTTTCGTGTCCGTCCTTCGGATCACGCAAATATACCCCGCAAAGGCGCGCGCCAAGCGCAGAAACCAATACGCGAATCTGAGAGCTCTCTAATGCAGCGCGGGGGGCGTTTTCGCCCTTTTGAAGTGTGTTGGTGTGGGGTTTTGCCATGTCTGGTATCGCGATGGTTTGTGACATTCGATTCTTGCCAAGATATTGATTTTTATTGGTTTAGCCAAGTTTTAATGTCGCTTGGCGCGATCACTCTAAAGGATGATGCACTATATGGTTGAGGGCTTAGAAATCATATTGTAATACTATATGGCTTTTAAGCAATAAGCCACTCTTAGGGAGGAAATCGTGGTAAGTTTTAAGAAGATGGCAGTTTCTACTGCCGCAATGGGTGTTGCACTTGGTCTGTCGTTTGCTGCGCACGCAGAAATGATGATCGGTTTCTCGCAGATCGGTTCGGAAAGTGGCTGGCGTACGTCTGAAACGGCGTCGATCAAGGCCGAAGCCGAACGTCGTGGAATTGATCTGAAATTCTCCGATGCACAGCAGAAACAGGAAAACCAGATCAAGGCAGTCCGTTCTTTCATCGCGCAGGGCGTGGATGGCATTCTTCTGGCTCCGGTCGTTGAAACCGGCTGGGATCAGGTTCTGAAAGAAGCAAAAGACGCCGGCATTCCGGTTGTCCTCGTTGACCGTGGTGTTGATGCAAGTGAAGACCTGTATCTGACCAAAGTGGCGTCGGACTTCGTGGTCGAAGGTGCACTGGCCGCTGCATGGCTGGCTGCTGAAACCAATGGCGTTTGCGACGTTGTCGAACTGCAGGGAACTGTTGGTTCGTCTGCCGCCAACGACCGTAAGGAAGGTTTTGAGTCGGTTGTTTCCAACTTCCCGGCCATCAACATCATCCGTTCGCAGTCCGGTGACTTCACCCGTTCCGGCGGCAAGGAAGTCATGGAAAGCTTCCTGAAGGCTGAAAACGGTGGTGCCAACATCTGTGCGGTTTATGCCCACAATGATGACATGGCACTGGGTGCCGTTCAGGCCATCAAGGAAGCCGGTCTGAACCCGGGTGAAGATATGCTGATCGTATCCATCGATGCGGTGCCAGATATCTTCAAGGCGATGGCCGAGGGTGACACCAATGCCACCATCGAACTGAACCCGCATCTGGGTGGCCCGTCCTTTGACGCGATCAAGGCGGCAAAGGCTGGTGAAGAAGTTCCGAAATGGATCAAGGCAAATGGCCCGCTCTATCTGCCAGATACCGCTGCGGAAGAATACAAAATGCGTAGCAAATAACCTCTGACGTCCCCCATGGGTTCTGCCCATGGGGACAAGAGGCACGCTTCTCATTGCATCGGACGTGCTCCGGCGATTGCCGGGGTGCGTCCGGCTGTATCCGCAGCAAAAGACTTCAAAGACAGACTAGGGAGAGGGGCAGGATATGTCAGACACAGTGCTTTCAGTGCGCGGTGCGGGGAAGTTCTTTCCCGGCGTCAAGGCGCTGGAGGATGTGGATTTTGACCTTGAACGCGGCGAAATTCACGCCCTTCTGGGCGAAAACGGGGCCGGTAAATCGACCCTGATCAAAGTGATTACCGGGGTGCATCCGCGCGATGCCGGTACGGTGTCACTCGAAGGACAGGAAATCCATCCGCAGCATCCCGGCGATGCGCAGGAACTCGGCATTTCCACGGTTTATCAGGAAGTCAACTTGGTGCCGACGCTGTCGGTCGCCGAAAACCTGATGTTGGAACGCCAGACCCGTAAATTCGGGTTGATTTCATGGAAAAAGACCGAGGCCGATGCCAAGACCGCCCTTGAGATTTTGGGGCTTGATATTGATGTCAATCGGCCGCTGGGCTCCTATTCGGTGGCGATCCAGCAACTGGTGGCAATTGCGCGCGCCGTCGCCCTTGATGCCAAGGTTCTTATTCTTGACGAACCGACCGCGTCACTTGACGGCGAAGAAATCAAAACATTGTTCCGGATCATGGGCGAGCTGCGCGACAAGGGGTTGGGGATTGTTTTTGTCACCCACTTCCTTGATCAGGTTTACGCGGTAACCGATCGTATCACGGTGCTGCGCAATGGCCGCCTGGTGGGTACGTTTGTCACCAAGGAACTGGCGCAGATTGATCTGATCAATCACATGCTGGGACGTGAATTGGCCGAAGTCAGCGCGCATCGCCATCAGGACGAAGGCAGCTATGATGGGCCGGCGCGCCAGATCCAGATCAAGAATTTGGGCAAAAAGCGTGTGCTTGAACCGGTTTCGCTTGATCTGAAAGCGGGCGAGATCGTTGGTCTGGCCGGTCTTTTGGGATCGGGCCGTACAGAGCTTGCCGAGCTGGTGTTTGGCACGCAAAAAGCCGATAGCGGTCTTGTGTTTCTGGATGGGGAGCCGGTTATGCTGCGTTCCCCGCGCCATGCGATCCGGGCCGGTTTCGGGCTGTGCCCCGAGGACCGCAAACAGGACGGCATTGTTGCCGAACTGAGTGTGCGTGAAAACATCGTGCTTGCCCTTCAGGGGCGGCGTGGTTGGCTGCGCCCGATCCCGCGCGCCGAACAACAGAAATTTGCCGATGACATGATCAAGGCACTGGGCATTGCCACCCCCGACAGTGAAAAGCCCGTCGGGCAACTGAGCGGTGGCAATCAGCAAAAAGTCATTCTGGCGCGCTGGCTGGTGTCCAAGCCGATCCTGTTGATCCTTGATGAACCGACACGCGGGATTGATGTTGGCGCACATGCCGACATCATCAAACTGATCAAGGAGCTCTGTGACGAGGGGCTGGCATTGCTGGTCGCGTCATCCGAGCTTGAAGAAATCGTCGCCTTTGCCGACCGCGTGGCTGTAATGCGTGATCGCGAAAAGGTTTCTGAACTGGTGGGTGCGGACATCACCCAGAACAGCATCATCGAGGCGATTGCACGATGACCAGTTTAAAAGACAAAAAGAAAATACGGGAAAGCAGCACCATGTCTGCATCTTCTTTGTTAAGTCGACCCTGGTTTGGTCCGGTCGCAGCACTGATCCTGATCGTGCTGGGGATCGGGATCATTTCACCGGATTTCTTCAATATCCGCATTGTTGACGGCCATCTGTACGGATCGCTGGTCGATGTTGTCCATCGCGGGGCCTCGACCGCCCTTGTTGCGGTGGGGATGGCGATTGTGATTGGCACGCGCGGCATTGATCTTTCGGTGGGCTCGATCATTGCCATTTCGGGGGCGGTGATGGCGGTTCTGATCCGCGATACCGATCTGCATCCGGCGGTGATTATCCTGGCCGCTCTTGGTGCCGGGATTTTGTGCGGTTTGTGGAACGGCATTCTTGTTGCGTTCCTTGATATTCAGCCCATCATTGCCACCCTGATCCTGATGGTGGCCGGCCGCGGCATTGCCCAGATGATCACCGGTGGGCAGATCGTGACCTTCCATGGCGAATTTTTCGAGGCGATCGGCAGCGGTTATTTGCTGGGTATTCCGTGGCGGGTGATTATTGCGGCTGCCGTGATTGCCGCGATCTATTTCATCATGCGCAAGACCGCCTTGGGTCTGTTTGTTGAATCGGTTGGTGGCAATGCGCGCGCCAGCCGGGTCGCGGGCATCGATGCACGCGGTATCAAGCTGATGGCCTACGCCGCATCGGGTCTGTGTTCGGCCTTTGCCGGGATCATCATTGCCGCGGACATCCGTGGGGCGGACGCCAACAATGCCGGTCTGTGGCTTGAACTCGATGCCATTCTGGCGGTTGTCATTGGTGGTGCGTCGCTGATGGGCGGTCGGTTCTTTATTGCCATGACCGTGATTGGCGTTCTGATCATTCAGGCGTTGACCACCGGCATCTTGTTGTCGGGTCTTCCGTCGCAATACACCCTGATCGTCAAGGCCGCAGTGGTGATGGTTGTTCTGCTGGTGCAGGCGCCCAAATCCCGCGAACTTGTGGGGCAGGCGATGGAACGCATGAAGCGGGGGAAATCCGATGAAAATTAATGAACGGTTTTATCCGATCCTTGCCACGCTTGCGGTTCTCGTACTGCTGTATGGCTACGGGATTGTTGAACACCGCGCCTTTTCCGATACCTATGTTCTGGGCGCGCTTCTGACCGACAATGCCTTTTTGATCATTACTGCCGTTGGCATGACCTTTGTCATTCTGTCTGGCGGGATTGATCTTTCGGTGGGGTCAATGATTGCCTTTATCGGGGTGCTGATGGCCGAACTTGTGACCGGCTTTGGGATGCATCCGGTGACGGCGGCCGTGATTGCGATGATTGTCGGCTCGGCATTCGGGGCGTTTATGGGTGTGATTATCGCCAAGTTCGATATTCAGCCCTTTATCATCACGCTTGCCGGGATGTTTTTCCTGCGCGGCATGTGCTTCCTGATCAATCTGGATTCCGTTCCGATTGATCATCCGTTTGTCTCGGCCTTTAGCGGGTTTAAAATCCAGCTGCCCGGTCGTGGCTGGTTGACAGCATCGGCCCTTCTGATGTTGGCGACCGTCATTGGCGGGGTGGTGATTGCCCATTTCACCCGGTTCGGACGCAATGTCTATGCGATTGGCGGGGATCGTCACTCGGCAGAATTGCTGGGTGTTCCGGTCCATAGCACCATCATCCGGGTTTACACCCTGTCGGGCTTTTTCAGCGCGCTTTCGGGTGTGGTATTTGCCTTCTATACGGCGTCGGCCTATCCGCTGGCCGCCGTGGGCGTGGAGCTTGATGCGATTGCCGCCGTGGTGATTGGTGGAACGCTTTTGACCGGTGGGATGGGCTTTGTGCTCGGCACGTTCTTTGGCGGGATCATCATGGGGGTTATCCAGACCCTGATCGCCTTTGACGGGTCGCTGAACAGCTGGTGGACCAAGATTATGATTGGCGCGCTTTTGTTTGGCTTTATCGTCCTGCAACGCCTGATCACGCGTTCCTTCTCGGGCATGCGGGCCGGGGCGACATAAGGCGTCCGGCGATCAAAATACCTTCCTTCAAAACGCCCTGTTTGAATAAGCAGGGCGTTTTTTCTGTTCCCTTACATGGGTCGTTTTGATCGTGCAATCAGGCACCGGCGCGGGGGCAAAACTTTTGACAAAAAAATTGGTCAATCAGACGCATTATTCATTTTTGGTGAATAATGCGTGGTGTCGGCGCCAAACGCGCTACCCGGCGTTTTGGGGGTAAATTCAAATAGTATGAGGAATGGGGCGGTGATCGTTTTGATCCGCCCCATCGGCATCGATTACAGGCCGATCTGATCCCAGTCATGTTCGACCGACATGCCGAGTTCCTTGCGCAATTCGCGCATGGTCCGGCGCAGCAGGCCGTGCATTTTGCTGCGCGCCTCTTCGGGGTCGCGCTGGCTGATGGCGGCATAGACCGCGTGATGATCGGGCAGCGACTTGACATGCGCCTTGGGTCCGCCCGATGACAGGCGGAAAGAACCGATCAGGGCGGTTTCGATCAACATGCCGAACGATTTCATGAAATCGTTGCCCGACGCATCCAGAATACCCTGATGGAACACAAGATCGGTAATATAGACCGCCTCGGTACCGGGTTCGGCCTTTTCCATTTCGAAATAGGCGGTTTCAAGATGCTTGATCTGTTCCGGCGTAGCGCGGACGGCGGCCATGGCGGCCGTGTTGGGCTCGATGATCAGGCGGGTTTCAAGCAGGCTATAGAGAAATGCCGGGTCCGGATCCGGGAAATGCCAGGACAGGACATCAGGATCAAGCAGGTTCCAGCTTGAACGCGGCTTGACCCGGGTGCCGGTTTTCGGGCGGCTTTCAATCAGCCCCTTGGCCGAAAGGATTTTGATGGCTTCACGAAGGGCCGTACGCGAAACATCAAGGGATTCACTTAAGGCCGCCTCTGTCGGCAGGACATCGCCAGGCGCAAGCTTGCCCGAAACAATGCGTGCGCCAAGATCGTGGGCAACAATGCTGTGCAGACTGCGTTTGGCGTAAGTTCTCGACATGGTAGACGACATATATTCCCTCCGGCGTGGCCCTGATTGAAAAGCAAATAGGCAAAAGGCCCGCTTTGTCATTATTCATATAATATGAATTAATTTTCAGGGCAACTTATCTGGTGCCGTCAACGCCTTGTGCTGCATAGCATATAATTATTTCAGGGGTGCGTCACGATGGCTGTTACGTATTTGCTTATGTCATGAACTTATAAACAAGCTTTCAGATAATGAAAGAAAAGACTGCATGGTTTGACGCTTGACAGGCCCGGATATCCTGATCATTAATGTTATTGTATGAAGAATAAAAAACAAGATTATCAGGAGGAAGCATCACGCAGCCGCGCACGGGAACGTGCCCGGACCATTCGTCTGGTCTGAAGGGGGCTTGTCGGCGTAGCATGATGTTGGCGTCAGGAAATTTTCTCCTGTTGCGCCGCACATAGCTTGATGGATGCACTTTCTGTCAATTTTGGCCTAGAATCGTGTTTGGCGTCAGGGGAATCCGACGTCTGACATCTGAAAACAAAACGCACGACGGGAGATGAAACGATCATGTCTGATCGCATGCCGACACACTACACAAGCCTGGAAGACAAATCAGTATTCATCACCGGTGGGGCATCGGGTATTGGCGAGGCGATTGTGACCGCCTTTGTCGAACAGGGGGCAAAAGTCGCCTTTGTCGACATCATGGAAGATGCCGGTAACGCCCTTGTCGAAAAGCTTTCGAAAGATGCACGCAATAAGCCTGTCTTTATCAAATGCGATCTGACCGATATCGCTGCCTTGCAGGCAGCCGTTGCCAAGGCGGCCGAGATCAATGGCCCGATCACCGGGTTGATGAACAATGCAGCCAACGATACCCGCCACAAATGGCAGGACGTCACCCCGGAATATTGGGATGAGCGTCAGGCAATCAATATTCGCCCGTCCTTCTTTGCCATTCAGGCAGTCGCGCCGATGATGCAAAAGGCCGGCGGCGGTGCGATCATCAATTTCGGGTCGGTCAGCTGGATGATGGGGCAGGGCGGTATGCCCGGCTACACGACGGCAAAGGCCGCAACCCATGGTCTGACGCGCGGTATGGCGCGCGATCTTGGCAAGGATCACATCCGCGTCAATACGCTTGTGCCCGGTTGGGTCATGACCCAGCGCCAGCTTGACCTGTGGGTCGATGAAGCCGCCGAACGCGAAATCGATGAGCGCCAGTGCCTGAAAAACAAGGTGATGCCCGATGACATTGCCCGTATGGCGCTTTTCCTGATTTCGGACGAGGCCCGCATGGTCACCGCGCAGAACTTTATCGTTGATGGCGGCTGGGTCTAAGGCCCGCGTCACGCACCCCGTATTCCGACATCGCCATATTCCGACATATATCCAAGACCGTTCAGGACAGAATTCATGAGACTGGTTCAATTCAAGGACACCGCCGGCGCGCAACATGTGGCCGTGGTCGAAGACCAAAATACCCTGATCCCGCTTAAGGGCGTATCCACCACCCGTGAACTTGCGACCATCGCCCTTGCCAAGGGCATGACGATGATCGAAAAGGCAAAAATTCGTATGGGCGACACCACTGTCGACTATAACGAAGTTGCCCGTGATGGCCGCCTTTTGCCGCCGATCACCCATGTTGATCCGGCGCATTTCCTGGTGACCGGCACGGGCCTGACCCATCTTGGGTCGGCATCGGCACGTGCGAACATGCACAAGGCCGATAACAAGGACGCCAACGAAACTGATTCCATGAAGATGTTCCGCATGGGGGTTGAGGGCGGCAAGCCCAAGGCTGGCGAACATGGTGTGCAGCCGGAATGGTTCTATAAGGGCGATGGTTCCATCGTTGCCAATCCGGGGGCAGATATCCCAAGCCCGTCCTTCGCCCTTGATGGCAGTGAAGAACCGGAAATTGCCGCGGTCTATGTCATTGATCATGATGGCACCCCGGTGCGCATCGGCTTTGCCATCGGCAACGAGTTTTCCGACCATGTGATGGAACGTCAGAACTACCTGTATCTGGCGCATTCAAAGCTGCGCCATTGTGCAATGGGTCCTGAATTGCTGCTGGGCGATCTGCCAAGCCATGTCGAGGGCACCTCGCGCCTCTATCGTGACGGCAAGGTGATTTGGGAAAAGCAGTTCGTCAGTGGCGAAGACAATATGTCGCATTCCATCGCCAACCTTGAATACCACCATTTCAAGTATGACCTGTTCCGCCGTCCGGGCGATGTGCATGCGCATTTCTTCGGGACCGCGACGCTCAGCTTTGCCGATGGTGTCACCACCCAGGACGGGGATGAGTTCGAAATTGAATCGCCGCTATTTGGCCGTCCGATCCGCAACCGCCTGATGGTTCAGGCAGAGCGCCCGGTGACCGTCAAGGCGATCTGATGTCTTTCTGAGACTCCCAAGGGCCAAAAACCCTGTCTACCTCCAAACGACACGACTTGCCCCGGTGCTTAAATGTGCCGGGGTTTTCTTTTGGGGGAGTAATCATCACCTTACCGGACAAATTTCATCAAGCCGCTTCCAAGTTGGATCTACCCTTAAATCAGCCGATGCCTGAGCGATCTCGTCTAAGGCTTTGCGAAGATTGTAAGGGGCTGTCGACATTGAGGGTGGATAAATTCGATCAAAAATGCGCAAGACCACTTCAGGCCATTGAGACGCGATAGAGGGAGTTTCAGAGATAATGCTGTGAGTGAACATATCTCCTCTCTCCGCTGGAACAAGAAAAGGTATGATTGTTTCAGCAATGTCTGGAAAGTGATTGCCAGACTGTGAGGTTAACATTAGCAACTGACTAGAAGTCTTTCGGGACTGATACTCTCGTTCCAAAGGCCAGTATCTCTTAAAGAATCTCTTTCCGAATGTTGTCCAGCAATCGTAATCCTCAACAATTCGCCCTAGCTGCCAAAGAGCATGTGCTCGAGACTCATCATCGAAAGACCTGATGGCCGTTCGGACCTCGTAATCTTGAAGGTATTTTTTCCTACGTCCGTGAAAATAAGCATAAGCAACGACAATACATGCTAGTCCTCTTCTGAAATCGTCCTCATCTTCCCATTCTACTTGTGATCCAAGGACCTTTATCATTTCTGATTTTATCGACCAGAATGCATCGCCAACAGGCAATTTGTTTTGGTTTACCAACCCTCGCCAAGCAGCCTCCGCGTTTTCATGCTCGACTGCAAATACTGGGACAAGGTGCTCCTTCGCCCAATCAGGGAACCAATAAAACAGATAATTATACCTAAGGGCGATCATGGTGGTGGCATTTGCCGATCCATCACCTATTGCGTTCAGACTAAGAACCAGTCGGTTAAGTATGGCCGTAAAATCATTGGTTGCGGGATTGAGCGACCAGCTTTCAATGGTTTGGAAAATTGCCTCCACCAGATGACCGATTGGTGAGTTTAAGGCGTGTGTTATGGTTTTACGGGAGGTTCGAACGACGCGTCCCGCACGTCTGGTTTCTCCGATAGCGCTTGTAGTTGCCTCTGGGCCATAGTTGTTCAATTGGAGGAATACGTGGTCCCAAATCTCCCAAAAGATTTTTTGTTCATTTTTCAGTGCCTTAGAGAGTTGCTTTTGGATCCAACTTGTTAAGGTATATCTGCATTCATAAACGATCTCTTCCGGCAGAATAGGTATCGCCTTTGCAACAAATTTTATGTCATCGGTTGATGCGGATTCAGGGAAATGGGAAAAGAGCTGCTGCCAGAAACGCGTCCTATGTTCGCCTTTTTCCAGTTCTGAAACTAGCTCCGTTGTTATCTTTATAGGATCTGCTTTAATTAACCCGATGAATGGTTTGTTCTCTTTTAAAAAAACGGAGTGGTCGCTTTCACGGCGCAAAATTTCCTCGAAAAGTTCAGTCCCTCCAAGTTTTTCCAAGCCGTGGGTTGAGGTGTCAGTTGAAACGAAGCCACCTTTAATTCTCCCGCTGGAAAACTCTTCTTCAAGATACTGATCTTTCCAATGTTCAGATGCTTTGATTTGATTCAGTCGGGTTTTTCCAAGGCTTGTTAGCCCTGTAGACGTTTCGTCGATTTTGGAGAAAATTCGTCCGAGCCAATATATCTTGCGCTCTTCGAATCTCTTTTGATCTTCCCACTCATCTTTGTCTGTAAATGCCCATATCCAGTTTTCAATTTTTAACCGATCTTTCTGAGAAAAACCTGAAAGGCGAATGTTTAGCATTTCCAGCAATTCTAGGATTGTGGAGCTGTCCCGAAATACTTCGTCTGACATGGTCCCAAGCTGTTGGGCGACCATAGATGCCGGGATGATGCTATCGAACCGCCAGGCAAAAAATTTTAATCTGTCAAAGACATTTGGGTCAGAATCCGGCCATGTATTTACGATTTTTGATAATTCTTGAGCATCAATATGCGCTAGCCTTTTAATTAGATCAGCTGCTAGCAAAATTAGCTTGCCGAAATTGTCGGTGTGTGAAGAAACGCTGTTTTTATTTGATGTAAGTGCTGGGAAATCAAAGTTATAGGAGCTGACTTCTGGGTACCCAACCATGTTTGAAAGGTCGATAGCCTTCTTCAAGGATTGCGTCAAAACCTCAAGGGTTGCTGAAATCCATGCTTCAGGAACTTCCAGTTCCATGTATGTCAAATGGGGAAAATGAACCTCGAACACAGGTATTATCGTTTCGATTTCCTCGAAACTGTTTATCGGAGTATCTGTATTTCGGTAGGTTTTAGCTAGCAATTCAGGCTGTGTTATTTCACTAAGTTGATCAATTATCGAACTGTTCCATCCTTTGGTGTCGATTTTTTGTTTGAGTTTAAACCACTCATAGTCGCAGTTATTCGACTGATTTTTATGAAAGTAAAAGAATAACGGCCAGAATTTCTCAAGCTTAGTGGGGGGATTATCCGACTCTTCAAAGCCTTTAGAGGCGATGCAATCCAGAATTATAGGATGAAGGGTTGTTTGTTTTAGTAACCACCAAATCGTTTCAGGCTGGTCGATAACTTTGGTTATCCAGTGGGACAGCGCAGTTATCCGGGAATTAACGCGCCAAAGTTCAGAATAGTTGAGATTAGACAAGCGTTCGGAAAGTTTTGACGTTTCGTGAGTTGGTAGGGTGCTCACATAGTCATCGCCGATAAGAAAGTTATTCTGATCGCTGCTACGCTCCAGTTCAGCTCGTGAGGGGTCGCGATCAGTGCCGTAGTCGTCAAGCAAGTCAATTGTGTCTTCAGTTTCGGGAACGTAGCTTTTGGGCTTAAAGAATCTTACGTTTCTGTCAAAAACACAAATCCATTCCGCATGTGGTAGTGGATTAAACGTAGCAAATTTTTCGGCACCTTTTTGATCTGAAATGAACGAAGCGACTTGTCCACGTTGGAATGGTAGCAAACTTCTCGGAGAACTCTGAGCTATGTTGTGAATATAGTTTTCCCAGTAGTCTGGTGTTGCAGCAAGCTTTGACCATTCTTCAATGGTTTTCCAAAGGTCGCTGTGATCAGGATAAGGGATCGCATTGACTCCCAGAGAGGACCACTTACGATTTACTTCACCTTCTGAGCCGCAGTCGAATGCGTATACATTTGTATGAGCGGCTCCCGTTTCAGCATTCAACCCTTCAAGCAGGTATCTAACCAGCGTGTCGTCGCCGGAATACCCAATGAGGACAATTGTCCGTGTTCGAAGGATATTTGATAGAAAGCGCGCCGCCCACCCATGTGACAAATAAGCCTTCCCGAAATCCTGCGAGCTAATAACGAGATTATATTTTGGGGGATTTTTAAGATTTGGTTTCTGCCAGCGGCCATGAAGATAAATAATGCCAGAAGCGTCTCTGTCCATTTGTAAGTCTGGCAGAAATGGTGCGGTATAATGCTTTAGGCCTTCTTGGGCGCGTTCAAATAATCGGTCAAAATTCGTTGTGACCACCAGCGGTTCACCCAGCGGTGTTTTCGATAGTTTTAGAAGATTGCGATGATTTTCTAATTTTGGGCTGCGAGGTACTTTTAGTGAGTTTAATATATGATAATCGACTTGATCGCTGGGATAGTGTTGCCGCAGCCAAGAAAACACTCTGTCGTACTCACCCCGTTCAATCATGTTCTTGACAATATCATGATCGGTTGCGTGGAGCTTCTGCGCCACGTTTTCAGTGAGGCATTTGAATCCGGGGAGTTCCGCCGGAACAGATATGCCTGCTCCGCAGAAAAAGATTACCTGTCCATTCCGTTGTGCAGAAATTAGTTCGTGCGGGATGTCCGGCCCGTTTTCAGTGAAGCGCATCAAATACCTCAAATAATTCAACCGGAGCCTGCGAGAATAGGCTTCGTTAATGGTGGTTCTTGAGCGATACGGTAAACTGAATAATTGCCAGTGGACAGGTCTTTAACGACTTAACCCTCAACACGCGATCAGTTGGTTGGCACGTGATCAGGCCGCCTTTTACGAGGGTGCGCCTTGAGAGATAGATCCCCACCTGCGTGGGAATGACGGGGTTGGCGTTCGTTATGGCAGATGGATGTCGGCAGAATGCGATAAGGGCAGCGAGGGTTCGCTGCCCTTTGGTGTGTTTGGGGTGATTATGGTGGTTGCGCGAGGGTAAGAAATGCCCCGGCAGTGGTGACACTGCCGGGGCGGGCTGGGCCGATGCGGCATCGGTGGGGGTTGGGGCGATGCTGTTATCCCTGTTCGGCGGGAACAGGGGCGGTTCGCAGGCCCAGCGTTACGATGATCGATGCGCCGAGAAGCAGGAAACCGGCGATGGTAAAGACGCCAAGCGCGCCGCTGGTGTCAAAGACAAGGCCGCCGACTGCGGCACCCGTGGCAATGGCAAGCTGGAAACCGGCGACCAGAAGTCCGCCGCCGCTTTCGGCCTCATCCGGGACGGTGCGCGTGATCCAGGTGGACCATGCGACCGGCACACCGCCAAAGGCCATGCCCCAGATCGCAACAAGCACGGTGGTCGGGGCAACCGCACCATCAATGGCGACCATGCCGACGCCGGCCAGCCCCATGATCATCGGCATCAGCGCAATGGTCATGCGCAGCGAGCGGGCAATCAGCGCACCACCAACATAGGTGCCGATAAAGTTGGCGACACCAAAGCCCAGCAAAATGCCCGAGATACCCGCCGTCGTCACACCCGAGACATTTTCAAGGAACGGGCGGACATAGGTGAACAACGCGAAATGGCCGGTAATGATCAGGACCAGTGAAAACAGCCCGAATTTCATGCGCGGGCGGTTGATGACCTCGATCAGGGTGCGCAGGGTCGCACGCCCGCGCGGCGGCATTTTGGGAAGCGTTGCGAATTGCACGACAAGGGCAAGAACGCCCAGCAGGGACGCCAGCATAAACACATTGCGCCAGCCAATGACATCGCCAAGATAGCTGCCGAGCGGGGCGGCAAAGACGGTGGCGGCGGAAACGCCGCTAAACAGGATGGCAAGGGCGCGCGGGACGTTCTTTTCCGGCACAAGGCGCATGATGATGGCCGCCGACATGGTCCAGAAACCACCAAGGGCAACGCCCAGCAAGACCCGGCCAGCCAGGAGGATGGCATAGTTCGGGGCCTGTGCGATCATGATGTTCGCGGCAATCAGAAGAACCGAAAAGCCAAGCAGAACATAGCGGCGGTCGATCTTGCGGGTCACCGTCGCGGTCAGAAGGCTGGTGATCAGGGCCATAACGGCGGTGGCGGACATGGCCTGACCGGCCATGCCTTCGGTAATGCGCAGATCATCTGCCATCGGGGTGAGCAGGCTGACTGGCAAAAATTCGGCCGTGACCAGCCCGAATACCCCAAGCGTCATGGAAATCACAGCGGCCCATGCAGCAGGTGCGGGCGCGGCCGATTGATCCATGGCCGATTGGGGGCGGGATTGCGATTCACTCATGGGAAGTCCTTTGAGTTGATGTTTTGCATTGCACCCAAAATAGTCTGGACCGTTCGGACGATCTATGACAGTTTGTCTTTATTCATTGATCAATCGTCCGGAATGTCATGTCGCTCATTGCAAATGCAGACCTAAACAGCCCGTCCAATCACCTCGAAGGCCAGTTCAATCCCGCCGGTCATGACATGGTCAATGAGCTTCTTTCCGGTGTGCGGTTGCGCGGCCTTGATTATCGTCGCATTGAAATATCCGCCCCGTTCGGCTTGCGGTTTGGCGAGGATGTTGACGATGGCCGCGCCTGGTTTCATTTCATCGGGCAGGGCACGGTCCATCTGCGGACCAAAAGTGGTGCGACCCATGTTTTGGGATGCGGGGATGCGGTGTTGTTGCCCTGTGCGGGCATTCACGATCTTTACAGCCAGGATGGCGTTGCGATGCGCAGCATTGATGCGTTTGAAAAGGCGCCGCTTTGTGATGCGGCATCGGAAATCCGGGCCTGCGAAGCCGATGTGTGCCGATCAAAGGACAATCTGATTTTCAGTTGCGCGATGGAATTTGATCTTGGCTGGTTGCATCCGTTAGCCCACCTCAAGCCGGAAATCATGCATATCGAAACGGTGCCGGATCATGATCCGCAAATCCCGGCGATCCTTGATGTCATGACAGCCGAACTTCGCGCCAAACGGCCGGGATATGGTGTGATCCTGACCCGTCTTGCCGATGTGGTGGCCGCCGCAATCCTTCGGCGCTGGGTCGAGACGGGATGTGATGTATGCGGCTGGGTCGAGGCGATCCGTGATCCCAAGCTGGCGCGTGTTCTGGCGGCCCTGCATAAGGAGCCGGGGCGGAGCTGGTCAGTTGCGGATATGGCATCGGAAATGGGGGTGTCGCGGTCTGTCTTTGCCGAGCGATTTGTCGAGCTGACGAAATCAACGCCGCAGCAATATCTGACCAACTTGCGCATGCGTCTGGCCAGCCAATGGATCGGGCGGGAAAACCTTTCCCTGGATGAGGTGGCGGATCGTCTTGGCTATGCCTCGGTCGCGGCATTCAGTCGCGCGTTCAAGCGCACAACCGGGAAATCCCCCGGTGCCATCCGCCATATTGATTACGCATCGCCGTAAAGGACGTGCTGCGCGCTTTTTGCGGCGGCTTGAAGCTTTGCCAGCAAGGCTTCGCGATTTTGCGCCAGCGTTGCCGGGGATGCACCAAACACCGAAAAGGCCGAGATCATATTGCCATGTTTGGTCAGGATCGGCACGGCGATGGCATAGATGTCTTTTTCGCGCTCGCCATTATTGGTGGAAAAGCCCTGATCGCGGATGTGGGCAAGTTCCGTCCTTAGATCATCAAGATCGGTGATGGTGTGATCTGTCATTCCCTTAAGGCTGGCATTCTTGAAATAGCGGTCCTGATCATCGGGACTCAGATGTGCAAGCCACAGCTTGCCATGTGCCGTGCAAAAGGCATCAAGCCGCGACCCAATCCGGATATCGACATAAAGCGCCCGGTCGGGGAGGGCGCTCGGTGATCTTCGAGGCGAATTGACAATATGGGATATTTCTAAAGCGTCGGAAGTCACCGCTTAGAAATTCTTGATACAACAGCGGCTGATTTGGTGAGGACACGATTAGGTATGGTAAACATTTTCCCTGCAAAATGTTTACCTACCGACAGGTGTTTTGTAAACTTGTGACGTAAATCATAGTACAGCTCAACAATGCCTTGTTCTGAAAACTGAGAATAAGCTGCTCCACTAATCTCCCATTTTTCCCCTCGTTCCCACTGTCGAGTTCTTTTTGATAGTTTGTCTCCAAAACCAAGTAATCGTGTCCCGGGATATGTGTGCGCACGCATTATTTTACGCTCACATCCTTCTTTCAGGAAGCTGCCTCTGTGAAATACATCAGTGTTAAATATTATTAAGGATCCGGCAGGTGCAAGGATTTCAACAAACGGAGGTAGTCCCTCTGGGAGTACCTCGTTATTCATAGTATAGAATTCAGGAACTCCAACCGTTATTGTTCCATTGTGCTCTAATTGTGAAAACCATGCTCTGAACTGTTGCCTTGCGAGTGGTGCACTGCCGGGATGCACACCAAAAGCCCCTCTCCCGGTCTCTAGAATATCTTCCAAATAGACCATAAATTTGAGATTCCAAGTCTTATCAAAGTGCGAGGGAGCTACTTCCTTGCCGGTACCTATATCATGTGTGGCGTATATCTCAGTATTCAGCATGCAAGGTCTACCTACGATTTTCTCCGTTAGTTGAACGATCTTGTCGTCAGCAAATACCTTATCTACGGTCTCGAATGTTGGAGCAGTAACGGAACCACGGTCAAAAGCTGCATAATCAGCAATATCTCCACCGACTTTACGGACGTAGGCTACCTCGTCTTTATTCCTGAGACTTCTTATATGTTCCCATTCAGCTCGAAGGTTATCAAGGTTTGGTTGGGACACCCATGAAGGCAAAACAGCTACACCGAATTTTCTCAATGCACGCTCTACATCTTCCTCCTGAAAGCCATTTTTTAGGGTAATGTCTTCCAAAGTTGCGGCATTCATGGTGCTTTCTCCAAGTGGTTTCTTCGCTAATCGAATGCAGTAAAAGTCTAATTATGATTTTAAATCAATTATTAGAAATTGCAATTGCACTAACTGTTGTGCGCCATTTACCAATTGCCTAGGATTTTTTTTTGTTTCAATAGTCCAAGTTCGCATTGGATCTTCTCTTTGAATCAATGATTGGGACATTGCAAAGGGGAGCATCTGATATTTGTCTATATCGTTACTCTTCGTGTCCAATATCTTTTTTATCGTTGCTCTGCTTACGTAATTCCACCCGATTTCCCATTCCCCTTCGGTATCACTTCCTTCGATAACACGTCGATGCCTCATAATCACATCGACCGGGTGGTCATTTATCATGTCGAGGACAACTATTCTGCCATTTGGCAGGGTAAGGTTAACTAAGTTCGACAAAACAGGTTCAGTGTCATCAAAGCAATTTAAAACACCTGACATGATACTGAAATCGAATTTTGAAGTGGGCGATAAAGTAGGTACAGAAATATCACCCTGAATAAACTCAACGCTAGGAAGGCGTTTCCTGGCAAGTTCTAACATCTTTTGTGATACATCAAAGCCGCTCAGCTTCAGTTTAGGAAACCTGAAGCTCAGATAATGCAATAAATCTCCGGTCGCGCAGCCAATGTCTATACAACTTCCACCATTTTTTGCTCCTTTTTCCTCCAAGATATTACCAATATGAACAAAAATATCCTTTGGTTTTTCTCTTCGATCTTCGTTTATGTAGATATCGTCATCCGCTATTCTGCGGCCAGAACCAGACCATTTACTTTGCATCTATCTTGTCTCTTTCTATTTGCTCTAACTGCCTGCAGATTCGAACAAAAGAGTTACCATCTAGTGGACCGAAACCAATCAATTCCTCTAAGCTATCAGAGATAAGTTGCTCAAATCGACTCTTTTCGGTCGCTAGCAATTTAATTTCCTCTAGAGTTTCCGAGTACGAAGATGTGGCCAAATAACTTGCAATGTTTGGAAATTCATCTAACCCAAACTGAAACAAATCGTAGTCTATGCACACTTTTCGAGCGGCGAGAGCCCACCGTGCGGTGCTGGAACCGTTAACCAACAAAACATCGTAAGATGGAATTAAATCAACAACGAAACCTGGGGTATTATATATACCGTTTTTCTCGAGCTTTTTTACGTCGTCTGTGATTATTCGTGGATGAAGGGAAAAAGATAATTGTACATTATTGAATCGCTTTAAATCATCGCAGAGCCGAGATATGTAATTCGCTACACTTGAAAATTCACTTTTTTGGGCCCAGCTGGTAGTTTCGCTTGGAGGAACGCAAACTAGTATTTTGACTTTATTTCTAGATATCTTTGTGCAGTTAGCAAACGCTATTTGAGCGGCGGGATCTCTTTCAAACGCATCGGATACCACATCTCCGTATATAGACCCGGTAACCACAATTTTCTTCTCTGGGACGCCCTCCTGTAAGTATCGCGCCTGCATTGCTTGTCCCTCGCTCAATATGATGTCGCTATTTCCTCCTTGAAAGCACCAAGGGTCTCTGAAGGTTATTCCGCAGTATTCCATTGCGATAATAAAAGAAGGCGGCAGATATATACTGTTTCCAAAATGAGTTCCTCTAATCCATTGAGGGTGATTGGTCTTTATGTACGAGCCTCCTGCGCTATCTGTATTGTATAGACTGCCATCTTCTGCTTTTTCCTCGACGCCTTTGTATACTAGTGATGAGGAATCCGCCATTCCATAGGGTAGGGTAGCTATGATCAGACCGCGTTGCTTTGCGACATGCAATAGCCAATAGTCTGAGGCAATACCATCCTCACCAGTTACAATCACTGTGGCGCCACTCTCATCAATTACCCTTTGGGCATCTTCAATACGAAATGTGTGGTACTTCACCATCTCAGAAAGTGCAGCATCAGGAATGCCGGTATCTTTAGGCACTCCGAGCGCAAAAGACTTTTTATTTATTAAATAATGTATTCTTTTTAGTATTCTAGAAAAGAAATTGTTTGTATTTTGTGCTGTATTATCGACCGGTCCGCGGTCTCCTTTATGAATAAAAAAACTAGCATTGAGAGATGTTGCTACGTCTGACACACGTTGAGCAACGCCGTCATCGTCTCGATCGCAGCAAAAACAGACAGAAAACCCATAGCGCTGCATTCGTTCAGCGACTTCTTTGTAATAGTTTAGTTGTCCAGTTTCGCCGCAAATAATAAGAATTCTTGGGTGAGTCAATTTTCATTATCTCTTATTAAATTTTGAAAAATATGTTTTCACTAATTATGCTCTGTTATTAGTCTGACAATATTTTCTGTTGCTCTTCCGTCAATTTCCCCCCATATTTTCCTGTTTTCTTCCATACCGCGTGCTTGTGTTTCATAGTATTCGTTATTTAGCATTTTCAATACTTTTTCTTTTGAATTCGAGAAGTTCGCAAAAGAAAAAAAACCTGGAGAATTGTCGTAGATAGAGAGGTTAAATCCATACATATCATAGTTGATGACCGGTTTTCCAGCTGCGAGCGCCCAGCGAATAGTCGATGAAAAGCATGTGAAAAATAAGTCGTGAACAGGGATTGCCGTAATCACACCGTTTTCAATAGTATTTAGATTCAAATTGTTGATGACTTCTCTGTCAGAATCTAGGGTGTTCGGGTGAATAGAAACTGAAATTTCAAGTTGTTCATTTTCGTCTTCGAGTCTCTTTAATTGTTGCCAAACTGTACTGTATGACTCAAATTCGCAAAATTTAGCACGAGTAGCATGATAGTTCGGCGGCAGTGATACTAGTATTTTTGTTTTGTTTGGGGCTATTTTTTTCTTGTTCTCAAATGCCCTCTTGGCATCCCCGTGTTCGGATATTTTCTCATAAATTAAGTCACAATATATCGAGCCAGTTGGCACAAGTTTTTTTTCGTCGATATTTTCATCTCGGTAGACACGCATCGTGTTTTCGCTCTCTACTGCAATGTATGAGCTTGGTCCGCCGTGTACAGTCCAAGGATTCTGAAGTTCTCCAATTATATCTTCTCTTGCAAGTATATACTCAGGGGGGAACAGTAAAAAATTTTTACGTTTGTATGTTTTGATCCATTGTGCGTGTTTGGAGCGGATCAATTGACCTAGTGCCGAGTTTGGAACTTCGTATAGTGTACCGTCAGCATACTTTTCAAGCAGTAGGTTTTGAAAGTCTTGGTGGTTGGATATCTCGTAAGGAACAACGATAACCGGTATCTTCAATTCTATAGCCGCAGATATGTATTCGAAAGGGGAAGATATTCCGTCTTCGAAGCAGATCAAATGTGTAGATTGTGACTTAGATATCTCTAGTTTTGCGATTTTCTTTTTCTGGAAAAAGTCACGTGCCGTACGCAGATACTTAATTCTGGACCGCATGGGTGCTGCTCTGTACTTCAATTGGCTTAGTGCTAGTAAATATAAATTTTCACAAAAGTTTTTAATAGTATTTATGTGTTCTCTGTTGTTAATCGTTGAGTTCGTTTTTTTCGATATTGTTATTATTTCTTGCGTTAAACCAGAGTTATTGGGCGTGCATAAAGTAACTTTAATACGCTGTTGTTGCAGCCTTGATGCTAGTTCGGTTGTCAATTGCAGCTGAGATTTCAGCGTTGGTACTATGAAAACTCTTGATTTTCTTGTTTCCCGGTTTGTTGTCATCCCCTTACCCTTCTTCTCTCCAGAATGTTTTGTGTTGCACTAATTCTGTGTTTAGTGGTTGGGGTTTGCATTTGCTTGCACGGATGCAATTGGCGCATAGAGTTCCTTCAAGGTCGTCAGCAATGTGGCGTTGACGTAAGTCACGAAACCGTTTGCTATGCCAAGCATCCTTTACTGACATGTTGGAAATGCTCTCTACTGCGAGTAGGTTTTCGTAGTCATTACAGCATGCTTTCATATACCCTTCTAGGCTAAAATGTGCTTTGTTAAAAGGAAGGTGGCAGTCACGGTAGGGAGGGTCAGGGAATTCTGACATTTGGCCTGATTGATTGGATGCCTCATAGTATAGTATTTCGTCAACATAGTCTGAGATAAGAGATTTCAAGTTGTCGAATGAGGCAATTGTATGGGGCATGCCGACAAACGAGACGCCTAGATATACATCTTGAGAAACCTTTTCTCTATAGGCGCTTACAAATCGGATGTTATCGATAACCTTGTCAAAGTTATCTTTTCCATGAACTGCTTTATAGGTTTCTCGGTCGCCGCCGTTTACAGAAAACTTAATCGAGTTCAGCCCTGCATCGAGAATTTTCTTAAATTTGTCGTGTCCGACCAATGCCCCATTGGTCGAGATGTACTGATATTCGTAGCCAGTTTCTTTGCAAAACGAGATATACTCGTCTAACCACTTGCAGGTCAGTGGTTCTGCACCTGCGAATAAGCCGATTTCCCTAGCGCCGCATTCGTAGGACTCTGTAACAATACGTTTGAATAGATCTCGATCAATGTGCCTCTTTGGGCGCTCCATTAGTGTGTAAGCGCAAAAATTACAATTATGGTTACATATGTTCGTTGTCTCAACCTGAATCTGTCTAGGGAATGGAGGGCATTGTTCTCGTTTTGAATCAGTTATCATATTCAAAAGTCGCGTACCAATATGGCTTTTCCCGGTGTATCCGCTAGAGAATATTTCGGTGAGATCATCTTCGATGAATTGTTTGTTCTCTTTTGCCATAGTTAATTCGGTTCCCAAAAACTGATTTGATTAGCCATATCTTGTGCCTTTTTTTAAATGATGTGCAAATGAATTCCAACACCGAATTCATACGTGGTGAGGATAAGCGGGATAGTCGGCTGGTGTAAGCGTGCAGGGTAACCCGCTTCACATAATATTTCTTGCTAAAGCATCTTGGAGATGTTGATGATAATAATTTGCACTTGTGTGTAAGGGGCATGTATTGCCATAGCATGGTCACAAAGGGTTCAGGGGATAAGCGTATGATAGCAGTATTGGTCGGCTAATCAGTTCGCGCCGCAAATTGTAATTTTTGCAAGATGTGCGGCAATTTGCGTGCTCTCTAGAAGGCTCTGGCGGTTCTGGTCAAGTATCTCAACTGATGCGCCAAATACCGAAAAGGCCGAGATCATATTGCCATGTTTGGTCAGGATCGGCACGGCGATGGCATAGATGTCTTTTTCGCGCTCGCCATTATTGGTGGAAAAGCCCTGATCGCGGATGTGGGCAAGTTCGACCTTTAGTGCATCAAGATCGGTGATGGTGTGATCCGTCATCCCCTTAAGGCGGGCATTTTTGAAATAGCGGTCCTGATCATCGGGGCTGAGATGCGCCAGCCACAGCTTGCCATGCGCTGTGCAAAAGGCATCAAGCCGCGACCCAATCCGGATATCGACATAAAGCGCCCGGTCGGGGAGGGCCTTGGCGATGCAAACTGCTGCGTCGCGATCAAATTCGGTTGCCATGCAGGCTTCGCCTGTTTCGCGCGCCAGCTGATCAAGGATCGGCTGCAGGATGGTCGGCAGGTTGCCATCGTGCAAAACACGATCCCCCAGATCGGCAAACATATACCCCAGCCTGAAAACCCCGCGTGACGTCACCCGCAATGCCCCGGCATGCACCAGTGTGTGCAGAAACCGGTGGGCGGTGATCATGTTGATGCCTAGTGCATCGGCCGTTTCCTTGGCGGTCAGTTCACTTTGCCCCGCCGCAAACAGATCAAGAATTTTAAAGGCCTTAAGCACGGAACCATTGAGTTGGCTGGTCATCGGGTTGCTTTTCTCCACGCAAACAGATCGGACGCCGCTGTGCCGTCTTGACGACCACCGGATTTCAATAATAAACTATATTATAAATCATATTTCAACTATAGAAATAACGGGCATGCGCCCGGAAAGCAAGAGGCGTCTGATGAAAAGCGACAAGCAGGAAAATCCCGGCCAACTGACCCTGACTGCCGGTGGGGCGGTCCTGGCCCGCATGAAGGCCATCGGGATTGATTACATCTTTGCCAATTCAGGGACCGATTTCCCGCCAATCATCGAAGGGTTGGCCGAGGCCGCGGCAAAGGATATCGACCTGCCGCACGCGCTGATTATGCCGCACGAAAATGCGGCGATGGGGATGGCGCACGGCTATTACCTTGCCACCGGCAAGACGCAGGCCGTGATGGCGCATACCAATGTTGGCCTTGCCAACTGTGCAATCGGGGCGATCAATGCCGCGACCGAACATGTGCCGGTTGTTTTGATGTCGGGCCGAACGCCAGTGATGGAAAAGGGGCGTCTGGGGGCGCGCACCGTGCCGATTGGTTGGGGCCAGGAAATGCGCGATCAGGCAGCGCTGGTGCGCGAAAGCACGAAATGGGAGTATGAGCTTAAATTCCCCGAACAGGTGCCGGATGTTGTCGACCGTGCTTATGCGATTGCATCATCGGTGCCCAAGGGCCCGACCTATGTCAGCCTGCCGCGTGAAGTTTTGTGCGAACCGTGCCCGAGTGATCAGATCGAAGGTCCGCTTCGTATGCAGCCGGTGCCTGTCGCCCCGCCACAGGCCGTGGTGGAACAGGCAGCCGACATTCTGGCCAATGCCAAAAACCCGGTGATCATTGCCCAGCGTGGAACGGGCACGGCGGAAGCCTTTGGCCGCTTTGGCGATCTGGTCGATCAGTGGGGCATTCCGGTGGTGCAATACTGGGCGATCCAGCTTGCCATTGGCACCGAACACCCGATGTTTGCCGGGATGGACCCAGCGCCGTGGCTTAAAAATGCCGATGCGGTGGTGGTGATCGATTGTCTCGCCCCCTGGTCGCCCGATATCCATGATTTGCCGGATGACTGCAAAGTCATCCAGATCGGGCAGAACCCGCTTTATTCGCGTTTCCCGGGGCGTAATTTTGCCGCCGATATCTCGCTTGTTGGTGAAACCGGTGATGTGATCATGATGCTGGCGGATGCCATGGATCATCGTCATGACGACCAAAAATCTGTTTGCGAGGATCGCCGGGCCAAGGTGGCAGCCATCAATGCCGAAACCCGTAAAAAGGCGTTGGCGGCGGCGGATGCCGGGGCGGTGGACCCGATGACCAAGGCTTATGTATCACGCTGCTTGTCCGATGCGATTTCAGGTCGGGCGGCGACGGTGTTTTCCGAGCTTGGGTGCCCGCTGGAGCCGCTTTCGCTTTCTGAACATAGCAGCTGGTATCAGGAACCCCATTCGGGTGGGCTTGGTTGGTCCTTCCCGGCGGCGATGGGGTATCAGTTGGCGGACAAGAATAAACTGGTCGTCGCGACGATGGGGGACGGATCCTATATGTTTGCCAACCCGACGGCGTGTCATCAGATTGCCGAGGCGTTGGAGCTTCCGATCCTGATCCTTGTTCTGAATAACAATGAATGGGGGGCGGTGCGCCAGTCTGTGACGGGGATGTATCCCGATGGTTATGCGGCAAAAACCAACGAAATGCCGCTGACCGCCCTTAAACCCAGCCCCGATTTCACCAAGGTCGCCGAGGCCAGCCGCGCCTGGGTTGCCAAGGCCAAACGCGCCGAAGATTTGCCCGGTATCCTGCGCGATGCCATCAAGCATATCGACACCAAACGCACCCATGCGTTTGTTGAGGTAACGATTGCGCCTTAAGCGACTGCTTATGTCATTAATGATCGGCGCCCGGCATATTGTCGGGCGTCATCGTTTTGATCAGATGCACTGTATTGTGGCATCGCAAAATGCCTGCTTGCATCGCAGGCAATTTCATTATTTGATTGAGCTAATTATTTGAATTGCCTACCCGGAAGGAACCATTATGGATCGTGTCGTTGGAACATCGGGACGTATCGCGTTTGCAAGCGCGATGCGCAACCTCCTTGCGGATGTGTATCCCGGGCACGATCAAGCGGATTTGGTGCGTCGGGTTTTTGAAGTTCTTGGCTTGCCGATTGAGGGCGACGGACCGGAACCCTGCGAGGAATATTTGCGCAAATGGGATCAGCGAGATGCGTTTCTGATCACCTATGGCGACAGCATCCAGCAGGACGGCAAGAAGGGGCTGCAAAGCCTTGGCGAGTTTCATCGTAAGTGGCTGAAAGACTGGCTGACGGGTATTCATATCCTGCCGTTCCATCCCTTCACTTCCGATGACGGCTTTTCGGTTAGCGACTTTGACATGCTCCGCCCGGAACTCGGCGACTGGAGCGATGTCGAGGAACTGTCAAAGCACGCAACCGTGATGGCCGATCTGGTGGCAAACCATATTTCGGCATCCCACCCGTGGTATCAGCAGTTTCTGGCAGGCGAAAAGCCCGGCATTGATTACATCAAGACCGCAAATCTTGAAGATGACCTTTCCGATGTCGTCCGCCCGCGCAGTCATGCGTTGCTCAATCACGTGGTGACCAAGCAGGGTGAGAAGCAGGTCTGGTGCACCTTTAGCTATGACCAGGTGGATCTGGATTACGGCAATCCGGACGTATTCTTTGAGATGCTCAGAGTGGTTCTGAACTACCTCAAGCACGGCGTGCGCGTGGTGCGGTTGGATGCCATCGGCTTTATCTGGAAGGAAGTCGGCACGACCTCGATCAACCTTGATCAGACCCACAAACTGATCAAGGCGATGCGTCTGGCGTGTAATGCGGTGCATCCGGATGTGTTGTTCATTACCGAAACCAACCTGCCGCTGCTCGAAAACCTGTCCTACTTTGGCAATCAGGACGAAGCGCACCTGATTTATAACTTCTCGTTGCCGCCGGTGATCATTCATGCGTTGCTGAGTGGACGAAGCGATTTTATCCGCAAATGCATCATGGCAATGCCACCGGCGCCTGCGGGCTGTACCTTCTTTAACTTCACCGCCAGCCACGATGGCATCGGCCTGCGCCCGGCCGAAAACCTGATTCCGGATGAGGATATCGAAGGCCTGCGCGATCATGCGGTCAAGATGGGCGGGCAGGTCAGTTACCGTGCGCTCAAGGGTGGCGGGCAGAAACCTTATGAGCTTAATGTCACGTTGTTTAGCATGCTGGCACAAAACTTCGCTGGCGAGGCCACCATGGGGCTTGAGCGCTTTGTGATGAGCCAGGCGATCGCCATGTCGCTTGAAGGTATTCCGGCGATCTATATCCAGACCATTCTGGCAACTGAAAACGATCAGAAGGCTTATGAGGAAACCGGCATTCCAAGGCGTCTGAACCGGAAAATCTGGAAGCTTGATGATGCCGAGGAAACGCTGTCACGCGAAGGTGTGGCACGATCGGCCTTTGATCAGTTGCGCGCGCTGATGTCGATCCGTCAGGGGCAGCCGGCCTTCCACCCGAATGCCACGCAATATACCCTTAATCTTGGCTCGGAACTTCTGGGCGTCTGGCGGCAATCGCATCTTAATGAACAAAGCATTTTCTGCGTCTTTAACCTGACTGAAAAGCCCCAGGACCTTGATCTATCCAAGATCAACCTGATCATGACCGAAGGCTGGCAGGACCTGATTACGCAACAGGTCGTAGAAGACTATAACGGCGTGATGAAATTGGCGCCTTACCAGATCGTCTGGATCTCCAACATGGACGGCCGCAACCGCACCGAAAGCCGTCTTTTGCAGCGGTATCGGGATGCAATGCCGGTTTAGGGGCTTGCGTTCGAAATAGCGGAGAGGGCGGCGCCAAGTGGCGAAAATCTGGCGGTTTTTCGTGCCTCTTGTGGTGCTTCTTAGAATGGCGACTGAAAAATACGACCGAAAAATAAATCTGCCGCCTTTTTTTTCTACCTCAAACGGCGTTTTGGCACTCTCAGACAAATCTAAGGGGTTGACCTTCCATCATAGCATGCGAACGCCAGCTTG
This sequence comes from Thalassospira sp. UBA4513, assembly GCF_002388495.1. Classification (NCBI taxonomy): domain Bacteria; kingdom Pseudomonadati; phylum Pseudomonadota; class Alphaproteobacteria; order Rhodospirillales; family Thalassospiraceae; genus Thalassospira; species Thalassospira sp. UBA4513. The sequence goes on from NZ_DGMR01000009.1 coordinate 37,532, forward strand.
TTTCCATCTGGATCGCGCACGTACGCAACATAGAACTTGTCGCCATATCGTTCCGGGCGAAAGCCAGGGCGGCCTTCGTCTCGCCCGCCGCCTGCTATCGCTATTTCGTACAACGCGTCGACCGAGGTTGCTGTTGGCACTCGAAACGTAGTCATCGCGCCATTTCCAACGCTGGCGGGATTGCCGTCATACGGATGGCAGGAGAAAAATCGGGGTACAGTCTCATCATGCCGGTCGCCCCACGACACGACTTGCTCATCCTCGTAACAAGGCGATAGCCCCATCATCTCGAAAAGCGGATCGTAGAAAGCCTTGGCCCGATTGAGATCATTTGTACCGACCATTGTGTAGCCAATCACTTCATCCTCCTTTCTCTGCTCCCTACCGTAGGGCTCCCATCAGTGTGTTCAACAACCGTCGAAAAGATCATCATCAGAGTAAACACGAGATGAGCTTTATCCAAAAATAGCAGACATTCGTGCAACCCGCGGCATCGGTGTTTCTGGGCTAGAAGCCATCATTCGGCATCGTTTTTATTTGTGGTGCGTGGACTTTTCAAATTGCGGTTATTCCGTGCTCTATCGTACTACTTAAAATCATTAAACTATAACGTGTATTTGGTAGGCTGAAATGCGGTTGCGCACGGTTATTTGTTTCCTGTATGCGTGACGCCAAAGATGGAAGATCGAGGGGGCATGAAGCGCAATGGCTTATGCGCTGGAAGTTCGGATTCCGCACTTGCCCGATGATACGGATTACCGCGTTCGGGCATATGTGGAAATATGGTGGAATGCGGCCCGCAACGGGGAAGTTCCCGATCGTAAGCGTTTCAATGCAGATGTTTTGTCGCAATGGATCGATGACATCTGCATCTATGAATTCCTTCCCGAAAAACGCGACTTCGTGATCCGCATTGATGCACCCAATATCATTGCTGCCAGTGGCGAATGTTATCAGGGGTGCTCGCCGCGCCAGATTGATCTTGATTTCGGCACCACTGTGTATCCAACGCTTCTGGAAGTGATTGATACCGGAAAGCCCGCCTTTCATCGTGTCGGCCATGAACGCATGGTCTGGGAGGAATGGCTGCGCATAATGTTGCCGGTCCAGACCACCGACCGGGCAGGCAAGGTGATCAAGCAGGTCTTTGTCACCCATTTTCTCTATCGCGGGCAAAGCGAGCCGGATTAACGCCGCGCTTGTTTCGCATGGTGTCACGCCCCACGTGGATAAGGAAAGGGGCGATGGGTCCAATGCATGTCTCGATGCATGCATGCGATGGCAGTGTGACTGGGAATGTTATGGCAAAGCTTGGTGGTGAACGGGATAGGGAAATCCCGTTAACATATCTCGATGACGATGCGCCGCCTGCTGCGCAGGCTCTTCTGGATTTCTGGAACGCGCATGCGTCAGAGGGCAATCTTCCCACACGATCAGATTTCCAGCCTGATAACCTAATCCCTTGGATCGACGATATTTCTATCTATGAATATGTCCCGGAAAAGGATGACTTTCAGATACGGCTTGAAGGCGAAAACATTATCGCACTGACCGGTGAAAACTGGCGCGGTGCGTTTGCCCGCGAAGTCGATTGCCGCTTTTCAAGCGGACTGCATGCGGCGATGACCGCTGTACGAACTACGCTCCGACCACAGATCCATCATTTGCGAATTTTTCAAAGGGAATGGCAAAGCGGCATACGGTTGCTTTTGCCGGTTCTGCTGCAAAAACCGGACAAGGAAGATATTATACAGATCTTCCTTGCGATTTTTCCGGTCGATGATTAGGCACGATCAATTGCGCGCGCTATGCCTTGCCAATATCCATGTCGTTGAGGTCATCTTCGACCGCAGCTGAAAGCTGTTCGAAGATGTCGCCCATGGCACTTTCGACACGCTGCCAGCTTGGGATGAACGGGCTTTCCAACGGGTTTTCAAGATAGTGCTGACCGGCACTGATGATCACTTCGGACAGGACTTCGACACAGTTTTCTTCCTCGTCACGATTGATCTTGAGCCCGTTAAACAGCGCATCGGCGCGGTATTGTTCAATCAGGTCCAGGGCAGCCCGGTAATAGGTTGCCTTGAGTGTTCTGAAGGTTTCCGGGGTAAAGACCGTGCCCTGGGTCGCCAGTTTACGGAACAGGGATTTGGCGATGTCACTTGCCATGCGTGACAGCCCGTCATCCTTTTGCGCCGGATCAAACTCACGGTGCTTGTGGTCATAGATATCGGCGATATCGACCTGGGCGAGACGATGGACCGTGTGATTGCGATACATCTCCGAGAGCATCGAAACTTCAAGACCCCAGTCGGATGCCACACGAAGGCCATAGGCCACATCGGTTCTGATCGCCATTTCGCCCGACAGCGCATAGCGGAAGCAATCAAGATAGTTGAGGAAATCGGTCTTGCCGACAACCTGCTTAAGCGCACGGATCAACGGTGTGACAAACAGGCGGCAAACGCGCCCTTTTAGCGTGCCATTGGCAACACGCGCGTAATAGCCCTTGGCAAAGGCAAAGTTGAAGGCCGGGTTGGCAATCGGATACATCAGCTTGGCGGGCAGATCGGGCGTATAGGTCGCAATATCACAATCATGGATGCCGATAACGGAACTGCGCCCGGAGGCCAGCGTATAGCCAAGGCAGTACCAGACGTTACGACCCTTGCCCGGTTCATAACGGGCCAGATTGTTTTCATCGAGACGATCATGAACGCTGCGCAAGCGCGGCCCGTCGTTCCACAGAATACGGACATGTTGCGGCAGATCCTTGAAGAATTCACGCGCATGCAGGTATTGCTGCGCATCGGCGCGGTCCAGCCCGACAACGATCTGATCGATATAGGTTGCCTGTTTCAGCCCTTCGACAATTGTTGTCATCGCCGGTGTTTCCAATTCGGAATACAGGCAGGGCAGAATAAGGGTCTGACGCCGTTGGCGGGCAAAGGCGTTCATTTCATAGGCGAGTTCTTCCGGGTTTCGGTCAAGAATGCGATGAAGGGTTGTGATCGGGCCACCCTGATGGAAATCAGCCATGAAGTACCTCGCTGTTTTTATTGGTATTAGGGTCAGGACCTATTATCTGATCCAGAATGTCGTTAACTGCTACGTTCCATCCCGCCGGTCCCGGTTTGGGTGCTACGCGCAAGTTGGGATGGTCGAGCAACGGCATATTGCGTTTGCCATGCTTTGACGGAATTTGAACGGCATAATCTGCCTCGGCCAGCATGGGGATATCGTTCGGGGAATCTCCGAGCGAAATCGTCGTAAAGCGTTGCTGGCGTTTGTTTTCAGGCGCATCCTCAAGCCAGGTGACGCTCAGGCGTTCAACCATGCGTCGCATGGCTTGTCCCTTGCTTGAAGGGCCGCACAAGGTGTGGAACCGTCCACCTTTCACCAGCGTCAAATCATGCTTTTCGGCGATCTTGCGGGCAAGGGCGATGTCCTTGGCTGCGGGCTGCCAGATCAGCGGGTCTGAACAATGACGCTGCCCGGCGCGAATGGCGTCTTCAAGCGGCAAGCCGGTTTCTGTTGCGATGATTTCGGGGCTTACGGTGCGAAAGCTTTCGACCGGGACTGTGACGGCCGACTTGATTTCTTCGCGGGTGCGATCAACGGTTTCGCTGGCCGGGCCATATTGTTCGACATTGCCATTCAGCGCGATAACGCCGCCGTTCTCGCCGATAAGTCCGTCAAACAGACCGGATGTCTGATTGATATGTTCCAGTTCGGCGAGTGTTTTTGAAGATACCGCGATCAGGGGGATGGAAAGCTGTTTCAGCCGATCCAGTGCGGGGCGGGCATCCGTCCAGCTATAGGTGTCATGATCAAGCAATGTGCCGTCAAGATCTGTGAAAATGGCGATGGCGCGGCTTTGAGGCATCTTCCCGTTCTGTCGCGGTTTTAAGGGATTTTTGGCCATTGTGCAGGGCCGAAAGAAACAACTTAGCATAGTGCTGACAAAGGATCGACAGTTCACAGGATGAATTTTTCATCACGACGACAAATGCGATGAATTTTCCGGCACTATCGCACCGGTTTCCGGCCAAGGATCGGCCATTGGCGACAGGGCGTCCGTCTGACGGTTAGAACCAGATCACGCACAAGGTATAACCAAAATCCAATACATGTTCGATTTGTCCAATCATTATCCCGGTTTGTCCATTCTGTCCCAACAGCAACAGGCGTATTCTTTCCGCAATGGAACGGTTCTTGTTCCAATTCAAAAACAGAACCAAAAACCGTGATCTTGTGAGGAAATCGTCATGCATGTCCCTGTCGTTATCGTTGGTTCGGGCCCGGCTGGTCTGCTGCTGTCACATCTGCTGCATGTGCAGGGGATTGAGTCCATTATTCTGGAACGCAAAAGCCGCGACTATGTCGAAGGTCGCATTCGTGCAGGCGTTCTGGAAATGGGAACGGTCGATCTGATGAAGCGTGTGGGCGTCGATGCCCGCATGAACAAGGAAGGCATCATCCATGGCGGCATCTATATCAGCGTCAATGGCAAGCGCACCCATGTGAATATCGAAGAACTCACCGGTGGTTCGACCGTCATGGTGTATGGCCAGACAGAAGTCACCAAGGACCTGATCCAGGCGCGCCTTGATCACGGCGGCGAAATCATCTTCGAAGCCGAAGATGTCAGCCTGCATGACATCAATGGCGATACACCAAGTGTTCGATATGTCAAAGACGGCAACGCGCTTGAACTGACGTGCGACTATATCGCGGCGTGTGACGGTTTCCACGGCGTCGGGCGCAAAACCCTGCCGGGCGTCAAGGAGTTCGAAAAGGTCTATCCGTTCGGTTGGCTGGGCGTTCTGGCCCATGCAAAGCCGGTTGCCGAAGAACTGATTTATGCCAAGCATGACCGCGGCTTTGCGTTGTGTTCGATGCGCTCGGACAAGGTTGTGCGTCACTATGTCCAGGTGCCGATGACGGACAAGATCGAAGACTGGTCTGATGACCGGTTCTGGAACGAGCTTCGCACCCGTCTTGGTGAAGAGGACGCCGAACTGGTCAATGAAGGCGAAGTGTTCGAAAAAAGCATCGCGCCGCTGCGCAGTTTTGTGGCGGAGCCGATGCAACACGGCCGTCTGTTCCTTGCCGGTGATGCCGCCCATATCGTGCCACCGACCGGTGCCAAGGGCCTGAACCTTGCGGCGAGTGACGTTCACTACCTGTCCGAAGCCTTGATCGCAAAATACAAATCCAACCGCGAAGATCTGCTGGCAAGCTATTCCGATACGGCATTGGCCCGTGTCTGGAAGGCAGAGCGGTTCTCGTGGTGGATGACATCCATGCTGCATACGTTTGATGACCAGAATGAATTTGATGGTCGCATCCGCAATGCAGAGCTTGAATATATCCTGTCGTCAAAAGCAGGTCTGAAAACCCTGTCGGAAAATTACGTCGGTTTGCCTTACTGATCGACGTAACGGGGATACCCACCCCCGACGGAGAAGTCCCGCTCTCCATTTCCGCCCAGAAGTCCGACAGGTCATGAAACGGTCCGCAACCCACGCGGACCGTTTCTTTTTGGCATCGGTTGCCGGGTTTTTATGTATGGTCAAACCGTTATGCCCCGAAATCATCACAATTGGTTGGGGAACCTTATGCCATGTCCGCACGTTTCCTGTGTGTTGCTGTTTTCAAGACAATAGGAGAAAACCATGGCGACCAAGACCGAGACGACTGCTGATAATGCAAAACTGCAGGCGGATGTCGATGCCCTGCGCAGCGATCTGGCCGAAATCACCAAAACCCTGAAGACGATGGGTGGTCAGGCGGCAGAGACCAGAACGCAGGCAGCTGCGGAGCGCATTCGTGAAGTGACCGGTCAGGCGCGTGATCAGTTTGATCATGCACGCGGTGTGGCTGTGGATCAGGTTCGCGAGAACCCGCTGGCATCTGTAGCCGTGACCTTTGGTGTCGGCCTGCTTATCGGCCGTCTGCTGCAGAAATGATTGATCAGCTGACCGACATACTTGTCGATCAGGCAAAGGCCGCGGTCCGAAAGGGCGCGGCTTTTGCCGCGATCGCAATTGTGATGTTGATCGGGGCAGGCTTCTTGCTGGCGGCCATCTATATGGCGATTGCCGCATCCTTTGGCGCGATTGCGGCTGCCATGGCGATTGGCGGCACGCTGGTGACGCTTGGGCTGGTGGCCCTTGCCATCATGTTGCAGCGTGATCCCGGCGATGCGGTTGATCCCGCAGCCGTGCATGACGATGCTGCGCTCAGACAAAAAACCGAAGATGACATGTTGTTTGATCTTTTGGTGCATTCGGCCATGACCGGCTATGCAACTGGTCAAGGTAACAAACCGCGCATGCAATCGGGGTTTGATAAAATGGTCACCGACCTTGCTGCTCTTGGTATTTTCGATCCCCCGAAGGGACACATGGAAACCCAAGAAAGCCATGACGATCCGAATACAAAAAAGGCGGGATAGCTGATCAAGCTGCCCGCCTTTTTTTATTCTGTTTTCGCCCGGTTTATTCGCCGTGGAAATGGACCGTGCCGATAAAGGGCAGGTTGCGGTTGTTCTGGGCATAATCGATGCCATAACCGACCACAAATTCGTCAGGGATATCAAAGCCGCAGAAATCAATCGGGATTTCAACTTCGCGGCGCGACGGCTTGTTCAAAAGCGTGCAGATTTCCAGACGGTTCGGATCGCGGGTTTTCAGAAGCCGCACCACTTCCGACAGGGTGTAGCCGGTATCAATGATGTCTTCGACCAGCACGACATCCTTGCCACGGATCTGACCATCAAGGTCCTTGACGATGCGCACATTGCGCGAACTTTCCGTGGAATCGCCATAGCTGGATGCGACCATGAAGTCGACTTCGACCGGTACGGTCAGTTTGCGTACCAGATCGGCGATGAAAACAAAGGAGCCGCGCAGCAGGCCGACAACAATCAGCTTTTCGGTATCCTTGAAGCTTTCATTGATCTCGGCGGCAAGCGCATCGATCTTGGTGGCAATCTCGTCCGCCGTTATCAGCGGCTTGACATCATAATCGGCCATAAATTCCGGTCCTGAAGCGTTATGGTGTGATGCTTCGCTTGCTAGCACAAGCCGGTCACGATGACCAGCCTGTGAATGGTAACAGAAGTATAATCCCGTAGCTCCGCGCACCGGAAATCGCGCAGCCCGCGAAGCCGTTTGATGTCATTAAACGCAGAAGTGTTTTGACGCTTTGCGCGGCGTTTAAGCCGCCTTGAAAATCACCGGCGTGTCGCCTTCGTGCCATTGGTCATATTTGGTCATGGCGCGTTCAAAAAGCTGGGAGGCCAGGAAATCATCAAGCCAGCGCTGCACATGAACGAACGGCATGGCGTCAAACGCCTCTTTGTCGGTATTGGCAAACTGGCGGATGAAGGGGGCGATGGCGAAATCGGCCAAGGCCGGGCGCGACCCGAACAGATATTTGCCAACCGCCAACCGACCATCAAGGCGGTTAAGGATCTTTTCCGCATCCCGGCGATGTTCGAGCGGGTCTACGTCTTCATAGCGGTTGGGATATTTGTAACGATCAAGGTGATGCTTGAACGGGCCATCATTTTGCGAAATCAGGGCCAGCATGTCGTCAAGCGTGCCGCTTTCGGGTGTCAGCCATTCAAGCGGATCATTTTCCGCAAGTGCCCAGACCATGATTTCAAGGCTTTCATCGACCACCGTACCATCGGGCAGGACCAGAACCGGGACGGTTGCCTTGGGCGATACATCGATCATGCTTTGCGGTTTGTCGCGCAGGACAACTTCACGCAGTTCGACATCAATTTCGGCGGCCAGCAACGCAATACGTGCGCGCATGGCATAGGGGCAGCGACGGAAACTGTAAAGGATGGGCCGGGATTGCGCAGCAGCGTCTGCTATGGCCTTCGCAGGGGGAAGGTCGGCGGTCTCGGTTTTGGCAGATGCGGTGCCGGTGCCGGTGTCGGCATCGGTGTCGGCCTTGGGCATAACTTCGATTTCGGTCATATATTTGGCTTAAACGGTGCCCGCGGGCAATGCAATAGACAATCGCGTGACAACCGGAATGCGCAAACATCCGGCTCCCTGACGCGTATGCTGCAAAAAATGGCCGGTTTTACGACTTTTTTGGCCCGATGGGCTTGATTTTACTGTCCGGTTTGTGAAAGGACAGTGCACCAGATTTAACAAAAGACTTTAGGATAGAGGGCAGACGCCAAAGTGCGTATGAGATATCCTGTAGTCTTACAGACAAAAGCCGTTGGAAAGAACAAGGGGCAAGTCCTATGACACCGACAGAGATCGCACGCGTCGAAGATTATCTGCGTCGCACGTTTGATAACCCGAAAATCGCCATTGATGCGCCCAAGAAAAAAGGCCATCCGATTGAAATGCGTGTTGGCGACGAGTTCGTCGGTGTTGTGCATCGTGACGAGGATGAAGGCGAAGTCAGTTACTCGCTGAACCTTGTCATCCTTGAAGAAGATCTGCCGCCGGCACCCTGATCTCTGATCTGACTGATCGAATTTAAAACGCCCCGTTGCCTTTTCTGGCCGGGGCGTTTTGCGTTTGCTACGACAGCATCTGACGGATTTCGTCCGGGGTGGCGACCTTGCCTTCGACCAGGATGTCGTCATCGGCCATCAGGGCCGGGGTGCGCATGATGCCGGCATCAATGATCTTGTTGGTGTCGGTGACCTTTTCGATCTCGTAATCAAGATCAAGCGCCTGCGCGGCCGCTTCGGCGTTTTTGGCCAATGCCTGGCACTTTGCGCAACCGCTGCCATAAATGCTGAGTTTCATCTTTGATCTCCTGTGATCAGAATGATTGAATATTGCCGTAAACAAAGCCCGAAATCGTCGCCATGACGACGACCAGCGCGCAGTAAACCAGCGTTTTCTGCGTGCCGATGACGGTGCGAATAACCAACATGTTGGGGAGTGACAAAGCAGGCCCGGCCAAAAGCAACGCCAGGGCAGGCCCCTTGCCCATACCTGCACCCATAAGGGCCTCGACAATCGGGATTTCCGTTAAGGTCGAAAAATACATGAACGCGCCCAGAACCGACGCCAGCGCGGTGGAGGTCAGGGAATTATCGCCAACCGCTGCCTGCACCCATTCATTGGGGATCAGGCCTTCATGCCCCGGTCGGCCCAGCAGCAGCCCAGCGATGAATACCCCCATCACCAGAAGCGGCAAAATCTGTTTGGTGAAATCCCAGCTTTGATCGACCCATTCACGGTCCTGATCGCGCGTCAGTGCAATCATCATCAGGCCGATCACGCCAATGGCAAAGGCCAGTTGCGGATGTTGCGGGAAAATCACGGCAGCAAGGATGACAATTGCTGCAAGCCCCGCAACCTGTTTAACCGGCCAATTCCATTGCCAGATCAGAAGTCCGGCAAAGCCCGCCGCAAGAAGAGCGGTGGTGGTCCATTTAACATCATAAACCGCCATCCAGACAGGACTGCCGGGGACGGAGGCCCAGTTGGCAAACACCAGAATGCCGACCATCAGACCAAAAAACGCAATGGTGATCGAAAGCGGCTTGCCGTCATCGTCGCCGCCAAAGCCGCGTTTGGATTTCTGGGCGCGATCATGTTCTTCGTGGCGATAGATCAGATGCATGATCAGGCCGATGACAATGGCAAACACAATCGCGCCAACCCCGCGCGCAAGGCCGATTTCAGCCCCCAATACCTTGGCCGTGACGACAATCGCCATGATATTGATCGCGGGCCCGGAATACAGAAACGCAATCGCCGGACCTAGCCCGGCACCGCGTTTGTAAATCCCGCCAAACAGCGGCAACACCGTGCAGGAACAAACCGCCAGCAACGTGCCCGAGATTGATGCCACGCCAAGGGCGACCGGGCGCGATGCATCCGGGCCGAGATAACGCATTACCGATCCCTGACTGATGTAAACCGCCATCGCCCCGGCAATCACAAAGGCCGGAAGCAAACACAAAATAACATGTTCGCGGGCATACCAGTTGGTCAGATAGACGGCCTCAAGCACCGCATTGTCAAACCGCCCCGTGCCAGCCGGGATGAAATAGATCGCAAGGAAACCAAGCGAAATGGCGGCAAACAGCCGTCCTTCGCGGGGATTTTCACGATAAAGCGCGATCAGGCGATGAAGCATCGGACGGTCTCCAAATGACCACGACGGGCGTTGTTGTTTTTAATCTATCCAGATTGGCCGACTATTACTTTGATACATCGCAACGTTGTGCACTGCCGCGACGCGGGGTTTGGCATCCCCCCATTTTTCGGATGTTCCCGCTGATCACGGATCGGCCGGGGAAACATTCGAAGGCCGATTTCAACCAATCGTCGCAAATCTTCTGAGCACAAGAGGAAGTTTAGGGGACGCAGCCCAGTTCGTTTGACAGTCGCGCGAACGCGGGCCTACCGTTTTGGTTGCACTGCGAATATCAAAAAACGCGCGGTGGGTTCGGTTCGGGCAGGGGTGCGGCGCAAGATCGCATGGACCCGGACATCAACAACAATCCTGACAAACCATATCAGGGAAGAGGAAGCAGAATATGAGCAGTCCATCAAATCGTGGCGTTGTATTCAAAGGTCCGGGAAAAGTCGCAATTGAAAACATCGCGTTTCCGGAATTGGCGCTGGGCAATCGCAAATGCCACCATGGCGTCATTCTGAAAGTTATCACCACCAATATCTGTGGCAGTGACCAGCACATGGTGCGTGGCCGCACAACCGCTCCCGAGGGGCTGGTTCTTGGCCATGAAATCACCGGCGTGATTGTCGAAACCGGCCGGGATGTCGAATTCCTTAAGGTCGGTGATGTGTGTTCCGTGCCGTTCAACATTGCCTGTGGTCGTTGCCGCAATTGCAAATCCGGCCTGACGGGCATTTGCCTGAATGTAAACCCGGCGCGTCCGGGTGCTGCTTATGGCTATGTCGATATGGGCGGCTGGGTCGGCGGGCAGGCCGAATATGTCATGGTGCCCTATGCCGACTTCAACCTTTTGAAATTCCCGGATTCAGATCAGGCGATGGAGAAGATCCGCGACCTGACGCTTCTGTCTGACATCTTCCCGACCGGCTTCCATGGCTGTGTCACGGCGGGTGTCGGTCCGGGCAGCACGGTTTATATCGCCGGTGCCGGTCCGGTTGGCCTTGCTGCGGCGGCGTCGGCCCACCTTCTGGGGGCGGCTTGCGTGATTGTCGGTGACATGATCGATGATCGCCTGGCACAGGCACGCAGCTTTGGGTGTGAAACCATCGATCTTAAAAAAGACATGCCGATGGAAGACCAGCTTGAAGCGATCCTGAATGATCGCGAAGTGGATTGCTTTGTCGATTGCGTGGGCTTTGAAGCCCATGGCTGTGGCTGCAACCACAATCACGAAGCCCCGGCAACCGTTCTGAACTCTGCCATGCAGGTTACCCGTGCCGGTGGTTCGATCGGCATTCCGGGCCTTTATGTCACCGAGGATCCCGGTGCGGTCGATGATGCCGCCAAGGTGGGTGCACTTAGCATGCGGTTTGGTCTGGGCTGGGCAAAATCCCATTCCTTCCATACCGGTCAGTGCCCGGTGATGAAGTATCACCGCAACCTGATGCAGGCGATCCTGTTTGAAAAGATCGACGTCGCCAAGGCGGTCAATGTGCAGATGATCAATCTTGATCAGGCACCAAAAGGCTATGCCGACTTTGACGGCGGGGCGGCGAAGAAATTCGTCATCGACCCGCATGGCAGTGTCGCTGCCTGATCCGGCATCCATCAAAAACGCATCTCTGGCACCCCGGTCTTTGGCCGGGGTGTTTTGCATTCCCCTGAAACAAAACCGCTGGCGGCACGTTGCGTGGATGGTGCCGGATCAAAGTTGAATTCGGCCACCAAGTCGATTTTGATTTCAGGGGGACCCGATGGGTTCATGGATTGAACAACACGCGACCTTGCTTCAGGTTGGGGTTAGCATCGCAACATTGATGGTGTGGATTTTTTACGCGCAATTGCTGTTTCAAAGCTATCGCCGCGTCAGACGTCCGAAAATTGTCATCAACCAGATGCTTGGCAATTCGGACAAGGCGCGCTTTCTGATCAGCAATATGAGCCAGGAAGCCATCCATATTGACAAGGTGCTTGTCTGCATTGGCGATGAGACGCATCAGGTGTGTGAGCAGGTCACAGACAGCGATCCGGAAGTGGATTTCCAGACCGATCAGGGCAGCAAATCGGCCCACGCCGCCCGTCTTGAGGAACTGACAGTGCAAGGCCCGCTTGAATCCGGCAGATGCATCGAACTGGGCGCGCTGCAAAACCTGATGCGGCGGATCAGTCATCAGGCCCGCGCCAGCGATAAGGACACAGGTAATGATGCCGATACCGCAATGGGCGAAGGCAAGTGCCGGATCGAAATCATGGTCATTGCGGTCTATAGCTCGGAAAAGGGCGTGATCGGTGCCAGCCGGGCCTTTGTCTGTGACGAGGATGGGCAGTTGCACCCGGAAATGGTTCAAACGACCCAGCATGCCGGCTTTTTCGCGCGCAGACGGATGGCGCGCCTGCATGCGCAATATGCCTGATCAGCTCAATCATTCGCCAAACGCAAACGGGCCCCGCAAAGGGGCCCGAAATGTTTGTTCGATTGTGGTGTGTGCCGATCAGGCCGCCGTTTTGGCGTCCTCGGACTTGATGACCTTGTGGGTGTCTTCATTCATGCCAAGCTTCCAATAGCTTGAGATATAAAGATCATCCTTGCCAAGGCCGCGTTCCTCGCGGAAGTAGCTGCGCAGTTCCCGCATGGAGGTGAATTCGCACGCCGCCCAGACTGAAAGCCGACCGTCTGCGTGCCAGGGGATGCGTTTGACCACATCACTCAGGACCGTGTTCTGTGCGCCCGGACGCGGATTGATCACCCATTCGATTGTGATGTTGTCGGGCTTTTTCAAATCCTGCATGTCGGCTTCTGACCGGACTTCGATCACGGCATAGCCGCGTGCGTCACCCGGCAGGGTTTCCAGATTGACCGATACGGCCGGAAGTGCCGTCATATCGCCAACAATCAGGAACCAGTCGGCGGTCGGATCAACAAGCTTTTTCGGGCCGGGGCCCCCGATGGTGATCACATCACCGGGCTTGCAATTGACCGCCCAGTTTGAGGCGGGGCCGCCATGGTCATGATCATCCACACCATCATCACCATTGCCAGCACCATGCATGACGAAATCAATATCGATCTCGCGGCCCTGATCGGTCATGCGGTCATGACGCACGGTGTATGTCCGGCGCAAAACGCGGCCCTTGTCGTCGCCTTCAATCGGGAACATCAGTTTGACATAGGCGCTTTCCTGATCGTCTGGGAAGTCCTTCATGCCGTCACCGCCAAGGGTAACGCGTAGCATATTGGGGGTGACGTATCCCTTTCTGATCACGGTCAGATCGCGTGTGGAAGGTTTACTCATTTCTTCACTCCTTGGTCCTTTGGGCCATCGGCCGCAAAGTCCAGTTTCTTGCATTTGTGGGTTTCCAGATTGTCGGACATCAGATTGGCGATCTCGACAAAATCATGGATCTGTTGTGGCGTAAGGCCGCTGGTCATTCGGGATCTGACTTCTTTTTCAACAGCGCGGAAATCTTCCATTTTTGCGCTGCCGGCGGCCGTCAAATGCAGTGTTTGGCTCCGTCGATCTTCGGGGTGCGGGCGGCGTTCAATCAGCCCGTCATTTTCAAGTTCTTTCAAAAGCCGCGTGATCCGGCCTTTGTCCTGACCGGATTTTTCGGCCATTTGCTGGGCGGTGATGCCGGGGATTTTGACAATCCATTTCATCACCCGCTTGTGCGAAATCGGCATCGGCATGTCGGCTGCCTGCATCGCATGCATCAGTCTGCGTTTATAGGCATGCACCAACCGATGCAGGGTTTCACCCGGGACGTGGACCTGATCTTCTTCGGTCATGACAATCGTTTCTTCCTCACAGGCCAGCCGGGCTGGCAATCAAGCCGGAACGAAGGGCATGGCGGCGTCCTTCGCATATGATGGCGGAAGTAACGGCCGAGCCACTGGCGACGATCATGATGGTCGCAAGGTCAAAGCCACCACCGGTGCCAATCAGAATGGCGGCAAGGGCCGCACCAACCGACTGGCCGGTCAGGCGTGCGGTGGACAAAAGCCCGCTTGCCCCGCCGGACCGTTCACGCGGCGCACTGGTCAGCATCAGGCGGTTATTGGGCGCCTGAAACAGACCAAATCCGGCCCCACAAAGCGCAAGGGCGGCAATGATCGGCGCCAGCCCACCGGCATCGGCCGCCAGCGTCGTGCCATAAAGCCCGATGGCAAAGACCGCCATGCCAATCCCGGTCAGACGGATCGGCGAAAACCTGTCGGCCAACCGTCCGGCAATCGGGGCAATGATCGCGGTCGCCACCGGCCATGGCGTCATCAAAAGACCTGTCATGGTGGCACTTTGTCCCAACACATCGTGGAAATAGAACGGCAGGGTGACGAACGCAATCATCTGAGCACAAAAACCGGTGATTGATGACCCGATGGAGCAGGCAAAGACCGGAATTTTCAACAGATCAAGCGGCAGCATCGGGCGGGTGCGTGACAATTGGCGATGCACCAGAAAGACACCGGCAACAAACGATACTGCAAATTGTACGCCGATCAGGATCGGGTTGCTTTCGATGCCCATATTGCCAAGCGCCGCGACAAGCCCGCCAAAGGTCAGGACATTTAAAAACGCACTGATGAAATCAAACCGTGCGCGGCTTGGCGTATTGAACGGCAGGCTGAAATAGCCAATCACAACCGCCAGAACCGACATCGGCAGATTGATCAAGAACAGCCAGTGCCAGCTGGCAACCGCCATGATGGCCGAGGCAATGCTGGGCCCGGCGGCGGCCGAAACCGACACCGTCATCGCGATCCAGCCAATCGCCTGACCGAGTTTCGCATGCGGGAAAACATGGCGCATGATGGCGGCATTGATGCTCATGATCGCAGCCGCCCCAAGGCCCTGCAATACGCGCGCTGCCGTCAGAAGCTCGATCGTCGGGGCCATCGCACACAGGGCGGATGCCACCCCGAACAGGGCAACCCCACTCAGGTAAACCTTGCGAAACCCGATGGCTTCGCCAAGGGCTGCAAACGGCAAAAGGGCCACCACGATGGCCAACTGATACGCCGTAATCACCCAGATCGCGTGGGCCGGTGTTGCGCCCTGATCATGGGCGATGGCGGGCAGGGCGACATTCATGATCGTGCCATCAAGCACCGCCATCATGATTGTGATCAAAAGCGCCAGTGCCGCATAAATGCGCCGTGGTCCCGGCAGCCCATCGGGATGCACTTCGGGTGATATCTTAAGTCGGGGGATATGAGGGATCGGCATGGGGCAGTCTCTTTATCAAATGGTGTGCGCGAAGGGGCCTTTATTTCAGGCACGGCATGTCGCCTTGGTATCGCGTCGGCAAAGCGTGGGGCGCTTGTGGGGGCAGACGCGATCCTTAATTGGTTGATACTGTCAACTATATAAAAATGGTTGATCATGTCAACTATCTTTTTGACCTGCCCTTAAAGCTAGTATGTCTGCCGCGTGAGGATGTTATCATCACGGGATAAACAGGGAGGATAACGATGAAAACAGTTCTGATGATTGCCGCCGCCTTGCCGTTTGCGCTCGGCCTGGCGGTTATGCCGGAACCGACAAACGCGCAGCCGGTGACTGTGGATCAGGCGATTGAACATGGTGGCGGATGCCGCAAAAGCTCCCCACCCGGTCAGTGCTGCCACATGGATCGCAAGGCGGGCACGGTTCATTGCCACTAGGCGGGTGGGCATAGAGCCCGGATCGCAGGGTTATTTCACCCGGTACAGATCATAGAAAATGTGCTTCTTGTCGGCGAAATCTTCGTGGTTGGGCAGATAGGGCATCGGGTCGGAATGGGAAATCATCTCCCATTTTTTGGCCTTGATGGTGGCCTGAATGGCCTTGATGAAGGCGTCGTCATAAAGATCGGTGCGCTGGGTAAAGCACACAATCCCGCCGCGCTTCACAACCCGGCAAAATTCCGAAAACAGCTGCTTTATTTCGCGGACATAGGTCAGGGTGCCAATACATTGAACAGCGGCAAAGCCATTGTCGCCAAAGGCCAGCGTTTGGTTCATGTCGCGCTTCTTAAGGTGACGATAAACGCCCTTGGCCTCGGCCGCCTGCAGGGATTCCAGCGAAAGATCAATGCCGGTGATATCGCTATATCCGGCCTTTGAAAGCTCCAAACCCGTCAACCCGGTGCCACATCCGGCATCCAAAACGGGTGCGTCAAACGGCACCCCGTGCTCAACCATGATGGCCGCCGCCCGCTTGGGCGCGTCATAGCCCATCTTGGGCAAATCCGCATCATAGCTTTCCGCCCACTTGTCGTAATAGGCGGCAAGGGCCTCCGGTCCTGCATCGGTCATCCGCGTCAGGTCGGATGCGCTATCGGAAATATCCGTACCTCTGGAATTGCCATCACTGGCACCCGTCATGGCTCACCTCTCTGTTTTTATTCTTGGATTTTTGAAATTTGAAGGTGGGTATTAAGGCATAGACGATGTTGCATTGCAAATTTTGCCCCATCTTTTGATGGCGTGTGCCTTTTGGCCGGCTTTGGTTTGGTTGGTCATGTCTTTTATGACCTTTTAGTCGTAAAAGATGCATTTCGAACGGTATTGTTATCCTAATAGTATATATTTTCGGCGACCACATTCGAACAAGATTTGTTGTTGTTTGTTTGTGTTTATGTTATTAAAAGTTTGTATTTGAGGTGCGTGAGATGCTTCAGATCGTCTATGCAAGGGATGCGCGCAAAGCATTGCGCAAGATACCCAAAAAGACGCGTGACAGTATTTTGCAGAAAATCGACCTGATCGCCCAAAATCCACTGCGCACCGATCTCGATATAAAACCGCTTAGGGGTGTTTCGGCCCATAGGCTGCGCGTTGGGCAATACCGGGTGGTCTATACCGAGGATGGCGTCATTCTTGATGTGCTGAAAGTTGGCCCGCGTGGTGACGTTTACGACAAGCTTTAGGAGACAGGCGATGAATGTGCCTCATCAGATCATTTACAAAGATGAAAAACCCGAATTCGCCGTCGTGCCATGGGATGAATATGTAAAACTCTTCAAGCCGACAGAAGATGATCTGGACAGAATGGCCTATGATCAAGCCGTGGCGCACGATGATGGTGTGCGTTTTCCTGCTGCGGTGATCAAGCGTCTGAGTGACGGTGAAAATCCGGTGCGCGTATATCGCGAGTATTATGATCTCACACAGGAAGAATTGGGCGCGAAAGTGGGGGTGACCGGAACCTATATCGGTGCTGTTGAACGGAACGCGCGTCCGCTGTCAAAAAAGCTGGCGACGAAAATTGCGTCTGTCTTCAAGGTTGATGCGGATGATTTGGAACCTTGGTCGCAAGAGTGACCTGACGTTTTGGGCAGAAAATAAATCTGTCCCTTTTTTTCTATGGAGGAGTGGGGTTTGGTGACACAGCTACAGAATGTCTCCACTACTGATCTTTACTACATTTGTCAGATCGTCGATACAGTCACACGAAATCCATCCAGCTATATTAGAAATATAGAAGACATTTTTGGCGATATGGCATCAATTAGTCTTACTCACAGCTTTCCAAAATGGACGCCTTTTCACATATTCATAGAAAGTGTAATATCAAGCGTTATTTATGAGGAAGCTGAAAAAAGCAAAACCATCGGAACCTTCTGGGTTGATTATTTGCTTGATGCAAACGACATAAAAGTGAGCTCAGCATCAAACGACCCTCATGGGGGCAGCCTTGTATATGGGTATGAGTATCTTGAGCAACTGTCTCAGGACAACTTGATCAATGACGTTTGTGAGAATGTTACCAAGCAAGTGTTTCATGTGCTTTTTTCAAACCGAGCTACTCTTGCAGCATTCTGGGACGTTGTATCTTGGTACGTCTCGGATACCGCTCGGCTATTTAGGCCTGAAGCATTTACTAGATCAGGTCATCTAAAAAGGTCTCGTATCCCGATGTGGGCCCAAAATTCCATTTATCACAGAGATAAGGGGCGCTGCGTTCTGTGTAAGACGGATTTAACAAAGTTGGTCACGCAAGAAAACTCTCTACATTTTGATCACATCATCCCTTTAGCAAAAGGAGGCGGAAATTGTGTGACAAACCTTCAGTTGACATGTTCATCCTGCAATACCCGAAAGGGAGGGCGTGCATCCACCACTTCGAAAGATTATGAAGCTTGGTATAAATACGACTAATGAGATGAAAATATACGCCATAAATTAACTAACATGTATGGTGTCATTTTCTGTCCAAATCAGAGTAGGGAATGATATTTGTGAAAATTGGAGCCGGAAATGATTCGCTTACAAGAGGTGCGAATTGAAACGAATAAAAAATGTTCTTTTTCAATTCATTTAGTGGAAAATGTTGCGAATAAAACAGATTTCAGTTGTGAAGTGGACGTATTTGACTTTGTATCAAATCATCCGGGAAGTTACCGGATATCAACAAAAAATACTTTCCCGACACCTATTGAAGCTCTTGAAGACGGGCTGAATCAAGCTAAAAATTATAGTAAAAATTCTCATGTCACGATTTGCGTAATTGATAATCCTTGTAATTGCGAACTGGTTTCAAAGAAAGACCAACAAGATTTAGTACGCAAATTAAACCTCTCAGCACAGGTAACTGAAAACGGCAGTACTGAAGACGGCAGTTAAGTACGTCCAAATTAATTTGGCATTCAATTAGTATTTGATTAGGCACCCACTCAACAAATACCCACCCGTTGGTGCTTCCCAATCAATCATTTCGCCGAGGCAGTAGGTGCCGGGGCGGTTGATTAGTTGGAAGGTGTCGTCGAGTTCTTCCCATGCGACACCGCCTGCGGTGCTGATGGCCTCGTCCAGTGGACGGGGCTTTTTGATTTGGAGTTTCAGGTTTTTGATCGCCGTGGCGAGGGCGGTTGGGTCGTTCAGGGTTTCGCGCGGGGTGACTTCGAAAATCAGTGCTGTTTTGGTGGCATCAAGGCCGAGGGTTTTGCGTAAATGGTTACCCAGTGAGTTTTTGCCGCGTGGCTTTGACAGGCGGTTGGTGACGTCACCCAGCGTGCGGTCGGGGCAGAGGTCAAGCGTGAGGGTGCCAACCCCGGTTTCAAGCCACTGATCACGCAGCGTTGCCGAGATGGCGTAGACCGCGCTGCCTTCGATCCCGGTTTTGGAAATGACGAATTCGCCGCGCACGGTTTGGTCGCCACAGGTGAGTGTCACGGCCTTAACCGGAGAGCCAGCGCATTTGTCGATCAAATGGTCGGTCCAATTGAGTTCAAAGCCGCAATTGGCCGGTTTGAACGGGTTGCACTTGATCCCGGCGTTAAGCAGGATTTCCATCCATTTGCCGTCTGAGCCCAGCCGTTTCCAACTGCCGCCGCCAAGGGCCAGAATGGTGATGTCGGCGGTGGCGGTGATTTCGCCATCGGGCGTTTTGAAAACCGCCTGATCAGCGTCGTTCCAGCCGGTCCAGTAATGGCGATAGTGGATGGTGCAGCCCAGATCATCAAGTCGCCTAAGCCAGGCGCGCAAAAGCGGGCTTGCCTTCATCGCGGTCGGGAACACCCGGCCTGACGAGCCGACAAAGGTTTCAAGACCCAATCCCGCACACCATTCGCGGATTTGATCGGGCCCGAATTTGCGCAAATGCGGTTCAAGCCGTGCGCGTGATGTGCCATAGCGGGTGAGAAAGGTTTCAAGATCTTCGCTGTGCGTGATGTTAAGCCCCGATTTCCCGGCCATGAGCAACTTGCGCCCGGCACTTGGCATGCCTTCATAGATCGTGACCGCGTAGCCATCACCGGCCAGCCGTTCGGCCGCCATCAGGCCAGCCGGACCGGCACCGATCACCATGGCGGTTTTGCCATTCGGGGCAGGGCGGGCGTGCGGCGCATTCGGTGTTGGGCTTGGCATGTGCGGCCTTTGGTCAGGGTTGATATCGGCTGGTTTTAGCGGCTTTGGGTCCTATTGGCAATTTGTCCGGCGTCAGATGATGGGATGCGGGTGGGTTCGTGGTGCTTGACCGCACAGAGCTCGCTGTTTACCACTGCCATCTTGTAACGCCACCACCAGCCCATCAGGACCACAGCCATGATTACCGGAACCTGGCAAACGCCAACCGATGAAGAACTTCTGCGCATTCGCGACATGATGGAAGATGCGCAGTTTTATGACGCGATTGCGCGTGTGCCCGATGATGCCCTGAGCGCGGCACTGGCGGGATCAGAGGACACCGCACTTTGGGTGTTTCGTGTTGATCAGAAGGCGGTTGCCTATGTCTATATGACCGAGATGGCAACAAGCCTGCCAAAGGTCGATGAGTTTGGGGTGTTTGAA
Source organism: Thalassospira sp. UBA4513 (assembly GCF_002388495.1). Lineage (NCBI taxonomy): Bacteria > Pseudomonadati > Pseudomonadota > Alphaproteobacteria > Rhodospirillales > Thalassospiraceae > Thalassospira > Thalassospira sp. UBA4513. The sequence continues at coordinate 57,942 of NZ_DGMR01000009.1, forward strand.
CGCGGGCAGGGCTTTGGCAAGGCGGCATTATCAAGCTTAGCTGCCAAGATTGCCGAAACGCCTGATTATGAAAAGCTGTGGCTGAATGTTGTGGATGGCAATGACAATGCGCTTAATCTGTATCGCAAGGTCGGGTTTGGCGAGGAAAAGTTCATTGCCAAGGGTTGGAAAACGCGGTCTGGCCGGGTGGTCGATCAGGTGCGCATGTGGCTAACACTTGATACGTTGCGAAGCTAGGAGCCCCAACGCCGAGAGCCTATCGATTATCAGTGCGAAACCGGGCCGGGGATACCCCGGCCTTTTTGGTAAAGAAGCGCGAAAAATATCCGGCATCGCGAAAGCCCAGACTATCTCCGATCTGTTGAATGGCGATGTCGGTATAGATCAGGGTCCGCTTGGCTTCCAGCATCAGGCGGTTTTGCACCACCTCGCTTGCGGTCATGCCATAAATGTCCTTGGCAATGCGGTTAAGCTGGGTTGTGGTGACGCCGATTTCACGGGCATAGAAATCAAGCGATTTGTGCTGCTTATAGAACGTTTCGACCAGCGTCTGAAACTTGCGGAATTTTTCGGCCTTTTGTTCCTGGCGCGACAGGCGTGCCGAATGATCCTGCGGCACGGTGCGTCCGATACCAAGCAACAGCAATCCCAGAATATGACGAAGCGCAAACAACCGCCCGGTATTGTGGCTGTAATATTCCGTGACCAGTTGCGATATCAGGAAATCGGTCGGGCTGTTGGCATCGCCAGAGGATGACCGCGTATCAACGCAGATCGCCTGATCAAGCCGGGCGAGGAGTTTGGGTGCGGGGCTGAGAATTTCCTGCAGGTGATAGTCGGTCAGAGAAATCACCCAGCCATCAATATCATCACTGAATTTAAAGCCATGTACGGTGCCGGGCGGCACCGTAATCAACTGGCCTGCCTGCATGGTCAGATGTTGATCATCAAAGCTGATCTCGGCCGTGCCATGGGTGATATACAGCAGCTGAAACAGGTTGGTATGGCGGTGCGGTTTGATGTGCAAATCATGCAGGCGTGATCGTTCCGGGATGCTTTCAAGATGAAAGAATTCCGGTTCGGTGATCGGTTGCGGATCGGATGCGGGGATATTTTCCAGATCATAGCCATCACGTGCGCGGGGGCTCGTTGCCGCATCGCGTTCGCCGTAAAGCTTATAGATCGGGATGGTGTTGCGCATGGATGCTCTGATTTGCGATTGGTTAATCTTCGTTATGTCAGGGCGGTTTAGACTGTTTTCGAGCCGGAAAAAAGAAATGCATGTGCCAAAACTGGCGCGGGCTTATCACCAAAGTAGACAGTCAAATCATAGACAACTGGAATCTCATCGCATACTCCGAAACAACTTTCGCATGAGATGACCGGTATCAGAATAGTCACTTCGGATCTGACGAAGTTGAGCACTCAAGCACTGCTCCGCAATCATACAGAGACTAGTTGCAGTAGTTATGCTGCTGATCGTTGTACTATGGGTTTTGTCCCGCTGTGACCTCCGAAGATCCCATGTATCAATACTGGATACCGCCAAAGCGCATTTCTCTTGCACCTGCAGGAGAGCAGCAGCCGTTTCACCAGTAAATTCCCTTGGCCCAATCTGTCTAACGATATCACCGACGTGCGCCAGAAGTGGGTTTATCTTTCTGCATTCATTTGTGTAACGATCAATATATTCTGCTTCATAGAACTGCTGGTTTGTGATTTTGTCGGCGTCTCCCGCAGTCCGCACCAACACAACGTGCAGTTCTTCCAATGCAAGCCTCAACTGCTCAACTGCTGTTTTCGCGTTGGAAATTGGCCGTTGCAACGTATCGCTGTGTATGTCGTATGTCTGGTCGACAAGCCGCATCGTCGACCGCAACTGAGCGGATATTTGCAAGCGGGTCGCAGATATTACAGACAGGCCGCCTGCCAAGCCAAACAAACCAGCACTCATGGCTTCCCATTCTAAGGAGCGGATAGCATTGCAAATAGGGGACGTGCACCCTCCCACCATGGAGGGTCCCCATATTCCAGCAATAATAACCAATGCAGCTGCGAGGACAGCGACGTACACCAACATCCAACTCTGGAAATGCGCCCACGTCGCCCAAAGAACGTTTTGCAATCGGACACGAAAATGGTCCTTATCTTCTGCCAAACTCCACGCCTTTCAAACATTGTTTGTGCAAAAGATTTTACACCACCGAACACCAACAGAAAAGCCCGCCAAGATGATGGGCGGGCTTTTCCGAGTTCTGTTAGCGTCGCTAATTGCCAAGCAGCGTTGGCACAAACAACGTTAATATCGGCGCAAAGATCAGAAGCAGAATACGAATGATCTCGGCGCCAAAGAACGGCATCACACCGCGGAATGTCTGGCTCATCGGGACTCCCTTGGCGAGTGCGTTAATGATAAACACGTTCAGTCCCACCGGTGGCGTAATCAACCCAAGCTCAACGACAATGAGTGCGAGGATCCCGAACCAGATCTTCAGATCCTCGGTCCCCATGCCATAGGCCGCTGTTGCCGCCGTCGCCCAGTCGCCGCCATTGATATCAACAAGGGCCGGCCAGAAGAACGGGATAACCACGACAATCATCGACAGGCTTTCCATGAAGCAGCCCAGTAGGATCAGGGCAAGCAACATCAAAACCATGACAAGCCACGGATCAAAGCCGCTGGTGGCGGCGGCTTCTGCCATATAGGCCGGAAGGTTGGCACGGCTAAAGAAGCCCTTGAGGATTTCTGCACCCAACAGGATGAAGAAAATCATCGAGGATGTGATCGCGGTGTCTTTAAGCGACTGGCGCAGACCTTTCCAGGTCAGGCCACCTTTGCCACGAATGCGCATATAGACGCCGTAGACCAGAATGGCGAACACGCCCACACCCGCCGCCGGTGTCGGGGTAAACAGACCGGCACCGAGCCCCAGAATGATCGATCCAAAGATCACCATCACCGGGATCAGGCGCAGCAATGCTTCCTTGCGCTCAGCGGCTGGCATCGGTTCGGGTTTCGGGGCCAGTGACGGGTTCAGGCGCACCTGAATGGCAATCACCGCCATAAAGAACAGAACCGCAATCAGGCCCGGAATGATGGCGGCCTGAAACATCTGAATGATCGATGCTTCGACCGTGACCGCGTAAATCACAAGGGCGACTGACGGCGGGATCAGAATGCCAAGCGTACCACCCGCAGCCAGCGTACCGGTTGCCAGACGCGGCGAATATTTCAGCCGATCAAGTTCGGGCAGGGCGACCTTGCCCATGGTCGATGCGGTGGCAAGCGATGATCCACACACCGCGCCAAAACCGGCACACGCCCCGATGGCCGCCATGGCAACGCCACCACGGAAACGGCCAAGGATGGCATTTACACCCTGAAACAGATCGCGCGACAGGTTGGCCTGACTTGCGAGATACCCCATCAGAACAAACAGCGGCACGACCGACAGTTCGTAGTTCGACACAATCCCGTACAACAGGGATTTAAACTGCTGCAGATAGGGATCAAAGCGCAGGAACGGGAAAAACAGGCTAAGCACATAGTTGCCGCCGATGCCGACACCCACCATGGCAAGGCCGACGGGCACACGCAGTGCCAGGATCACAAAGAGAAGGGCAAGGCCACCAAGGCCGATCAATTCACGTTCAGACATCGGCCTCTCTCTCGAAAATCTGGTTTCCGGCAATTGCCGCCCACAGGAACATCGCAATGATGCCCGGGACATAGAACGGCCAGATCGGCCAGCCCAAAATTGCCGAAAGGGTATTGTCGCTGCGCACTTCGATCAGGCCATTGACCATCATATACCCCAGGAACAGCGCAAGTGCGGTCATCAGAACGGACGACAGGGTATCGACCACCCGCGCAAACCAGTCGGGAAACATCTTGATGAAAACGTCCACCGCGACATGGCCGCGATGTGCCTGACAATAGGGGAAAAACATCAACGCCGCCGAACTGACGATCATGCTGACAAAGTCCTCATAGCCGATAATGGCCGGGACGTTGGCATCAAACAGCCGGGCGATCTTGTCGAGACCAAAGGCGGTCACGTTAACGATCGTAACAATCGAGATCAGCAGGGCAAGCATGCCACCGGCAATAGCAAGCCACGAAGCGGCCTTGTAGAGCACGTTTTTCATATCTCTAACATTCTTGCGGGAACAGAGGGTCACGTATCGACATGATACGTGACCCCACAAGATTTACCAGCAACGTCGGGATGTTACTTGGTGTGGCTCTGAACAGCGGCCTTGGCATCTTCGACAAGTTTCGCGCCATCGATGCCGTTGGAATTGGCTTCTTCGATCCAGCGATCAACAACAGATGCAGACGCATCGTCAAAGGTTGCCTTTTCGGCAGCGGTGATCTGAACGACCTGACCTTTGCCTTCGTTGACCATGCGCTTGCCGACTTCTTCAACGCCGTTAAACACGTCACCGATTTCAGCCGCAAAATCACGGCCGGAATTACGGTCGATGATTTCTTTCAGGTCGTCGGGCAGGCTCTCATACCGGTCCTTGTTCATCGCAAACAGGAAGGTCGAGGTGCCAAAGCGTGAATTTACGCCTTCGCCTTCAACAGAATAGGAAATCAGTTCAGCCAGTTTCAGCGGCGGAACAACTTCGAACGGCACCAGACCGCCATCAACCACGCCAAGCGACATGGCCTGCGGCAGGGCCGGAACCGGCATGCCAACGGGCTCGGCACCCCAGGATTCAATCACCCAGGAACCGGTACGCGTCGGGGTACGCAGCTTCAGGCCCTTGACGTCATCAACGGTGCGGACTTCCTTGCTGGTCAGGTGGATTGCCTGACCGGCATGCACGTGAACGGCAAGCGGGTGAATGTCAGTAAGGTCTTCGGCATATTCATCACGAAGATCCCACATCGCAAGGTTGGTTGCGCGTGCATCGCCAAGGTGAACACCCGGAAGTTCAAACACTTCAAGGCGCGGGAATACGCCCGGGGTGTAACCCGGAAGGGTCCAGACGATGTCGGCAACGCCGTCGCGGACCTGACGATACAGTTCCGGCGGATTGCCGCCCAGCGACATGGACGGGAAGATTTCAAACTTGATACGGCCGTTTGATTCTTCTTCGATTTTCTTGGCCCACGGTTCGATCATTTTCGACTGGGCCGGTGCTTTCGGACCCAGGAAATGGTGGACGGTCAGGGTGACTTCCTGTGCGTGTGCGCCGAACGACACCATCGTCGCGACAGCTGCACCGGCAAGCAATTTGGTGATCTGTTTCATTCTCTTCCTCCTTTGAACGTCTTGTCGCGTTCATTGCGCTGACAAACGTTCAGCCACGATGCGCATCTAGCGTGCGAAGTTTTCCAAGAGTTCTTTTTGTTATTGTTTTTGTTCTTCTTTTTATCACATGACTTGCGTTTGGCGCATTTCAGCCATGTCGAATTAAAGGCAATCTAATCGGTACGTGATGGTTATGTATAATGATATGTAAGCACATATCCATAACCAAATGATTATCCTTTCGCCCCTGCCTGTGCACTGTGATGACGTTGTGCTTCTTCGCGCACAGCATTGATCAGCATTTCAACCGGCGGCGAAATTGGCGAATCAATTCTGGTCGTCAACCCAACGGGACCAAAGGTATCGCTGGTATCGATCGGCAGTTCGACCAGATGCCCTTCGGCAATGTCGGATGCCACAGCCCCGTTCGAAATGATCCAGATCGCGTCGGTTTCGCGCGTAAAAGCACGCCCGAAAGATGTCGAAACGGTTTCGATACGGTCGGGGATCGCACCAATGCCATGCGCAATCAGCATCTTGTCGACCGTTGGGTGAATAATCGCGTGTTTCGGCGGCACCAGAACGGTGAATTCGCGAATGCGGGTAATGTCCGGGTTCTTGTCGGCCAGCAACGGATGGCCCGGTCTGGCGACCAGCGAAATATGCTCGGAATATAAATGTATGAACGACAATCCCGACATCTGATCGGGTTCGGCCAGTCGTCCGACCACCAGATCAAGTTCACCCACGCGTAATTGTCCCATCAACATCACGTTCGGACCAGCCACGACCTTGACCGTCGTATCGGGGCTCAGCGTTTTGAAATGACGAATGGCGTTGGGCATCACGCTGGCGGCAACTGTGGGCAGGACCCCAAGATTGATCGAAAGCCCGCCTTGCATGCGCACCTGGCTGATGCTGTCGACACCTTGGCGAAGGGCCGTAACACTTGCCCCGGCATAGCGTAGGAAAACCTTGCCAAAGTCGGTCAGGGTGACGCCGCGCTTTGATCGGTCAAACAACCGCGCATCAAGATGTTCTTCCAGCTCGCGAATGGTTTTGGAAACAGCGGGTTGGGTGATCGAAAGCGTATCGGCTGCCTTGACGACACTGCGTTGGCGCGCGACCTCAAGAAAGCAGGTCAGATGGCGGAATTTAATGCGTTGATCAAGCATGGGTGCCCTATACATCAACAGTTTAGAATGTTCTTATGGCTGGTTCATGCATAATTATATAGTTATGCAAATTACGCAATTCCTCATTTTACATAACCAAAACCATCTGCGAATGTGAGTGCAAACAAGCAGGGTGGAAACGATAATGAGTCTGCAAGTCGCCCCGGTCAACGGGACACACATTCATTACAGCCAGTCAGGCCCGAAAAACGGCCCGGCACTGGTCTTTGCAAATTCTCTGGGGACGGATCTTCGCATCTGGGATGATGTCGTTGATGCGCTTTCCTCAACGTTCAACATCGTGACCTATGACAAACGCGGGCATGGCCTGTCGGGGATTGGTGATGCGCCTTATGACGTCGCGCTGCATGCCAATGATCTGATCGGGTTGCTTGATTACCTTGGCCTTGATCAAGTGATCATTTGCGGTCTGTCTGTTGGCGGTCTGATCGCCCAGAAAGTCACCGAACTGGTGCCAAACCGCGTGCGGGGTCTGATCCTGTGTGATACCGCCGCCAAGCTTGGCGATTATGACAGCTGGAACACCCGGATCGAGGCGATCAAGGCCGACGGGATTGCATCCATGGGCGATGCGATCATGGAACGCTGGCTTTCGCCGACCTTCCGCAAGGAACGGGTTCTCGAAACCGCGATGTATCGCGACATGCTGGTGCGTACCACGGTTGAGGGTTACATCGGGACCTGTATTGCGCTGCGCGATGGTGATCTGCGCGATGCGGCGGCAAAAATTGCTGTGCCGACATTATGTATCTGTGGATCGGAAGATCTGGCAACGCCGCCCGATGTGGTACGCGCCACGGCAGACATGATCCCCAATGCCGAATTCGAATTGATTGACGGGGTCGGGCATTTGCCATGCATCGAAACCCCGGAATTGCTGACCCGGTTGATCGACCGATTTACCAAGGAGAAGAACCTTGTCTGAGAGCCGGTATGACGTTGGCATGAAAACCCGCCGTTCCGTTTTGGGCGATGCACATGTGGATCGCGCCACCCAAAAAATTACGGAAATCGACGAAGGTTTTCAGCGCTATATCACCGAGAATGTCTGGAACGGTGTCTGGACAAGCGACGCCTTCACCAAGCGTGAACGCTCTATCGTGACCATCGCACTGCTTGCGGGGCTTGGCCACGAAGAAGAACTTGCCATGCATATTCGGGCGACTTTGAATACCGGGGCAACACGCGATGATATCCGTGAAACCCTGATGCATGTTGCGGTTTATGCCGGCGTTCCCGCCGCCAA